>JAKAQB010000100.1 GCA_021811865.1 Actinomycetes bacterium | reverse complement strand
AGCTCGTGGTGGGTTCCATTTTCGACGATCCTTCCTTCCGAGAGCACGGAGATGCGGTAGCCGCTGGCGACGGCGGCGAGCTGGTGGGTGACGAGGAGGGTGGTCCGCCCCTCGCACAGCAGGTCGAGGGCGCCGACCACGACCGACCGGGTCGCGGCGTCCATGCCGGTGGTCGGCTCGTCGAGCAGCAGCACGGTGGCGTCGCGGGCCATGGCCCTCGCCAGGGCGATGCACTGGCGCTGGCCGCCTGACAGGCGCGACCCGACCTCGCCCACCTCGGTGTCGTAGCCGTCGCAGAGACCGGCGAGCACCTCGTGGACCCCGACGGCCCGGGCCGCGGCCACCGCGTCCGCCCGGGTGGTCCAGCGGGAGCCGTAGACCACGTTCTCCCACACGGTCGGGCGCAGGAGGGCGAGCTCCTGGGGCACCCAGGCGACCTGCTGGCGCAGCCAGTCGAGGTCGAGCTCTCTCACGTCGACCCCGTCGAGGCGCACGGCACCCGCCGTCGGATCGGCGAACCGGGGCACCAGGCGCAACAGGGTGCTTTTCCCGGACCCGGTCGCCCCGACGAACGCCCGGCGCTCTCCCGGCTCGACGTCGAGGGCGATGCCGGCGAGGACCGGCGAGGCGTCGGGGTAGGCGAACGTCACCCGCTCGAAGCTCACCCGCCCGCGCACCGCCGGCGCACGCCGGGCGACGGCGGGCCTGGGCACCTCCTCGTGGGTGTGGAGGATCTCCGAGACGCGCTCGGCCGACGCGTGCCCACGGCCGAGCATCCCGGCGAGCTTGGCCAGCTGGCGGGCAGGGGAGTACATGCCCCGGAAGTAGGCGGCGAAGAGGAGGAGGTCCCCCGCCGTGAGCCGGCCGGCGAGCACGTCGCGGGCGCCGATCAACGTGACGAGGGCGATCGAGCAGGTCATGACGACTGTGACGATCGGGGTGAAGCGCGACTGGAGGACCACCGCTCGGCGGTTGGCGTCCAGCCCTCGCCTTGCCAGGGCGCCGTAGCGGCCGGCCTCGAGGGTCTCGGTCCCCGACGCCTGCACCACCGGCAACGCCGTCAGCACCTGCTGGGCGGAGGTGGTGGCCTCACCCTCGGCGCGGCGCGCCTGCCGTTGGGAGTGCTTGATCGCGGCCATGTAGTGGCGGACGACGAGCACCAAGAGGGGCACCATGCTCAGGGCGAGGAGGCTGAACTGCCAGTCGAGCACGAGCATGATCACGATCATCCCGGCGATGGTGAGACTGTTCTCGACCGCCATGGGCACCACGTTGACCACGACCGTCTGCATCGCCTGGACGTCGCCGCCCAGCCGGGCGAGGAGGTCGCCCTGGGTGCGGCGCTGGTGGAACCAGCGCGACTGGACCGACAGGTGCGTAAAGAGGCGGCACCGCAGGTCGTGAACGACCCGCTGGCCGGCCGAAGCGAGGAAGGCGGTGGCGCCGAAGGCGGTCACGCCCAGGAGCACCGCGATGCCGACCATGGCGGCGGTGAGGACGACCAGGCGGCCTGACGGCGTCGACGGCATCCACGACAGCACGCTCGGGAGCGGGTGATGGGCGAGCACGCTGTCGAAGACCAGTTTGAGTGGCACCGGAGCCACCCACTGCAGGCAGGCGCGCAGGGCGGAGAGGGCCACCCCGGCACCGACGGCGGCGCGGACCGGGCGCAGGTCGAGGTCCCATGCCCGGTGCAACCGGAGGAGCCTGAGCGTGCCGCCGGCCGTCATCGCACCCCCGTCATGGCGTCGATGGGCACGGCGTCTGCAACCCGCTGCGCCACGCGTCGCCAGCTCAACCGGGCGACGGCCCGCGCCCACCCATCGGCTGCGTGCCGCCGGCGCTCGGCAGGGTCGGAGGCGAGCGCCACGATCGCGTCGGCCAGCGCGGCCGGGCATCCCGGGGGGACCAGCACGCCGCTCTCGCCGAGCAGCTCGCGCACCGGCGGAAAGTCGGACGCGACGACCGGCACCAGCGAGGCCATGGCCTCTGCCACCTTGAGGGGAGAGAAGTAGAAGGCCTCGGCCGGCAGGTACGGCGCGACGGCGAGGTCCATCGCTGCCAGGTACTGGGGGACCGTGCGGAAGGGCACCGCGCCCGTCATCGCCACCGGCACCGTGTCCCCCAGCCGCGCGACCGCACGCTCGACCGCCTCGCGTGCCGGACCGTCACCGACGACGAGCAGGGCGAGCGATGACCGGTCGCTCGCCAGCCCCACCGCCTCGACGAGCAGCTCGACGCCGTGCCACGGCTTGAGGCTGCCGGTGAACCCCACGACCACGCAGTCGTCGCCGACCCCGAGGTGGTGCCGGTGGCGTCGCCGCGCCTCGGCACGGCCGCGGGGCCCCAACGGGTCGAGGATCGCACCGTTGGACACCACCGCGGTCCGCGCCGCCCCGAGGGCCGCTGCCCATGCCGCCAGCGGCTCGGACACCGCCACCACGGAGGCACCGGCCAGCGCCGCGCGCTCGGCGGCGGCCGCCTCCTCAGGCAGCGACAAGCTGAAGTGGGCCCGCCGCTCGGAGGCAACCGGCGCGTTGACCTCGACCACCCGGGGCAACCCGAGCCGAGAGGCCATGACCGTGCCCGCACCGGCGAAGAGGCTGAGGCGCTCGTGCACCCAGTTGGGAGGGTCGGTCGCCAGCACCGGCTCCACCGCCTCGAAGAACCGCGCCGCGGCGTCCATGCGGCGGGCGTCCGCGGCGGGACCCGAGGGCATCGGGCCGACGTCGACCGGGACCACCGCCACCCGGTCGGCGCCCGGTGCGCTGAGCGGGCCGACCACCCGCGTCGCGTACAGGGTGACGTCGTACCCGTGCTGGGCCAGCGCCCCGCACAGGGAGTCGACGTGCACGGAGGCCCCCTTGGTCCCCCCGACCGGGATCCCCGGGTCGGGCAGGAGGTAGGCGAGGCGGGCACCGGGCGCAGGGGCAGCGGTGGCAGGCGTGGACACCGGGGCCACCTCTGCGCGCCCCGAGGGTCGGCTCATGCCGGGCATGCCGCCGCCGCCGCCCGTCCGCCCTCGACCTGGCCGTCGGGCCGGAGGCGCTCCGCCACCCGGTCGCCGGCAACCGGGAACCGGCTGGCCACGGCAGCCACGCAGACCGCCCGGGACGCATGGGCCTCGACGTGGGCCCGGGCGGCCGCGCCCAACCGGGACCGCAGGGCGCGGTCGCCGGCGAGGCCGGCCAGGGCGCCGGCCAGGGCGGCCGGGTCGCCGGGGGGGACGAGCAGCCCAGTCCGCCCGTGGTCCACGACCTCTGGGATCCCCGCGACGTCCGTGGCCACCACCGGGAGCCCACAGGCCATGGCCTCGAGGACGGCGTTGGGGATGCCGTCGCGGTCGCCGTCGGCGGTGACCACGCTGGCCTGGACGAAGACGTCGGCCTGCCGGTACTCCTCGACGACCTCCTGGTGGGTGCGGGTGCCGAGGATGGCCACCCGCGCCGACAGGCCCGCGGCGTCGAGGCGCGCCGTGAGGTCGTCGCGCAGCGCGCCGTCGCCGACGACCCGGCACCTGACGTCGACCCCGGAGGCGGCGAGCATCTCGAGCGCCTCGACCAGCACGGGGTACCCCTTCTTCGGGACGAGGCGGCCGACGGCCAGCATCGACACCGGTCCCTGTCGGTCGTGCGGGACGGCAGGCCGGAACCGGTCGACGTCGACGCCGTGGGGCGCGAGCACCACCTTGCCCACCGCCGACCGGACGGCCGGGTCGGGATGGGCCGCCACGATCCGGCGGAGCTCGTCGGCGGCGCTCTGCGAGCACGCCAGCACGAACTGGGCGGCCGCCACCTTGATGCCGAGGATGTCGGGGCTCGACAGGTACAGGTCCTTGGCGTGGGCGGCGAAGCTGAAGGGCACGCCGGTGAGGAGCGAGACGAAGTGGGCGACGCTGGCCGGGCCGTGGGCGAAGGCGGCGTGCAGGTGGATCCCGCCCGCCCGTTCCACCTCGGTCGCCATGGTTCCCGCCTCGAGCAGGTGGCGGAAGGTCGACTGGTGCCCCCGTGCGACCAGCACGTGGCCCACGACCCCGAGCCAACGCAGCGGGTGGCGCCGCGCCAACCGGCCGTGGCCGGCGAGGGCGCGGGCCAGGTCAGGCCCACGGATGCGGCCCGCGTCCCGCCGCAGGTACCGCACGGGGCTCGCCACCCGCGCGACGTCGGGCTGGACGACCCGCTCACGGGGGTCGGCGAGGGCGAAGAGGCGGAGCGGGACGCCGAGGGCCTCGAGCCCCAGGATCTCGTCGAGGATGAAGGTCTCCGACGTCCGGGGGAACCGCTTGGTCAGGTAGCACACGGTGGGTCCGGCGTCCGTCGCCCGCGCGGTGGTCACGCCGGCACCATGAGCGTCTCGTCCGGCGCCCCACCGTCAGCCGCCGGGGCGCTCGCCACCAGCCGGCGCACGGCGTCGACCGTCCGGGCGCCGCCGTCGAGCGGGAGCTGCTCGTGCGGGCGCGCCACCCCCGCGGCGGCCTCAGCCACCGCCCGAACCAGCGACCCGACGAAGCCATCCGCCTCCCGGACCACCCGCACGAGTCCCCTGCGGGCGAACGCCTCGGCCCGCAGGACCTGCTCAACCCTGGGGGCCGACCGGGGCACGACCACGGCGGGGACACCCAGGCTGACCAGCTCGCACATGCTGTTGTAGCCACCCCGGCTCACCACGCACCGGGCACCGGCGGCCACGCCCACGAGGTCGGTCAGGTGCTCGACGACGACCACCCCGGGCCGCCCCCCCACCTCGCCGGCGAGGTGGGCCCGGTCGGCCGCCGGCATCAGCGGTCCGGTGCACAGGACCGCGGCGAGGCCGGCAGCGGCCGCAGCCTGTGCCGTCGCCACCAGCACCTCGACGCCGTCGCCGCCGCCACCCACGGTGCCGAGGACGTACTCGGTGCCGGGCTCGAGCCCCGGTGGGGCTGCCGGTCCGGCCGGCGGTGCGCCCGCGACGTAGCCGCAGTAGACGAGCCGGGCCGCCACCGTCGGCGGGAGCCGGTACAGGCGGGCCAGGTCGAACACCGATCGCTCGCCGTAGACGAGGATCGCGTCGTAGACGCGTTCGAGCGTCTCCACCACGCCCTCGGCACGCCAGGCGGTCAGCACCCGCTCGGGCTCGTCGAGGATGTCGCGCAGGCCGAGCACCACCTTGGTGCGGGGGGACCGCCGTCGCAGGGTGTCGAAGACGGGCAGGAGCTCGCCCTTCATCCCGTGCGGCGCATGGTCGACGACGAGGACGTCGGGCTGCCACCGGGCCACCACGTCGGACAGGACCGCGCTCCGGGCCCGCCGCACGAGCGAGATGCCGAGGGAGGGGTCGAGCGAGTCGTACTCCTCTGCCCCCCTCTTCACCACCGGCGGGAGCGGCACGCACGCCAGCCCGGTGGGCAGGGGGACCCGGTCGATGACCGGCGAGCCGCTGGCCAGCACCACCTGCGGCGGCGCAGGCGAGGTCAGCAGCGAGCGCGCCAGGACCAGGTTCCGGCGGAGGTGGCCGAGGCCGTAGGTGTCGTGCGAGTAGAGCAGCACCCGGGAGAGCAGGGTGGGGGTGGTCATGCCGAGCGCACCATCGACTGGTCGAGGCGGTCGCGGAGCCACGACACCTGGCGCTCGTAGCCGACGGCGAACGGCACCTGCGGCGCGAACCCGAGCAGCTCCGCGGACCGGCTGAGGTCGGCGGAGGTCACCCGGACGTCCCCGCGGGCGAAGGGCTGCACGTCGACCAGGAGCTCGGTCGCGACCAGCCGCCGCAAGAGGTCGAACACCTCGAGCAAGCTGACGCTGGCGCCACCCCCCACGTTGACGGCGAGCCCCGCGGCCGGTGCGTCGGCCGCGGCGACCGTGGCCGCGACCACGTCGTGCACGTAGGTGAAGTCGCGCCGCTGCGTCCCGTCCCCGAACAAGGTGATCGGCCGGCCGGCCAGTGCCGCCTCGGCGAAGAGCCGCAGCCCCATGTCGGGCCGCTGGCCGGGACCGAAAACGGTGAAGTACCGCAGTGCCACCGCCTCGAGGTCGGCCCCCGACGCAGCGAGGCAGCACCGCTCGGCCTCGAGCTTGGTGCGGCCGTAGGGGGAGATGGGGCTCGGGGCGGCGTCCTCTCGGAACGGCGCGTCGCCGTCGCCGTAGACCGAGGACGACGAGGCGTAGACGATGCGGCGGACACCCGATTGGCGGGCGGCCGCCACCACCCGCTCGGTGGTGACGACGTTGTCGTGGACGTACCGCTCCTCCTGGGAGAAGCTCGGACGGACCCCCGCCCTGCCGGCCAGGTGGAACACGACCTCGGCGTCGTCGAACACCCGGGCCAGGTCGAGCTCGGCGAGGTCGCCCACGACCAGGGTGGTGCCGGCGACCCGGGTGAGGCTGGCGGCGCGCAGGACCTTCTCGACCGGGTCGTAGCTGTCGGTGAAGGCGTCGACCCCCGTGACCGCCCACCCCTCCCGGGCGAGGCGCGCGCACAACGTCGAGCCGATGAACCCTGCCGAGCCGGTGACGACGCACCTGCGCCCTCGGCGCCTGCGGGTGCTTCCTGCTGCTTCCATGGACCTTCCCTCCGCACGAGCGCCCGCCGCTGCGGGCCGCATGGTTTCGGACCCGGCTCAGCGTGTGCTCGCGAGTTGAAGGGGGGGTGAAGGTCTGGTGAGACTCCTCTCATCGGCGTTTCACGCCGGGTTCATGGTCAGGCCCGCCCGCCCGCGCCGCGAACCGTTGGGACTGCCCCAGCTGCGACGCGCCGCAGTACGGCCTCTCTCGCTCTCGGGCTGGTGTGACACCGTCGACGCGGGTCACGGCACCGGCGCAGTTATCGGTGTCGTACAGGGTCCTCAGACGTTGGGCCGTGCCGCTCCAACTGAGGAGTTCGTGACATCTCGGCGGCGTCGATCGCCAATCGTCATGCGTCTCGGCACGAGTCTTGCCGGGCGGCTCGATGCGCCCGCGTCGCCAGCTCATCGACGTCGCCACCGCCGGGAAGCAATCCTGAGCACGGCCCACCGGGACCGACCCGGCCACGGGCGCCGCCCTGGTGGCGACGTGGGCCGCCCTGCCGCGGAGGCAGGGAGAGGTGGCGCCCCGGCGGCGCGTCGGCGCCCACGGGCCCCCAAGGCGCCCGGACCCGGTGCACCCGGCCCCGTCGAGGTCTGATCGAGCCGTGTCCCATGGGAAGGCATTGATCCGCAAGCAAGGAGGGCGACAGTGCGCTGCGTGATCTACCTACGAGTCTCGACGCGCGGGCAGGCCGAGCACGGCGAGGGCGAGGAGGGCTTCTCCATCCCCGCCCAGCGCGAGGCCTGCGTCCGCCACATCCACGACCATGGCTGGGATCTGGTCGACGAGTGCGCCGACCGGGGCGAGTCCGCCCGCTCCGCCGACCGGCCCCAGCTGAAAGAGATGCCCGCGCGCATCGCCGAGGACGGCGACGTCGACGCCGTCGTGGTCTACAAGATCGACCGCCTCGCTGCTCATGGTCGAGCTCTACTCGGCCAACCTCGCCAGCGAGATCAAAAAAGGCATGTCCCAGAAGGCGAAGATGGGCGGCTGGCCACACTCTGCCCCGCTCGGCTACACGAACGTCCGAGAGACGATCGGCGGACGTCAGGTGGCCCACATCGTTCCCGACCCAGAAGCCGCTCACCGATACAACCACCTTCGGTCGCGTGCTGGACCTTCACCTCGAAGCCCGAGTCGAACACCTCTACGAGACGATCGAGCTGCCGACGTCATGGCTCGCGCGTCTCCGCGGGGAGCTGGAGACCGAGATCACCCTCCGCCAGCACCGCAACGCCTCCGAACGAGAGTTCCTCACCCGCAAGCTCGCCAAGGCAGAGGCCGAACGACGCAAGCCTCCCGACGCGTACTACGCCGGAGCGATCGACGTCGCCACCATCAAGATGGAGGAGGCACGCATCGGCTCCGACATCCGGGAAGCAGAAGAACGGCTCGCCGCCGTCGACGCGCATCTCGCCGAGTGGCAAGTGATCCTGGAGACCGCCATGCGGTTCGCCACCAACTGCGCCAGGGCGTACGTCCCAGCGTCCGCGCCGACGCGGCGGGAATTACGAGATGTGGTGGTCCTCGTGCGATCGTTGTCGAACTCTCGCTCACCCCTGTCGCGGGCACTCACCCACTACAGAAAGCTTGACCTATCCGGACCAACTCGACTGCGGAAGCAGCGAATGCTGCCGAAGAAGGCCATGCGGCTCACCCCCTTACAGCTCACCAGCCTCGTTCAGGACTATCAGTCGGGGGCGTCCGTTTACCAACTGGCCAAGCGGTTCCAGGTCGACCGTCGGACCGTTTCACGGAAGCTCCACCAGCAAGGGATCGCGATGCGCTTCCAGCCGCCCTCCGATGCCCTGGCCGACGAGATGATTCGTCTCTACGGCATGGGGCTGACGCTCGCTGGGGTCGGATCCCAGGTCGGCTACTCGGTGACCACCGTCCGCAAGGTGCTTGTGAACTCGGGTGTCGCGATCAGGGGGAGATGGGGATAGGTCACCTTCCCGGCAGACCGTACACCGCATTGTCGCACCAACGAGCTAGAATTACAAACATATGTTCGGCACCAAAGGTATCCGTGAGACCTGCATCTGTGGATCCACGCTCCCGTGCTTCTTCACTGGATACGCTCGCAGGCACCCGCTATGTCATGGACGCTGAGCCCTTCAGTACAACCTTACGCGGACTATCCGGCATCCTGCCCTGAGTGCTCGGGCTCTCCGTCGCCGGACCTCGGAAACGGATCAGGACAATGTGAGACTTGTCGAGCAGCTTTCTTGTCGGAAGATCCACCCCCTGGCGAGGTCTATATTCTTCGACTTATCCCGGTCAACTCCGACCTGAGCCCTTTGCCCCGAAAAGAGCGTAGGTCAATCGAGATTCGATGGGGCGAGCGCCGGCAGGCCGATGGGACCACCGCCAAGATTTACCGCACGATCAACAGACAAAGCGACCGTTACACTGAGAAGGTGACCCGCTCGGATGGATCCGTCTTTAGCCAGGATGAGCCGCTCAGTCACCACCGCTATCATGGCTCAGCTAGGACGGCCCCCTAGTAGCTGACCAGTCGCCCAATCTACGCTAGGACCTGCATCACGGTTGCGGGCGAACCCGCGGGCCTGAAGGCCAGCGCCGCCATGATGACCCACGAGGAGTACGTGCAACGGCGTGCTGAAGCTGAAGCGCCGGGTGTGGAGCACCACCGATCACCGCCCACGTGCGTTACCCCCGGTCCCAGTCTCCAGGTGGCTAAGGCAGAGTGGTCCTGCGCCCAAGCAGACAGTCAGTTGGAACGGGCGATCACCGACCTGCTGAGCGAAGCGAATAACACCCAAGCGACCCCGCGGGACTGACGATCGCGAGCGAGCGCATTACTGCGACGACCTATCTCTATGAAGCAGCAGGAAACTCGTTCGCTTCCCACTTTTCATAGAGTGCTAGCGGCACATCACGCAGATTGCTCGGGATTCGGTCGTCCTCTCGATCGCGAAGGTCTTTCATTTACCAT
>JAKAQB010000099.1 GCA_021811865.1 Actinomycetes bacterium | reverse complement strand
TGAGCCTGTGGAGGAGGCGTGGTCGAGCCCGCTCGAACCCGCGCGTGCCGCCGCCTGGGCCTGCGAGCGGGCCTGCTCACTGGCTTATGTGAAGGCCTCACTTGAACGGTCGTGGTAGCGAAACTGTCGTTCTTGCCGTCGGGCGCCCTGCCGGAGTTCATGGCACATCGTGATCGTGCACTGCAGAGGGTCGGCGCCTTTGCCAAGGAGTGGCGGCGGCAGCTGAGAACACTGATCGACTCGCGGTTTCCTCGTGGCTAAGGGCTCACCGAGAGTTTGCGTGAGCAATCGTGTAGTTCCAGTCGCCATGGAAGGCGTGGCGGGTTAGCGGAACGGTTGCAAGCTCTTCGTCGGTCAACGCGTACTAAATATCGGGGGACCCTGCACGTCTCAGCACCGCGTGGGTGACGAGCTCAAGCACTTCGAACAAGAGGTGCGCCCACAGCGGGAGTCCGAGGGGAGGCATGACGATCTCGACCGCGATCGTGATGGCGAGGTGTTCGCGGCTGGGGACCAGCCAGTGGATAACGCTGGCCGCCCGGGGTGCCGTTGGTGGCGTTCGGCGCCATTGGGGTGCCCTCCAGAGGAGCGGTTACGACGCTCCTTGCGGGCTGGCACGGGCGAAGGCGGAACAGGCACCCGATCAGACGGGTCTCGCCTTGGCCTTGCAGGTACGCCCACACCCGTGCAGCACGGTTCGGCGATCGGGACCGATCTGGAGGGATCCACGTGGACCCAGCCACCACCGCCATCCCAGGGTGGCCAGGTCTGTTGCCTAGGATTCACTGTTTGCCGTGCCAGCAAACCACGCTATGCGAAGCAACAATCCCGGCTATCGTCGGTGTTCACCTTGTCAGCAAACGGCCCCCTCACAGAGAACGAGATGGCCGAAGCCGCCGTTGCGTGGCTTCGCGGCCGGCTTCCCCAGAGCTGGGAGGTCGGCCCCACCTCACGCGCCGAGTTCCGGACCCCAGACGGGCGGGTCGACGCCGCCATCGACATGAAAGGTCCGAGCGGCACCTTCACGACCATGGTCATCGAGGTGAAGCGGGTCTTCGGCCCGCGCGACGTGGACCGGCTCCTTGGCGGCGTCGCACGGACGCTCACAACCCTCGCCGGTCACATCCCCATCCTGGTGGTGGCGCCCTGGCTGAGTCAGCGAACCCAAGAGCTTCTCAGCGATCAGGGCCTCAACTACCTCGACCTCACAGGCAACGCCCTGATCCGGCTGGACGACCCCACCGTGTACCTCCAGACGCAGGGCGCGACGAAGGATCCGAACCCACCCCAGCGCAGCAAGGCGAGCGTCCACGGCCCCAAGGCAGGTCGGCTCATCCGACTCCTCATCGATGTGCGCCCTCCGTACGGCGTGCGCGACCTCGCCGCGGCCGCAGACCTTGCGCCCGGCTACGTGTCACGCCTGCTGGACACGCTGGACGACGAGGCGCTCGCGGAGCGATCCGAACGCGGCCGGGTCGAGTCCGTGGACATCGCCCGTCTCATCCGCAGGTGGGTCGAGACCTACGACGTCTTCCGATCCAACAAGACGCAGCGGTATCTCGCCCCGGCCGGAGCGGCGAGCGCCCTTGACCAGCTGCGAACCGTTGGAACCCGGACCGCCGTGACCGGGTCGTTCGCAGCCGGACGGCTCGCTCCTGTCGCAGCGCCCGCCCTTTTGGCGGTCTACGCCGTCGATCCCAGGGCTGTCGTTGACGCTCTCGGCCTCATCCCTGCGGACCAGGGAGCCAACGTCGCTCTCCTGACCCCTCTCGATCCCGTCGTGTGGGAAAGGGCGTCGCTTGTTGACGGCATCACCTACGTGGCGCCGTCCCAGGCCACTGCCGACTGCCTCACCGGCAATGGCCGGATGCCGGCCGAAGGCGAGGCTCTCCTCCAGTGGATCACCGAGAACGAGGGTCTCTGGCGTCTCGACAAGCTCCCGACCAGACGCGTCGATGACTGACGGCCCCGCATTCGACCCCCTCTACATCGCCGCCCGGGGCGTCCTGCTCGATGCGCTGACCCTGCTGGCTCCCCACGGTGATGCCGTCATCGTCGTTGGTGCGCAGGCGGTCTACCTCCGCACCGGGGAGGGAGACGTCGGCATCACCATCGCTCCGTACACAACAGATGGCGACCTCGCGTTGAACCCAGCGCTGCTCGGCGGTGAGCCCGACCTCGAAGCGCTGATGAGTGACGCCGGGTTCAGTGCCGAACACCCGGGAATGTGGCAGACCACTGTGCTCGTCAGTGGTGAGGACGTGACCATCCCGATCGACCTCATCGTCCCTGAGGGGACCAGCACCGGCGAGGGACGGCGTGGCGCACGCATCCCGCCGCACGGCAAGCGTGCCGCTCGACGCGCCGTGGGCCTGGAGGCGGAACTTGTCGACCACAGCCCCATGACCGTCGTCGCCCTCGACCCGGCAGACGAGCGCCACGTAACCGTTGAAGTGGCGGGTGTCGCAGCCCTCCTTGTGGCCAAGGCGCACAAGATCCGGGACCGACTCGACACGGGGCGCACCGACCGGCCCAGCGACAAGGATGCGGCCGACGTCTACCGCATCATGCAGACGACTCGACCGGCCGCGGTCGCCGAGACGATGCGAACTGGGCGTTGCCGCGCTGCATAGAAGCGTGGCCGATAGCGCGGTCCTGTCGGTCCGGGAGGGCCTCTAGGCTCGGTGGCTACGCATGCCGAGCAGTCGGCCTTCGGGCCGGCCAGACGCCATTCTGCAGTTGGCAGGAGGAGGACCGATGGCGGACAAGATGACTGAGCGGCGAACTCCGGGACCAGTCATGGTCACCAGGATGACAGTGGATTCCCACAACTCCGACGAGTTCGCAGTCCGCTTCGTGGCGGAGCTGGAGCCCCCTCCGAGCCGTGAGGAGCAGGGCTGGTGGGGTGACGAGATCGCCAACCGCGTGAAGGTGTGCGGCTGGACCTCGTCCCCGGGCCAGTTCGCCGTGCACGTGGAGGCCGAGCGCGACGAGCTGGAGGTGATCGCGAAAGAGGTGGTGGCCGCCGTCACGGTGGCCAACTCGAGTCCCGGCCGGACGGCAAGGCAACGGCGCTTCGCTGCGGACCAGGCGGTTCTCGACAGGGTCATGAGCGAGTACCTCGCCCAGCCCGTGGCGAGCGCCGACCCGCGGCGATGAGCACGGGGCGCAGTCATGAGCGCGGACTGGGACGTCTACACCTGCGAGCGCTGCGGGAAGGCCTTCGTCAACAGCCGCGGCGGCCAGCCAAAGCACTGCGTCGGCTGTGCCCTGCAGGTGGCTGCCGAGCTGAGCCACCGGAACGCGGCCGCTGAGCAGGAGTCGAAGGAGGACTCCGACAACGGCAAGAGCGCGTCGGTGCGCGGGGCCGTGCGGAGCCTCTGGCGCCGTGCGGGCGGACGGATGAGCGCCGCTCGTCGCGGGGTCTGATCGGGGCGGCTCAGCCGAGCTGAGTCCGTTCCCGCAGGTAGACGAGACGCTGCCCCGGATCCTCGGCGTCGATCTCCCGGCCGAGCCGGTGGCCGTCGAAGATCGCCTCGCTGATCGGCCGGGGCGCCACCGCGTCTCCCACCCGGAAGAGGCGCTCGATGCCTGCCGAGGCGAGCAGCTCATCGTCAGCCAGCTCGTGGTAGAGAGCGTCGTTCGACTGCTGCTGGGTGACGAGCACCACGCTTGCGCACTCGAGCGACCAGGGCCGTGCGAACTCGTCCTCCCCCTCGACCCCGGTCTCGTCGAGCCGAAGCACGGTGACGCCGCGATGCTGGCGGACACCCCTGTCGTGGAGGTGCCTCCGCAGCCTCTCTCCCTCGAGGGTGGCATCCGAGCCCGGGGAGACCACGGTGAAGCTCGTCACCAGGTGGACCTCGGATCCCTCGCCTGCGAGAAGCTCGGCGATCCCGGGGCCAACGATGTAGCCGTCGGCGTCGTAGACGACCACCCTCCCCGCCGCCGCACGCTTGCCCTCCAGCATGACCTGCTCCGGGGTGAGCACGTGGGCGAGCGAGGCGTCGGCTCCTGCGATGGCGGGCCTGGCCTCGGGCTGGACCCCGTCGCCCCGCCAGCTGGAGCCGGTGGCGAGGATGACGATCTCGGCGCCGTACTCGAGGATCGACGAGGCGGCGAGGCGCCGGCCGCAGATCACCTCGACGTTGGCCAGCTTGTCGAGCTGGACGAGGCGCCAGTCGACGATCCGCCCCCAGTCGCCGAGGGTGGGGAGGCGGCGCACCCACTCCACCCGGCCACCGAGGCGAGGGCGTGCCTCCACGAGGTGGACGGCGGAGAAGCCCCGCTTGCCGAGCACGACGGCGCACTCCATGCCGGCCGGCCCGCCCCCGACGACCAGTACCGACTTGTCAGCGTTGGCGGCCCTCGTGAACAGCTCGGGGTGCCAGCCTCTCCGGTACTCCTCCCCGGCGGTGGCGTTCTGGATGCATCCCACGTGGTTGAGGGACTCCTCGCGGGCGATGCAGACGTTCGATCCTGTGCACTCGCGGATCTCGTCGAGGCGTCCCTCCGCCACCTTGCGCGGGAGGAACGGGTCGGCGATGGCCGGGCGGGCCGCCCCGATCACGTCGAGAGCGCCGGTGCGGACGATCTCGGCCATGAGATCGGGCGAGGTGTAGCGCCCGACGCCGACGACGGGCTTCGGCGTCGCCTGGTGGACCTGGTCGGTCCACGTGCGCTGGTGTCCCTCCTCGTAGTACCGGGAGGTGCCGGAGTCCTCGGGCCAGGTGCCGACGTTGACGTCGAAGAGGTCGACGAGGTCGCTCCCCATCTCGATCAGGCGGAGCATCTCCTCGGTCTCGATGCCGGGCAGGCCCTCCCCACCGTGCACAGGGATCCTCGTCGCGACGGCGCACTCTGCGCCGACGGCGCCCCGGACCGCCTCGAGGGTCTCGAGCCAGAACCGGCCCCGGTTGGCGAGGGGGCCGCCGTAGGCGTCGCGGCGCTGGTTGAGGACGGACGAGAAGAACTCGGTGAGGAGGTAGCCGTGCGCCCCGTAGACGTAGACGATGTCGACCCCGACGTCGCGGGCCCGGACGGCCGCCTCGACCCAGGCGCGTTGCAGGCGCCGGATGTCGTCGAGCTCCATCTCTTTCGCGAGGCCGGCCCACTGCACCTCCGAGGTCGCCTGGCTCGGTGTCACCCGCACGGCCCGGGACTTCCCGTTCTCGCTCCGGGAGCCCCCGTGGAACAGCTCGAGGCCGACGAGAGCCCCGTGGGCGTGGACTGCGTCGACGGTGACTGCCAGCGCGGCGGCGTCCTCGTCATCCCAGAGCACGCCCGAGACTGCCGGGCTCTCCTCTGAGTCCTCTGCGATCGCGGTGTACTCGATGCAGACGCCGCCCCAGCCGCCCTCGGCCTTGATGGCGCGGAAGGCCGCCTGCGTCCGGGGTTCGAGCACCCCGAAGCCCGAGGCATGGGGGACCTGGTAGAAGCGGTTCGGGAGGACCTTCGGACCGATGCGGAGCGGTTCGAACAAGACGGCGTGCCGAGGTTCCACCTGCGCCGTCTCCTACTGCCGAGTGGCCCGAGCCGACGTCGGCGAGCTCTCGGGCACGGTCGGGAGCGTACCCGGCGTCCGGCGCTCCGGCTGGGTGCCCCTTGAAGGTGCAATGCCGATCGGGGCGCCGGCCGGCGGATCGCCGTCAGGCGCCGCGACCGGCGCCCCCAGGGGATCCTTCGGCCCCACCAGGCGAGCGCCACCACGCCGAGCGTGGAGGTGAACGACGAGGCAGACGTGTCCCACCACCTGCGCCCGCCGGTGCCGCCGCCTCGCGGCGCCCCGGGGCCCTCGCGGCGCCCCGGCGCCCTCGCAGTGGCCCTTCTCGCCTCGGCCGGGCTGCTCGCCTCCTCTCGAGCTGTACAGCCGCGCCGGAGGCAGCGCAACGGCCGCTGCCGACCGTCACCGTCATGACGCCCAACGTCTACCTCGGGGCGGACCGCAGTCCTCTCCTCCACGCGCTGCGAGCACACTCGGCCCGGCTGCCGCCGCCTGCCGGTAGATGCCGCAGTCGGACGTGCGACCCGTCTCGACCGGGCGGTGAAGGAGATCCCGGGCGCCCGGCCGGACGTGGTCACCCCGTAGGAGGCCGTCGTCTGGTCGGCCCTCGCCCCGGTTCACTGCTCGGCGGTCGTGAAGTACCGCTTCGTCAGGCTGCTCCCCTCCGACCTGAGCAGCATGGGCGGCGCCGACGAGGTGGCGCCCGCTTCGAACGGGTTCAGCGGCGCCCTGCCGGTCCCGGGCGCCGGCCCGGTCTCGCTCCGGGACCGCTCCGTGATCCTCGCGAGGAGCGGTGACGCCCCGGTCTCGGTCTCGAACCCGAGGTCCGGCGCCTACACGCACTTGTTCACCGTGCACGTCGTCGGCGTCGGGGTGCAGGTCGTCCGCGGGTGGGCCTCGGTCGAGGTCGGTGTCCCCGGGCGGGCGTTCAGGGTCGTGGCCACCCACCTCGGGGCCGACTCCAACGCGACCCGGGACGAGCAGGCGGCGGAGCTTGTCCACCTCGTCGCCTCTTCGACCCGGCCGACTCTCGTCCTCGGCGACGTCAACTCGGCCGCCTCGGGGCCGCGTGACACCGCCTACCTGATGATGCGCCAATCCGGCTTCGGCGACGCATGGGCGAGTGTGCATCCACACGAGCCCGGCTACCGCTGTCGCAGATCAGCGACCTCCGTGGCGGCTCGCTCGACGAGCGCATCGAGATGTCTTCGCCCGCGGCGCCTTCACGGCGACGAAGGCTCGCCTCGCCGGGCCCACCTCATCGAGCCGCACCGCCTCCGGGCCGTGGGCTTCGGACCACGCCGGGCTGGTGGCGCGCTCGGCCCGGCCGCGCCGTGGTCCGGTCCGCCCGCTCCCCTGAGCGAGGGGACATCACCCGCCGGCGCGAGGCTGCGGTACCGTGCTCGGAGGGGGCCGCCCTCGCCACGGCCACCGATGCCTGCCCGCGCCGTGGGTGGGGCTGCTGGCAGGAGGAAGCGGCCATGGGTGTGTTCGAGAGCCTTCGCTCGGTCGTCCGGTTCGAGCGGATCGAGACCGACCCCGTCGAGCGGCGGCTGGCTCGGACCGCCGGCGTGGCCGACCTGAGACTCATCGCCCGCCGGCGGCTGCCGCGGGGCGTCTTCGACTACATCGACGGTGCGGCGGAGGACGAGCGCAGCCTCCGGCAGAACGAGGCTGCCTTCGCCCGGGTCGGCTACCGGCCCCGGGTGCTGCGTGGGGTGGAGAAGTCGGACCTGTCCTCGAGCCTGCTCGGGGTGCCGCTCGCCTACCCGCTCGTGCTCGCCCCGACGGGGTTCACCCGGATCGCCGATCCTGACGGGGAGCTGGCGGTCGCCCGGGCTGCCGAGCGTGCTGGGCTGCCGTACACCCTCTCCACGCTCGGCACCCGGTCGATCGAGGAGGTGCGCTCGGTCAGTGAGGGCCGGCTCTGGTTCCAGGTGTACGTCTGGCGGGACCGCGGGCTCGTGAAGGACATGGTGGAGCGGGCCCGCGAGGCGCGCTACGAGGCGCTCGTGCTCACGGTGGACACCGCCGTGTCCGGCCGGCGGGAGCGGGACGTCCGGCACGGCTTTTCCCTGCCGCCCTCGCTCGGGCCGAAGACATTCCTCGACGGCGCCGTCCACCCCGGCTGGACGTGGTCGTTCCTCAGGGCCGATCCCATCCGCTTCGCGAACGTGGTCGGCCGGGCGAGTGCGGACGGGAGCACGCCCGTCACCCTGTCGGAGTACGTCTCGAGCCAGTTCGACCCGGCGCTGTCGTGGCGGGACCTCGAGTGGCTCCGATCGATATGGGACGGTGCCGTCGTCCTGAAGGGCGTCCAGAGCGTCGAGGACGCCCGCCTCGCCGCGGAAGCCGGCGTGGAGGCGATCGCGCTCTCGAACCACGGCGGCCGTCAGCTCGACGGCGCCCCGGCACCCTTCGACCTCGTCGCACCTGTCGCTGATGCGGTCGGTGGCCGTGTGGACATCCTCTGCGACGGCGGGGTGCGGCGCGGCAGCGACATCGTGAAGGCGGTCGCCGCCGGGGCGACCGCCTGCATGGCCGGCCGGGCCTATCTCTACGGTCTCGGGGCGGCCGGCGAGCGAGGGGTCGACCGGGTGCTCGGGTGGTTCCGCGACGACATCGCCCGCACGATGGCCCTGCTCGGTGTCGGGAGCATCGCCGAGCTCGACCGCTCGGTCCTCGACGTCGGCCGGGAGGGCGGCCGGTAGCTCAACGCCGGGGTCAGCCGATGTGCATGGGCCCGGGCTGGGCGTCGTAGCGCCCGCCGCGCAGCACGAAGGCGGTGACGACCGCCGAGGCGAACAGGACGATGTAGACGACGGTGAAGGCGGTGACGTCGCCGTGGACGGCAGCCGCCTGCTGGATCTCCGCCGGGCTCATCGGCGACGTCGGCCGGTAGCCGAGTGCGGCACTCGTGGCGATGGTGTTCAGCAGGGCCGGACCGAGAGCCCCGCCGATCTGCTGGGCGACGTTCGGGAGCGCCGAGGCGACGCCGGCGTCGGCTGCTGACGCCCCGGCCGTGGCGACGTTCATCGCCGCCGAGAAGATGAGGCCCATCCCGAGGCCCGTCACGATCAGGGAAGGCAGGACGTGGTCGACGTAGCCGCTGGTCGTCGAGATCTGCGCCATGAGGACCATGCCCACGGCGGAGACGAGCATGCCGCCGCTCACGAGCGGTCGCGGACCGAACCGGGGGAGGAGCTGGGTCCCGCCGACGGTGCTGCTGACCATGATCGCCCCGACCATCGGGAGGAAGGCGAGGCCGGTCTTGATCGGCGAGTAGCCGAGTGTGAGCTGGAGGTAGTAGGTGAGGAAGAGGAAGACCCCGAACATGCTCACGCCGACGAGCAGGATGGCGAGGTTGGCCCCTCCCCGGTTCCGGTCGAGGATGACCCGGAGGGGAAGCAGCGGCGAGGCGGCCCGCTTCTCGATGAACGAGAACAGCCCGAGCAGGACGACGGCTCCGACGAGCAGGCCAAGGGTGACCGGGCTCGTCCATCCGGAGGTGTCCGCCTCCGAGAAGCCGTAGACGAGGGCGACGAGCCCCCCGACCGCCGTCGCCGTCCCGGCGAGGTCGAGGCGGTGGCGGGGCGTCCGCTCCTGGTCACGGAGGAAGGTGAACGCGCCGAACGTCGTCACGATGGCGAAGACGATGTTGACGTAGAGGGTGTACCGCCAGCTCAGGTACTCGGTGAGCGCGCCTCCGAGCAAGAGGCCGACAGCGGCGCCGGCGCCGGCGATCGCTCCGTAGATGGCGAAGGCCTTGGCCCGCTCGCTGACGTCGGTGAAGGCGGTGGTGAGGAGCGACAGGGCGGCCGGCGCCAGCAGTGCTCCGAAGGCGCCCTGGGCCGCCCGGGCCGATACGAGCATGGCGAAGCTCGTCGAGGCCCCTCCGACGGCCGAGGAGAGGGCGAAGCCGATCAGCCCGATCACGAAGGTGCGCCGCCGGCCGACGAGGTCGGCCAGCTTGCCTCCGAGGAGGAGGAGGCCCCCGAAGGAGAGGGCGTATGCCGTCACCACCCACTGCCGGTCGGCGTTCGAGAAGCCGAGGGAGGCCTGGGCGCTCGGGAGGGCGATGTTCACGATCGTGGCAGATCGG
>JAKAQB010000028.1 GCA_021811865.1 Actinomycetes bacterium | reverse complement strand
CGTCGACGACGACGAGTGGCAGGCGGCCCTCGAGGCGGTCCGCGATGTGCTCTGCCCCGGGGGTCGGCTGGTGTTCGAGACCCGGGATCCTGCCCGGCGGGCCTGGGAGGAGTGGACCGAGTCGGCGACCCGCCGGCGGGTGGACGTGCCCGATGTCGGGTTGGTGGAGACCTGGGTCGAGCTGACCGAGGTGGTATGGCCGTGTGTGTCGTTCCAGACCAGCTTCGTGTTCTGTTCCGACGGGGCGGTGCTGACCTCGCACTCGATGCTGCGGTTCCGGGAGCGGGCCGAGCTGACCGCGTCGTTGGCCTCGGTCGGCTTGGTCGTCGACGAGGTCCGGGACGCGCCCGACCGGCCGGGGCGGGAGATGGTCTTCGTGGCACGCAAGCCGGTGGCGCCGCCCGGACCAACTCCCACGCCAGGAGTCGAGGTGGGCGAGGGCATCGCTGCCTGCAGACCGTGGGGCGGCGGCCCACGACCGAGCTGAGACCAGGTCCTTCGCACTGCTGCCACCGGAGAACCAGAACGACGCGACAGGAGGACGCCCACCACCTGCCTCCCGAGAGCGCCGAATGGCGCTTCTTGCCTTGTCAACGCAGCGCCGGGAGACCTCCGCCGACGCCGGAGCGACCGACGTGAGCTGGGTGGGTGGCCTCCGATCGTCTCGGGAGGCGGTCGAACGAGGCCCGCCTCCGTGTGAATATGGCGCTACCATGACGACATGGCCACGACAGAACTTCCCCAGCTTCTAGGGGCTGTCAACCGGGCGACCCGCTTGTTGCGGCAGTCTGAAGGTGGCGTGCCGCCTGAGGTCTCGGAGCTCGTTGACCGGCTCGACACGATCCTCCACGCTCAGGCGCCGCTCAGCCTCGGGGTGGACCCGTACCTCTCGACGGCACTGTTCGCCGGGGCACTGCGATCGATGAAGGCACTCCGCCACGACAACGTGATGGAGCAGCGGCGAGACCTCCGCGTGGCGCTCGAGCAGGTGCGGCACGCACTGCGCGACATCGTCGACGGGCACTGGGCGAGCGAAGGGACGCCGGTGCAAGAGGTTCTCGGATCCCTAGTGGCGATGCTTCGACTGCCCCAGCCCGAGGTGGCTCGCCTGCTCGGTATATCGACGCGTCAACTGCAGCGTTGGCTAGCACGTGATGGGGCAGTTCCCTCGGGCCACGAAGAGGCGCGAATACGGATGGTTGCCCAACTCGTCAACCAGCTTCGCCACGTCTACACAGCTCAAGGCGTTCCTGCGTGGTTCGAGTACAAGGGCCCTGGAATGGACGCCACGCCGCTCGAACTGCTCGCTGACCCGATCAATTTCCCTGAGCTCTCAGAGGCCGCCAGGGGCGCCCGCAGCGCGCCGTGACGGTCGTTGCCTATCGCCATGCGGCCTACGACTCGCCGTGGTGGGTGATTCCAAGTGCCCGTGCGGGCCGATTCAATCGCGCTTACGAGGACGAGCCGACGCAGTACCTGGCATTGCACCCGCTCGGACCGACGGCCGAACTGCTGCGTCATCAGCTTCGGGGCCACACCTTCGACCTCGCCGACACGATCCTGGTGAATCTTTGGGCGGTTCTCGTCGACACTGGAGCGCCGCTCGCCGACATCACCTTCGATAACTGTGTCACGGATTACGGAATCACGCCCGAAGAGCTCGTCGGCGATGACTATGTGCCCACGCAAGCGCTGGCCAGGCGTCTACGAGACGCCGGCGTTGGAGGCTTCACGGTGCCGTCGGCAGCGCTGCCCGGCACCGACAATCTCATCTTGTTCGGGAGTCGCGTGGCTCATCCGTATCTCGCCCTTCCCTCGACGCCCGATGAGTGTCCGACTGGGCACCTCACTGACGGTGCTCGGCCGGCACACGAGGTAATGTCCTTGGTCCGCTTCAAGGGGTCTCCGCATGCCGCCCTCGACACGTGGAACGCAACGGGTACGTACGAGAAGCTTGATGATCCGCTAGCTGATCGTTGGTAGGACCGGACCGAACGAAGCACAGTTCACGCCGCCAGGACCACGGCGGCACGCCGACAAGTCGTCGAGGAGATCGGCACACCGGGAGCTCAGTTGGCTGCCGCCACGTCGTCACCTGCTCGGCGGGACAGTCCCCCGCCCGCTTACTGGCTGTAGTGATAGCGCGCCTTGAGGATCTTGACTTCTGCGCCGTCAGCCCGGTAGACGAGACGGTGCTCGTCGTCGATGCGGCGGGACCAGTACCCCGACAGGTCGCCCTTGAGTGGCTCCGGCTTGCCGATGCCGGTGAACGGATCGCGCTGGATGTCTCCGATCAGGCGTGCGATCCTCGTCGCCATCTTCCGGTCGGCACCGAGCCAGTACAAGAAGTCGTCCCACGCATCGGGGTCGAAGTGGATGCTTCGCACTACTCGCCGGCCAGAGCCTGGAGCTCCTCC
Organism: Actinomycetes bacterium; assembly: GCA_021811865.1. The sequence continues at coordinate 38,592 of JAKAQB010000028.1, read as the reverse complement.
AAGGTCTTGACGACGGTGTCTCGGCCGGACTTGTCCCGCCCGACGGCTTCCATGAGTCGGCGGGCGTTGGCGGGAGACCGCAACAAGTAGATCGTCTCCTGCCAGGAGTCGAAGTCCTCGGCCGACATGAGCACGGCGTCGCCACCCTTGGAGTTGATGCGCACCGGGACATGGTCGTCATTGACCTGCTGGATGAGAGGGAACAGGCGCGAGCGCGCCTCGCTAGCACTGATCGCCACGTGAGGCTCTCCTTTGACTGGTACCATCTTACCGTACTAGATCGGAGCCGAACTCCGGTACGACTGCGTGTGCAGAGCGCAGAGCGCGTGCCCAGATCGTCCACGCCGGCGGCGGCTTCCCCTGTCCGGCACCACTGAGATCGCCCGAGGCGGCCGCTCTCGGATCCCTCCCGGTGCTCTACCTGCGGCTTGTCGGGGCAGACCTGACGGCACGGTCACCGAGAACTGGACCCCTCCGACGCGCTCGGACCCCGACGGTTGTCACGCTGCCCAGCGCCGCCGGGTCGTCGTCACCCTCGGCGTCGCCCGGCTGCCCGGCGCTCGGCGCGGTTGCGATGCCGCTCGGCTGGCAGGTCAGCGCGACGCTGTTCCCACTCGCCGGGGAGGGCGGCGAGGGCCTTCCGAACCCGGTCGATGTCGTGAGCCTGGTCGTGGCGGATGATCTCGAACACCTCGCCGGAGACCACCGATGCGAGCATGTGCAACACCTCGTGGCGCTCATAGCCGGCGCCGACAAGCCGCTGCGCAGTCGCCCACACCTCAGGCGGGTCGTCGGCCCACAGCTGGTTCGCCACGATCTCGTGCATGGCGATGTGCAGCCTCGGGTTGATGACGTCATGGCCGACGCGGATCTCGTGTCGGCCATCCCCGAGAGCCCGACGAAGCTCCGGGTGCTCGGCCTCGATCAGCAGGCGGCGCTCTTGCTCGTCGGCTGGATCCAGCCGGGCTAGGTCGATGCCGTCGACCTCGCCTTCAGCGGGCGCAACGGCGAACCACCGGCGCTCCCTCTCGCTCATCGCGCGCAACCCTACCCTTACCGGTGAGCGGCGCCGGGCCGGAACAGACGGGTAGTCAACTCACGCCGGGGGTCTCCCCGAGCAGCTCGCGTATCAGGGGGCCTTTGGCGTCGGCGTACAGGTTCATGTCCGGCCATTCCCGACCAGCGAGTGACCGCTTCAAAGCGGCGTAGCGGGACCGGGCAGCCGGATCGGCCCCCGGACCAGCACCCGTCGCAACTCGTCGCGCCGCTCCTCGCAGCGACGGTTCCTGATCTGAGGGCACGGATGGCGACGGCGAGGCTCACGGTCCGAGAGGGGTGGGGGCCTCAGGGCTGGGTGTCGAGGGCGGAGCGGAGCTGGGCGAAGCGGGCGCGGTCGAGGGAGTACCAGACCCACTTGCCGCGCCGGTCGCCGTGGACGAGGCCGGCCTCGGAGAGGATCCTCAGGTGGTGCGAGACGGTACCTTGGCTCTTGCCGATGGGGGCGACGAGCTCGCAGACGCAGATCTCGCCGGCAGGGGCGGCGGCGAGCATGGAGAGGAGCCGGAGCCGGACGGGGTCGCCGAGAGCCCCGAAGCCTCGGGCGAGCTGCCCGGCGGAGCGGGTGTCGAGGGGGGCGGCGAGGACGGACGGGCAGGCGGCGTCGGCGTGCTCGGCGGTGTGCTCGACAACGGCGGCATGCTTGGCGGCCACGATCCTCCCATTGACAAGTGTCGTTGCATCGACCATCATCGACACATCAACGATGGTGGATGATACAGGAGGTGGCTCGCGATGTCCCGTGTCCAGCTGGCGTTGAACGTGTCTGATCTCGACGAGGCGATCGGCTTCTACGCGAGGCTTTTCGGGACCGGCCCGGCCAAGGTCCGGCCCGGCTACGCCAACTTCGCCGTGGTCGACCCTCCGCTGAAACTGGTGCTGATCGAGGACGCCAACCGGATCCCGGGCAGCTTGAACCACCTCGGGGTGGAGGTGGCGAGCACCGAGGAGGTGGCGGCGGCGCAGGCCAGGCTGGCCGGCGGGGGGCTGGCGACGGCCGTCTTGGAGCGGACCACCTGCTGCTACGCACTGCAGGACAAGGTGTGGGTGACCGGTCCCGGCGGGGAGCCGTGGGAGTTCTACGCGGTGCTGGCTGACGCCGAAATGTCCGCCGTCTGCAACTGCGCTCCGCTGCATGAGGGGAGCCGTCCGGCTGCGCCGAGCGCCCCACCGGCTGCGGGCGTGGAAATGGGCAGCTCGTGCTGCTGAGTGCCGGGCACGGCCGCGAGAGGGGATCGAACGACGTGCCAGACGGATCCAACGGGCGGGCAGAGGGGCGGGTGATCGGCCGGCTGTCGGTGGTCGACCGGTTCCTGCCGGTGTGGATCCTCGCGGCGATGGGCCTCGGTCTCGGCCTGGGCAGGGGCATCCCCCACCTGAACCGGGCCTTGGACTCGGTCCAGGTGACCTCGGGGACGTCGCTACCGATCTTCGTCGGGCTGCTGGTGATGATGTACCCCGTGCTGGCCAAGGTCCGCTACGGCCAGGTCGGCTCGGTCACCCGGGACCGGCGGCTGCTCGTGTCCTCGCTGGTGCTCAACTGGGTGGTCGGTCCGGCGGTGATGTTCGCCCTGGCGTGGCTGCTGCTGCCCGACCTCCCCGCCTACCGCACCGGGCTGGTCATCGTCGGGCTGGCCCGCTGCATCGCCATGGTCCTGATCTGGAACGACCTGGCATGCGGGGACCGGGAGGCCGCCGCCGTGCTGGTCGCTCTCAACTCGCTGTTCCAGATCCTGATGTTCGCGGTGCTGGGCTGGTTCTACCTGGAGGTCCTGCCCGGGTGGCTGGGCCTGTCCACCGTCGGGCTCCACCTGTCGATCGGGCGGATCGCCGAGACGGTGGCCATCTTCCTCGGCGTGCCGCTGGTCGCCGGGTTCCTGACCCGCACCATCGGTGAGCGCACCAGGGGGCGCGTCTGGTACGAACAGGTCCTCCTGCCCCGCCTCGGGCCGTTCGCCCTCTACGGGCTGCTGTACACGGTCGTGATCCTCTTCGCCCTCCAGGGCCACACCATCACCACCCGTCCCGGTGAAGTGGCCCGCATCGCCCTGCCCCTCCTCGGTTACTTCGCCGTCATGTGGTCGGGGGCGTTCCTGCTCGGCCGGCGCCTCCGCCTCGGCTACGAGCGCACCGCCACCCTGGCGTTCACAGCGGCGGGCAACAACTTCGAGCTGGCCATCGCCGTTTGCATCGGCGTCTTCGGTGTCACCAGCGGCGAAGCCCTCGCCGGCGTCGTCGGCCCCCTCATCGAGGTCCCGGTGCTGGTGTCGCTCGTGTACGTGTCGTTGTGGGCGCGCCGCCACTTCTACCCGGCGGGGCACCCCGACGCCCCGCAGCTGGCGGCACCATGACCGGGAGGCGCCCCGCCGTGCTGTTCCTCTGCACCCACAACGCCGGCCGCAGCCTCGCCGCCAAGCTGCTCCTCGACCACTACGCCGCCGGCCGGGTCGACGTCCGCTCCGCCGGTTCGGAGCCCGCCGACGAGCTCAACCCTGCCGTCGTCGCCGTGCTCGGCGAGCGCGGCTTGGGCACCTCCGGCGAGCTTCCCAAGCCGCTCACCGGCGCCGACGCCAGCGCCGCCGACGTCGTGGTCACCATGGGCTGCGGGGACGCCTGCCCCTACCACCCCGGCAAGCGCTACCTCGACTGGGACCTCCGGGACCCGGCCGGCCTACCTGTCGACGAGGTGCGCGCCATCGTCGACGAGATCGACGACCGGGTCCGGGCGCTGCTCTCCGAGCTCCTGGCTGGACGACCCGATCCCGGTCCCGATACCTGAGGCATTGGCTTGTGACGGCTCGTGGCATGTGGCACGGTCGAGCCGATGGTGGCGAACCTGCGGGACCCCGGAGGCGGCGGGCGCCCGCGGGTGCTGATCGTGGAGGACGAGCGGCCGCTCGCCGCCAGCCTGGAGAAGGGGCTGCGGGCGGAGGGCTTCGCCCCGCAGACGGCTTTCGACGGCCAGGACGGACTGGCTCGGGCGCGCAGCGGCGGCTGGGACGTGCTGGTCTGCGACATCATGCTCCCCGAGGTCAACGGGTACCGGATCTGCACGACGCTGCGGGAGGAGGGCATCTGGACGCCGATCCTGGTGCTCACCGCCAAGGACGGCGACCTCGACGAGGCAGAGGCGCTCGACAGCGGTGCCGACGACTGGCTCAACAAGCCGTTCGCATTCGTCGTGCTGGTCGCCCGCCTGCGCGCCCTGCTGCGTCGCCAGACCGTCGCCACGGCCACTGAGGTCGTTGCCGGCGACCTCACCGTGGACCTTTCCAGCGGTCGGTGCTCTTGCGCCGGGGTGGAGGTGGCCCTGACCCGGCGGGAGCTCATGCTCGCCGAGCTGCTCGCCCGGCGGAGGGGCAGCGTGCTGTCCAAGGCGGAGATCCTCGAGCAGCTCTGGGGGTCCGCGTTTGCCGGGGACCCCAACATCGTCGAGGTCTACGTCGCCCGGCTGCGGCGCAAGCTCGACGCCCCGCTTGGGCGCTCGACGATCGAGACGGTGCGGGGAACCGGATACCGCCTCCACCGTTCCTGATCACTGAGCGACACTGAGTCTCGTCGACGGACGTGGTGGCGACTCCTCGACGTGCCTCAACGCGACAGGGTCGCCCCGCCAAGCAGGGCGCCGACTGCCCGGAGCGGTGGGGAGGCGAAATGCATCGTCTTGCATCTCATCGGCCACCATGAGGGTCATGACCACGGCCATCACTGTCCGCCTTGACGACGATGACCACGCGGCGTTGGCTCGCCAGGCCGCCCAGCTACGCATCCAGCCGGGCACTCTGGCGCGGATGCTTGTCCATGCCGGCCTCACCGAGGGGTCGTCAGCCCGTCCCGATGCGCGCTCCGCCATCGACCGGCTGGTTCGACGCTCCCGACAGGGCCGGCCAGCCGACGCCGTCGCGCTCGTGGCTGACGCCCGCGCCGCGCTCGGCGGGCGCAGGTGAGTGTCGTCGTCGATGCCAGCCTGGACGGGCCGCTTGCTCGCAACGCTACCGACCTCGGACTTCCCGTCAAACTGGTTACCTGAGCAGGCCCCGTAGGGCGGTCGCTACCGAGTGTCGCGGATCGCTCCCGTGGTGGGTGCCGGCGCAGATGGGACAGTGAGGGTCACTTGCCGGCCAGCCTTGCGGGCCGCTTCCGCCCTGGCCCGGTGCGAGCGCATCCGGGAGGACTCCCCGTCGACGTTGACCACGACCGATCGGTGCAGCTCGGGCGGTTCCGGGCTCGGCCTGCCGAGCGCCGCCAGGCCCTGATGTCGCAGTCCCGCCTACAGGCCGAGCAACGCTGTTTCGACCCGGCCGGCGATGGTGGGCACGGCTGTGTCCTCGGGGGGCGGCTGCGGCCCGGCCGACGGAACCCGGAGATCGAGCACTGCATCACGCGCGATCGTCGAGAACGTCGGTGCGGCGGCCTGGGCGCCGTACAGGGTGCTCCCGTCGACGACGACGATCTCCGTGAGGCTCGGGTGCTGGGCGGGGTAGTAGCCGACGAACGTCGAGTTGGTCACCGACGGGGAGTACCCGCCACCGGGTTTGACGACGTTGGACGTGCCGGTCTTGCCGGCGACGGCGTAGCCGGCGAGTGAAGCATTGGGTCCCGTGCCGCTGGAGACGACCTGCTCGAACATCGGCGTCATCGCCGACGCGACCCACCGCGGCACCACCCGGTGCGGAGGGGTCGCTGGCAGCAGGTGCTCGTGGCCATGAGGACCGATCGTGGCGGTGACGAGCCGGGGAGGGACGTAGACACCACCGTTGGCGATGGTGTTGTAGGCAGCCAGCACCTGCACCGGCGTGTCTGCCTGGGCTTCACCGAACGCCATCGTTGCCAGCGTCGTGCCGGTGAAGTGGGAGGGCGTTGGCACGAGCCCGGCCGACTGGCCCGGGAAGGCGACGGCCGTTGGCCGCGTGAAGCCGAACTTCGCCTCCTCGGCGTAGAGCCGCTGCGGGCCGAGCATCCCGGCGATCTCCGCCGCGCCGATGTTGGACGACTGCGCCAGGATCCCCGTGATGCTCAGCTGCTCGGTGGGGTGCTGCTCCGCATCGCGGATCAGCGTGCCGGCGACGGGCAGGGCGGGTGGGATCGTGAGGACCGTGCCCGGCTGGATCAGCCCGTCGGCGAGGGCCCCGGCCACCGTCACCACCTTCATCACCGATCCCGGCTCGTACACGGAGGTGAACGCCGCCGCCGTGGGGGACTCGGCGGCGCCCCCGGGCGCCCTGGCGATGTCTGCCACGGCGAGCAGAGCGCCGGTGCGCCGATCCATCACCATGGCGACGCCCGACGTCGCGTGCGTGCGCACGACAGCGGCCCGCAGCGCCTGCTCCGCCTGGTACTGCAGCGGCTCGTTGATCGTCGTGAGCAGGTCGGAGCCGTTGAGCGCCGGTTGGTTCACGAGCACGCCGCCGGGTACGGGCTGGCCCTGGGGGTCGACCCGTGCGATGAGACGACCCTGGCGGCCGGCGAGCATGCCGTTGTAGGCGTACTCGAGGCCGGAGTAGCCCAGGCCCGCCGAGTTGACACCGCCGACGATCGGCGCGGCGAGGCCCCCGGCCGGGTGGAAGCGGACGGCTTGGTGCTGCACGCCGATGCCGGCCAGACCCAGCGAAGCCACCCGCTTCCCCGCCTGCTCGGAGAGGCCAGCGGCCAGGACCACATAGGTGGTCTTCGCCGTCAACTCCGAACGGATCGCCGAGGCGGGGCGGCCGAGCACCCTGGCGAGGCGTCGTGCCTCGGCGGAGGCGTTGGTGATCTCGGTCGGATCGGCGAACACGAGGGAGCGCAGCTCCGACAGGGCTAGCTCGGCTCCGTTGGACGCCAGGATCGACCCGCGCAACGCCGGGAGCGTCACCGAGGCGACGTCCTGGTTGGCCGCCATCCGCACGTAGCTCGCCGAGCGCACCGCCTGGATGTCGAGGAGCTTCACGTCGATCGCCGTCGTGGCGAGGGCCATGAGGACCAGGATCACGAAGAGCCTTCGGCGCTGGAGCGGCCGGAGTCCCCGACGCCGCGACGCCCGCCTGGTCCTCGAGGGGCTCACGGGACGCCCGCCGGCTGGTAGGCGATCGGCATGAGCGGCTTGTGGTAGATGTAGTCGTAGATGCGCCGCACGACCGGCGCGGCGATCGACTCCCCGTAGCCGGCCTCCTCCACGAAGGCGTCGACCTCGTACCTGGGGGCATTGGCAGGGGCGAAGCCCTGGAAGACCGAGGTGGGCTGGCACCCGGTGCAGGAGTTTTGCGCCGTGCCGGTCTTACCCGCGATCTGCTCCCCGGCGAGCGCTGTGTGCGCGAAGACGGGGTACCCCGTGCCCAGGGGGTTGTGGGTCACACCCAGGTAGCCCTGGATCATCGCCTGGCGGTCAGCCGGGCTGAGAGGCTCGCTGTGGCCGACGACCACGGGAGGGAACGACTTCACCAGCTTGCCGCTGGACGACGTGATGCGCAGCACGATCTGGGGCCGGTAACGGGTGCCGCCGTTGGCGAAGGTGGAGTAGGCGTCTGCCAGCTGCAGCGGGCTGACCTCGACTTGGAACTGACCGATGGCCATCTCGATGCTGTCGCCGACGACCCAGTAGCCGAGAGCGTTGGGGTTGTTGGGTTGCGCCCTCTTCAGGGCGACCTGTTGCGCCGGCGTGGGGATGAGGCCGGCATTGGTGTTGCCGCCGGGCAGGTTGATGCCCGTCGGCAGGCCGAACCCGTAGCCGTACGCAGCCTTTTGGAAGGCGAGAGGGCCGAGCGTGGCCCTCTGGTACCAGAGCTTCATGCCGATCGTGTTGAAGTAGTTGTCGCTGGACACGGTCAGCGCCTGCGCCAAGTCGATGTAGCCCGCCCCGATCCCCGCGTCGTCCTTGAACACGTGGCCGGCGACCACCATGTAGCCGCGGGTGTCGTTGAAGATGTAGGTCGGGGTGATGATGTGGTTGTAGAGGCCGGCGGTGGCGGTGGCCACCTTGAAGGTCGAACCGGGGGCGAAGGCGCCCTGGATCGCCAGGTCCGTCTCGTTGTTGGGTATCGAGCTCAGCGCCTGCAGCTGTGCTGGGGTGATCCCGTTGTTGAACAGATTGGGGTTGAAGTACGGCTCGCTGGCGAGGGTGAGGACCTGCCCGTTGTTGGGGTCCTCGACGACGGCCGCCCCGCCCGGCGCCTTGTAGTGGCCCGTGCCGTTGGGATCCACCTGGGTGCGCGCCACCGTCTCTCCCTGGAGCAGCGACTGGTCCGCAACCCTCTGCATGGCGCCGTTGATGGTCAACACGACGTTGTCGCCGGGCACCGGCGGCACGGACTTCACCAGCCGCAGGACCTGTCCCGTGGCATCGACCTCGTACACCTCGACGCCGGGCCGACCGTTGAGGTACTGCTGGTACTCGGCCTCGATGCCGGCCTGGCCGACGACGTCCCCCGCCTGGTAGTGCGCGCCCGGGAACTGCCGGGTGTAGGCGGCCAGCTCGGGCCCGGTTATCTGTCCGACGTAGCCCACGATGTTGCCGGCGTAGACACCGAGCCTCGTCGCGTACGGCACCGAGACGGTCGCGGCCGTCACCCCAGGGAACAGCGACCGGTGCTCCTCGATGTAGAGCATCTCGGCGGGAGTCGCCAGCGCCACGGGGACAGGGGCGACGCCCAGGTACTGGTTGTTGTTGATGGCGGCCCGCATCGCGGCGGTCGTCTGGCCGAGGAGAGCGGCGAGCATCGAGACGACCGCCGGGTTGCTGGCGTCCTGGCGTTGAACCTCGATCTCGGGTATCTGCCTGTTGCCGACCAGCACCCGTCCCTGCCGGTCGAGGATCTCGCCGCGGGGGGCGGGGACGTAGACCGTCAGATAGGAGACGGACTGCAGCTGCTGGGTGGCCGCGGCACGCTGCGTCTGGAGGAACACCAAGCGGATGAGGAGCGTGGCGAACAGGCACACGATCACCACCAGGATGGAGCGGAGCCTCGTCTCCCCCTGGGTCCCGGAACCATCGGGCAGCATCAGCGCGACACCGGGCCGGCGCCCTGGCGGGCGCGCCGACAGGCGACTCGGATGCCGGGCATAGCCACCATTTCTACCGTGCTGCCGTTGCCAGTCGGCGGCAGCGGGACGTCAACCTGAACAGGGTTTCAGGGCCCCGGAGTAGCCGGCGCCTGCCCGGCACGACGCCCGCAACCCGGGAAGCGGCGAAACCGCGCGCAGCCGAGGGAACTGCGCGCATCCGCCGCTCAATATCGTCTCCGGTGCGCGCGGTTGCCCTCCGTGCGCGCGGAACGGGAAAAGTGGGGGCGGCCGGCGGGGTGCAGGGGCGGCCGGCGGGGTGCAGGGTCGGCCGGCCCTCCGCCGAGCTACCAGCGACCGTGGTGGATGACCTCTCCGGCGGGCCGCCGGCGCTCCGGGCGGCCCGACCCCCGGACGGGGGATACGGGGGCGCGCCGGCCCACGGAGACGGCGCCGATCGGCAGGAGCTCCGGCGGGATGCCGAACGCCGCCCGCAGGCCGTCGTGGTGCTCGGGCTGGACGCCGAAGAAGCAGGCACCGAGCCCCAGGTCCACCGCCTGCATGAGCATCAAGAGCGCAGCCATGCCCGTGTCGATGTCCCAGTACGGCGCGGGCCAGCGGGCCTCGTCGCGGTTGGTCCAGCCCTTGTCGGGCTCGGCATAGCGCTCGAGGTAGGCGGCCTTGTGCGAGCAGCACACGACAATCAGGGGCGCCCGGCGCATGCTCGGTAGGGCGTCGGGGACGTGCTCCCAGAACCGCTCGCGGTCGCCGGCGTCCTCGAGGGCGAGGAAGCCCCAGCCCTGGCTGAAGCCGGCCGACGGAGCGCGCACGGCGGCGGCGAGGACCCGGTCGGCCGCGCCGGGCGGCAGCGGCCCGTCCAGGTAGTCGCGGACCATCCGGCGCCGGCGAAGGACCTCGGAGAACTCCATCGGCCCATTGTTGCCCCGGAGGCAGGCTCAGATCTCCGGGTGTGCCACGAACGCTGCTGTGACGCGTTGACGGTCAACATGTGGAGCGGCTTGTGGCCCGTTCTCAGGGTGTTGCGGAGATGGCTTCCGGACGCCGGGTGACGATCCGCGTGCCGGGGAGGGCCACGGCCATCTCACTGATGTCGTCGGGGTCAGACGTCACCACCAACGCGACGTCCAGCGGGGCGCAGACTGCCACCACGTGAGCGTTCGCGATGGCGTCACTCGCCCGGCGCGCACTGTGCAGCACGCTGCCTACGAGCTGGGCAAGTCGCTCGTCGGTCGGGATGACCATGACCCGCTGCCCACCCCGGTCGCGCGAGACGGCGACCTGGATCCGGCGAGTCCGGGCTGGCCCTCGGCAGACCTCGGCCAGGGTGACTGCCGCACAGCGAACGTCACCGCCACGAGCGAGGACGCTGCGCAGCAGTTGGCGTAGTGCCGCTCCCTCGGCGGAGTCGATGACGTCGAACGCGGCGGCGTCGAGCACCACCGAGAGTGTCACGCCACCTCAGAGCCAGTCGCCGGCCGGGTCAGGTCGTCGACGAGTCGCTCTATCGATTCGGTCTCCTCGGGGGTGGCCGAGCCATAGGTGGCGTCGAGCTCATCGAGCCAGCGGCCGAGCGCGGCGCGGTGGGCCTCCACGGCGACCGCCTGACGGAGCGCGTCGTTAGCGGTAGAAGACAAGCTCCGGCCGCCGAGCGCCTCCAATGCCTGGACGACATCTTCGTCAAGGCTCAGAGTAACGCGGCGCTTCCTCATAGAATTATCATACCCACGTCGAGGACCGCGCCGCCCACCGCCTTGTCCCGCAAGTGAGTGGCGAACCAGTCGCTCAGCAAGGCCCCGGCCTCGCCGGCGGCGATCCCGGACTCCACGACCAGCTCGTGGTTGAGCCTCGGGTCGACGCAGAGGTTGTAGAGCGAGCCGCAGGCGCCGGCCTTGGGGTCGAAGGCGGCGAACGACACGCGCTCGACCCGGGCGGCGACCAGCGCGCCGGCGCACATCGTGCAGGGCTCCAGCGTGGCGAAGACGCTGCACCCCGTGAGGCGCCACGTGCCGAGGACGGCGGCGGCACGGCGCAGGGCGAGGACCTCGGCGTGGGCGGTCGGGTCACGGGACGCCTCTCGCTCGTTGCCGGCAGCGGCCAGCAGCCGACCATCCCGGGCAACCACTGCCCCGACGGGCACGTCGCCGCGCCGGCCGGCGGCGCGGGCCTCGGTCATGGCGAACGCCATCAGCTCCTTGTCGGTCACGCCGAGACGGTACCGGTACGCTGAGCCGGGATGAGCACCGGAGGCCAGCTCGAGCCAGCGAGGTCCTGGGACCTGGACGTGGCAGCGGCGATGCTGCGGGCGGACACCGCCGACGTCGACAACCTTCTCGACGTCCTCGGCGACAAGCTCGAGCGGATCCTCGGCCGGCGGGTGCAGGTGCAGCGGGAAAGTGGTTTCCGACGATCCAAGCGCGTGGCGAAGATCGTGATCGATGCAGGCGGGAAACGCTTGGAGGCGACGAGAGGCCGGGCGGGGGCGTCTTTCGGCGAAGTGCATGCAGTGCGCGGCATCACCCTCCGCACGACCGAGATCAGCGCCGAGGACTGGCTCGATCGGCTCGTCGAGCTCGTCAAGGCGGAGGCCGGCCGCAGCGGCGACGTCCGGGCGGCCCTCGGGAGGTTGCTGGAATGAGTGACGAGCTCGAGCAGTTGCACGTCCCGCCCGACGCCCTGCGCCGGCTGCAGGAGCTGGAGGGCCGCGGGCAGGCGCGCCCGTTCTTCACGAGCGACCTGTCAGTGAACGAGTTCCTGCTCGTGAAGGAAGCGGGCTTCGACCCCCGCGGCCTCGTCTACGGCAGCTCGATCTACCACATCGGCCTGCAGCGGCGGAACTGGGCGCAGAGCATGGAGCTCGAGCGGCTCACCCAGGCCATGTACACGGCCCGGGAGCTCGCCATGGCCCGCATGGAGGCCGAGGCCGACGTGCTCGGTGCCGACGGCATCGTCGGGGTGCGCCTCGACATCAACTACTACGACTGGGGCAAGCACTCGGCGGAGTTCATCGCCGTCGGCACAGCCGTCTCGTCGCGCGCCACGCCAGGAGCCTGGAAGACCGACGAGGGCAAGCCGTTCACGAGCGACCTCTCCGGTCAGGACTTCTGGACCCTCCTGCAGTCGGGCTACCTGCCGCTCGGACTGGTGCTCGGCACGTGCGTCTACCACGTCGCCCACCGGGGGCCGATGGCGGCGGCGATGCAGTCCATGGCCAACCAGGAGCTCGAGAACTTCACCCAGGGCCTCTACGACGCCCGCGAGCTGGCCATGACGCGCATGCAGGAGGAGGCGCTCCGCCTCGGCGCCGAGGGCATCGTCGGCGTGCACCTCGAGGAGAAGAGCCACTTCTGGGGCAGCCACGTCATCGAGTTCCTCGCCGTCGGCACAGCGGTACGCCCGGCGCCCGGCGCGACCGGGCCCGGCCACCCGGAGCTCATGCTGCCGATGGACACCTGATGCCGGTCACCGAGGGCGCTCCCCTCGCTGGCGCCGGCTGGTCGAGCTCCCTCTCGGTCGCCGAGCACGTCGCCGTCCGGGAGGCGGGCTTCACGCCTCGCGGCCTGGTCATGGGCAGCAGCGTCTACCGGCTGGGGCCCAACTACTCGCCGATGGTGTACGGCCAGTCGATGGGCTACGGCCAGCCGATGGGCTACGGCCAGCCGGGACGGGTGGGAGGGCCGTGGATGGGCGGTGGGGGTGGGGCGTCGATGGGCGGTGGCGCCTGGGGGGGTCGCTTCTCGTTCCCCGGGTGGGTGAAGTACTACACCTGGTCCGACCTCGGAGGGGGCGGGGCGCGGGCCGGGGCGCCCGGCGGCTTGGGCGGGATGGGGGGGCTTGGCGGCTACGGGGGGCTTGGGGGCTACGGGGGGATGGGCGGCTTCGGGCCGGCGGCCGTCGCCTGGGAGCGCATCACCTACGAGCAGGGGGTGGAGGAAGCCGCCCGGTTGGCGCTCGAACGCATGGAGGCGGAGATCCGAGTGCTCGGCGCCCACGGCGCCATCGCCGTGCGGCTCAACTTCCGGTACCTGGAGGGCCTCGTGTCGACCATCGAGTTCACAGCGGTCGGTACCGCCGTGAGCCGTGCGGGCGCCGGCGAGCTGCCCAGGCCGTTTACCTCGCACCTCGACGGCCAGTCGCTGCTCAAGCTCCTGCGGGCGGGCATCGTGCCCGTCACCGCCGCCGTCGGGGCCGGCTCGGTGATGGCCGAGCTCCCCCGCTGGGCCGGGTCGGCGATGGAGCTGCGCCCCTTCGGTGACGCCGTCGAGATGTCCCGGCGCCTCGCCGCCGAACGTCTGCAGCGCGCGGCGCGCACCTCCGGGTGGGCGGTCATCGGCACGCTCGCTGCCGTATCCCTCGCCGGCGAGGGAGAAGGTGAGGTGAGCACGACCGTGCTGACCGGCACCGTGGTGAGGCGCTTCGCCGTCGGCCACTGGGAGCGGCTGCCGCTGCCGGTGATGCGGCTGTCCCGGCCGTGAGCGGCGCAGCGCGCGGGGGGCCGGCGGGTGCAGGGCCCGGCGGTGGCGGGCCGGCGGGTGCGGGACCCGGCGGTGGCGGGCCGGCGGGTGCGGGACCCGGCGGTGGCGGGCCGGCGGGTGCGGGGCCGGCCGGTCGTCATCCGGCCGACCTCGCCCTGGAGGCCCTGCGCGCCAGCCATGGCGACAGCCGTCCGGCGGTCACGAGCCTGACCGTCGACGAGGCCATCCTGCTCGACCAGATCGGCTACGACCCGGTCGACCTGCTGACCGGTGCCTCGGTGGTGCAGGTCGCCACCTTCGCCGGCTTCGGCGTCGGCTACAGCGACAACGGCGAGCTCGGCCAGCTCAGCGGGGCGCTCGAGGCGTCACGGGAGCGGGCGTTGGACCGCCTCACCGAGTCGGCATCGCACGCCGGGGCCGACGGCGTGGTGGGAGTGGCGCTCGACGTCGGCGACCTCTCCCGCGGTGGGCGCCTCGTGCACCTCGTGGCGACGGGTACCGGTGTGCGCCGGCGAGGGTCGGGGGGCGCCGGGGGCCGGCCGTTCTCGGCGGCACTCACCGGGCAGGAGGTGCACCTCCTCGAGCGGGCCGGCTACCAGCCGCTCGGCATCGTCACCGGGGTGTGCGCGTACCACGTCGGCCACCAGGCCTTTGGCCAGTGGGCCTCGTCGGTCCGCACCAACCAGGAGATGACCGTCTACACCGAAGCGCTCTACGACGCCCGGGAGCTGGCGATGACCCGCCTCCAGGACCGGGCACTTGCCCTAGCGGCCGACGGGGTGGTGGGAGCCCGCATCGACGAGCGCAGCGGGGTGTGGGGGACCCATGTCATCGAGTTCTCGGCCATCGGGACGGCGCTGCGCTCCGTCGGAGGCGAGCACCGGCCGCTCGATCCGAAGCTGGTGATCGACCTCACGTCCCGGTAGGGGCCTCGGGCCGGGGGATCCGGGCCCCGGGGGTCCAGGCCGGGGGGCTCGGGCGGGGAGGGTTCAGGCGAGGCGGGTTCGGGCGGGGCGGAGCATGGTGCGGCGCTGGCCGGCGTCGGCCAGCCAGTCCGTGGCGACATCGGCCTGCATCGGGCGGGCGAGGAAGTAGCCCTGCACGAAGTCGCAGCCGAGCTCCCGCAGCCGCTCCCACGTCGCCCGGTCCTCGACGCCCTCGGCCGTCACGGTCTGGCCCAGGCTGGCGGCCAGCTCGATCGTCGCCGTGACGATCGGCTCGGTGTTGGACGTGAGCATGTTGGTGACGAACGACTTGTCGACCTTGATCTCCGAGACAGGCAGGCAACTGAGGCGCGACAGCGACGAGTACCCCGTCCCGAAGTCGTCGACCGCCACCCGTACACCGAGGGCCGCCACCTCGTTCAGGACCTTCTCGGAGCGTTCGGCGTCGGTCATCACGGAGGACTCGGTGAGCTCGATGACGAGCGTGCCCGGGTCGATGCCGTGGACGTCGAGCAGCCGGCGCAGCCGGGCCACCAGCTCGGTGTCGAGCAGGTTGCGGGCCGACACGTTGACCGCCACATCGAGCTGGAGGCCCATGCGGTCCCACACCTTCTTCTGGAGCATGGCCTTGGAGAGCACGGCCAGGGTGAGAGGTCCGATGCTCCCTGTCTGCTCGGCGAGCGCCACGAACTCGTCCGGCGGGATGAACCCGTACCGCTCGTGGGTCCAGCGCGCCAGCGCCTCCACGCCGACCACCCGCCCCGACACCAGCTCCGCCTTGGGCTGGTACCACAGCTCGATGCCACCGTCGTCGATCGCCGTGCGCAGGTCGCTCGTGAGCCGCAGCCGGCGGGTGGTGTTGGGGTCCCGGGCGGGGTCGTAGCGCTCGACGCCGGTCTTGTCCGCCTTGGCGGCGTACATCGCGACGTCCGCCCGGCGCAGCAGGCTCGCAGCGTCGCCGCCGTCCTCTGGGGCGACGGCCACGCCCACCCCCGCCTGGAGGGAGAACGTCATGGCGTCGGCACGTAGCGGCGTCGCCAACGACTCGCGGGCCCGGCTCGCTATGGCGAAGGCCTCCTCCGCCGAGGCCGGGTCGGGGATGATCACGGCAAACTCGTCACCCCCGATCCGGCAGGCCATGCCGGCGTCGCCGACGGAGCGGGAGATGCGCTCGGCGACCTCCCGGAGGATCTCGTCCCCGGTGTGGTGCCCGAGGGTGTCGTTGATCTCCTTGAAGTTGTCGAGGTCGAACATCGCCACCGCCACCGGCTTCGCCCCGGCGCGATCGAGGGCGGCCTCGAGGCGCCGGTGGAACAGGTTGCGGTTGCCGAGCCCGGTCAGGCTGTCGTGGAGGGCCTCGTAGCTGCGCGCCTTCACCTCGCCGCGCAGGCGGTCGAGCAGCTCGCTGCCCCGGAGGGCCACGCTGCTGTGGGCGGCGAGGGTCTCTAGCAGGCGCTGGTCGGCGGGAGTGAAGGTGGCGGTCTCGCCGAGGCGCTCGGCGGCCAGCAGGACGCCCTCGACATGGGAGGCGCTCCGGACAGGAACGAGTACGGCGTCGCGCCAACCCCGCCTGGCGAGGTCCTCGCCGACCGCCCCGTGGCGCTGGGCCCTCGTCACGAGGAGCGGCTCGCCCGTCTCGAGCACCTGGTGCTCCATCATCCCCGGCTCGATGTCCTCCTGGTGGACCAGGGCGCCGTTGGGGTGCAGCGCCATGCGCTCGAAGCTGTCACCCCGGCGGGTCACCAGCTCGGCGTCCCGGCAGTTGAGCAGCTCCTCGACGCTCCGCAGGGCGGTGGCCACCACGTCGGTGGCCTCGGTCAGGCCGGCGAGGCGGTCCGTGAAGTTGTACAGCAGCTCCAGGGTGTCGTGCTTGACCTCGAGGTCACGCTGCCGGCGCAGCAGGAAGACGGCCCCGAGCACCAGGGCGGCGACGAGGCCGTATCCCCACACGCTCACCTGGATCGCCGAGACGGTCATGATCGACAGGACCGCGTTGGTGGGCACGATGAGGCCGAGGCTGAGCAGCGTCTCCGCCAGTTGCTTGCGGCCGACCCTCCCCCCGCTGAGCGCGATGGCGGCGTGCACCAGCCCGACAGTTACCGCGTCAACGATCAAACAGACGGTGGCCAGCGCCAGCCAGAGGGAGACCGTTGCGACGTCACCCCGGACGGCGATGGCTCCGAAGATCACCTCTCCCAGCGCTGCCACCGTCGAGAGGTTGAGGATGTTGAATGCTGCCTTGACGGGCGCCAGACGGCTCAGCGCCGAGTCGATCGCCGTCGCCGCTACGACGGCGATCAGGACGGCCAGCGGTCGGTCGAGGGCGATGCCGATCGCCACCACGACCGTGTCAGGCCTCACGTCCAAGGTGTTCTCGCGGAACCGCAGCGGCACCTTGAGCCGCAAGGCGGCCAGGAGGGTCAGGGCGAGGACCGGCAGGGGGATGACGTCCGGAGCGCCCGCGTGCCGGCTGACGGCAAGGATCCACAGCGGTACGGCTCCGGCGGCCAGGGCGGCGCAGAGGACCCACGCACCTCGGTCCACCCGGCGGCGTCGGGCGCCTGGGGCGGGTAGCGGGTCAGCGGCCAACGGGCGGGTCCCTTCGTCGCCTAGAGCTCTGCCCTGTATCTCGGCAGCCGGGGGCCGGACTTGAGGCGCCGCCGGCCGGCCGGCGATGCATCCTGTATTTCGCTGTTGCGCGCTTCCAGCCGGTCTACGGGACCGGCCGGCTTCGCACTTCGCAGTTGACTTCCGGTTTTGCGCCTGCCAGACTTCCGGTTGTTCTCTCTTCGGCGCCGGCTCCGGCTGGTGAACCGGGATCTGACCCTCGCCTGAAAGGAGTGTCCGTGCGTAGCGGAGGCTGGAGGTAGTAGCGGTTTGACGCCGCCGTAATCGGCGGTGCCGGTCCCCTCGGGCTGTTGCCCGGTCGGGTAGTGTCCCCGGTCCAGAGCCGGGGAGCGTCTCGGAGTGGGAGGGCGGTAGCCGCCGGTGCGACCTGAACATCGATCGCGTGGGCGCGCCCACGGTGCCCGCCATGCCCGGCGGGGGCTTGGGCGCTCCTTCTGCGCTCTCCTATCGGCCACGGGACTGTCAGCGGTAGGCAACGGGGTGGCGCTGGTCGCCTTCCCGCTCCTTGCCCTGCGGTGGACGCATGATCCGGTGCTGATCGCCGGGGTTGCCGTGGCCGGTCGCCTTCCCGCCCTTGTGGTCGGCCTACCCGCCGGGGTCATTGCCGATCGGGTCTCGCGCCGGGCGCTCGCCGTCGGCGCCGAGTGCGCGAGGTTGGCAGCGTTGCTCGCGTTCTCGCTGCTCGTCGTGGCCCACGCGGCCAGCCTGGTCAGCCTCTACGCAACGGTGCTCGTCATCGGTGCCGGTGACCAGTTCTACCAGGCGGCGGCGTTCGCGAGCCTGCCGACGATCGTGTCGGGCGGCCTGCTCGACCGTGCCAACGGGCGCCTCGAGGGGGTCGACCTCGCCGGCGAGCAATTCCTCGGTCAGGGAGTGGGAGGCCTGCTCCTCACCCTCGGCCGGGCGCTCCCGTTCGTGACAGACGCCGTCTCGTTCCTCGCCTCCGGACTGCTGGTCGCCCGAGCCTTGCCGGCCGGTGCCGTCGAGCCGGCCGGGACGGGGCTGCTCGAAGACCTGAGGACCGGGCTCCGCTGGTTCGTGGGCCACCGGGTCCTGCGCCTGCTGGCGGCGCTCATAGGGTCGTTCTCCTTCTGCGGCTACATGGTCGTGGGCCTCCTCGTCCTGTTCGCCCGGGAGGTGCTCCACGTCTCCGCCACGGGCTACGGGCTCTTGCTGGCGTCGCTGGCCGTGGGGAACGTCGTGGGGTCGCTGCTCGCGTCGAGGGTGGCGTCGCGCTTCGGTGCGATCCCGATCGTTCTCTTGGTCGGTGGGGTCGCCGGAGCCTCCTACGCCATCGTCGGCTGGCAGCGCTCGATGTGGGCGACGGTCGTCTTCCTCCTCGCCGAGAACGTAGCGATCCCCATCGCCAACGTCGCGTCCCTGTCCCTGCGGCAGCGGGTCATCCCGGGCAAGCTCCTCGGACGGGTCGGGATGACCTTCAGGATGGTCATCTTCGGCCTGATGCCCCTCGGCGCCCTGGCGGGCGGGATCCTCGCTCACTTCATGACCGTCAGCGACGTCTTCGTCCTCGCCGGCCTCGCGCAGCTGCTGGCGCTGGCGGCGATCGGTCCCCTTCTCAGGCGTGCCGGAGCCGCCTCGGGCACCTCGAAGCCGGCGGTGACCGAGCTGACCGACGCCGGCCGCCCTACCGCTGACCAGGTCGCTGTGCCGGCCGGGTCGGGCATGGCTGCCCCGACCCGCCCGTCTACGCCTTGACGGGCCAAGATGCCGGCGTGCTTCGCTCAGCTCGAGCATGTTGCGCGAATGGAGCTGCTGTCCGCCAGCCGCTGTGTTCGAGGTGGTCCAGTCGCGGGGGGCGCAGCGCTGCTCGACGAGGCAGGACAGCGCGAGGGTTGCGACCTGTTGCCTGTGGCTTCCCCACCCGCAGCTTCCCACCTGCGACCTCGAGCGCCACGGGGTGGGCCACCTGAGCGGACGACCGGGCAGGTTGGCGCGCAGCCGATCGGGCGACAAGGATACGGCGAGTGCTGGCGGTGGAGCTGGTCCGGCGAGGTGCTGCCAGGTTTGGCGGGCGCCCGGCTGTACGGTTCGGGGACCGGACCCTGACCTTCACCGAGGTGGATGCCGCGTCCAACCGGATGGCCAACGTCCTCGTCGGCCTCGGTGCGCAGCGCGGCGAGCGGATCGGGCTCCTCGTCGACAACGGGCTGTGGTCGGTACCGATCGACTTCGCCTGCGTCAAGGCGGGGGTGGCCCGGGTCCCGCTCAACGCTCGGCTGTCGCTCGATGAGCAGGCACGCATGCTGGGCGCGACCGAAGCCCGGATTCTCGTCCACAGTGCCGAGCTGGCCGAGCGTGCCGGCGAGCTGGCTGACCGTGTCGACGGGCTGGGGCTGGTCGGGGTGGGCGCCGGCGCGTCGGCGGCCGTCGACTCGCTCGACCTGCTGAGCGAGACGGAGCGCGCGTCGTCCCGAGATCCCCGGGTGCCGGTGACGGCGGCCGACCCGCTGCTGGTGCTGTACACCTCGGGGACCACCGGGACCTTGAAAGCGGTCGAGCACACCCAGGGCAGCTTCGCGGCGATCACGGCGAACATCCTGGCCAACCTCGTCTCACCTGGGCGCGACTCGGTCATGTTGCATGCGGCCTCCCTGGTCCACGCCAGCGGGACGTTCGTGCTGCCCTACTGGGTGCGCGGCGGGTGTGCTGCCGTGCTGGCCGGCTTCGACCCGGGGAGCTACCTCGACCAGGCCGCCCGCTACCGCGTCACCGAGATGAACCTCGTGCCGACCATGCTCGGCATGCTGGTCGAGTCCGGCACGGCCGAGCACGCCGACGTCTCGACCCTCCGCAGTGTCATCTACGGGGCCAGCCCGATGCCGCGCCCGCTGGTGGAGCAGGTGCTCGACTCATGGGGCCCGAAGCTCGTCCAGTACTACGGGCAGAGCGAGGCACCGCTTTGCATCACGGTGCTCGACCAGGCGGACCACCTCGACCCCACCCTGCTCGGCACCGCCGGGCATCCCGCCGTCGACGCCGAGGTGATCGTGGCGAGCGAGGACGGCACCCCGCTGCCCCCGGACGAGGTCGGCGAGCTGCGAGTGCGGGCACCGTTCCAGATGCGAGCCTACGCCGACGCCCCTGATCTGACCGCCGAGACGGTGACCGCCGATGGCTGGTTGCGTACCCGAGACCTCGGCCGCTTCGACCATCGCGGCTACATCACACTTGTCGACCGCACCTCGGACATGATCATCACGGGTGGCTACAACGTCTATCCCGGCGAGGTCGAGGAGGTGCTGCTCACCCATCCAGCGGTCTCCGGGGCCGCCGTGGTCGGTGCCCCGGACGACACCTGGGTCGAGTCGGTCACCGCGTTCGTCACGCTGCGCTCGGGTGCGCGTGTCACCGAGACCGAGCTACGCAGCCTCGTCCGCAGCCGGCTGGCCGGCTACAAGGTGCCCAAGCATGTGCACTTCGTCGACGCCCTCCCGCTGTCGGCTGTTGGCAAGGTGTTGCGCCGGGCCCTGCGGGACCCGCTTTGGGAAGGCCGGCGATGACCGGCGCCGTCCGGGTGGAACGCTCCGGAGCGGTGACCACCGTCGTGCTCTGCCGGCCGGAACGGCGCAACGCCGTCGACGGTGCAACGGCGGCGGCCCTGGCCGAGGCCTTCCGCGCCTTCGATGCCGACGGCGGCGCCGCGGTGGCGGTCCTGCACGGCGAGGGCGGCGTGTTCTGCGCCGGCGCCGACCTCACCGCCATCGGGACCGAGCGGGCCAACCGCGTGCAACCGAACGGCGACGGACCGATGGGGGTGAGCCGGATGCGGCTGTCCAAGCCGGTCATCGCCGCCGTCTCGGGCCATGCGGTCGCCGGCGGGCTCGAGCTGGCTCTGTGGTGCGACTTGCGGGTGGTCGACGAGACCGCCGTATTCGGTGTGTTCTGCCGGCGTTTCGGTGTGCCCCTCGTCGACGGCGGCACGGTGCGCCTGCCACGGCTGATCGGCCGGTCCCGGGCGATGGATCTGGTGCTCACCGGCCGGCCCGTCGACGCCCACGAAGCACTGGCCTTCGGGCTGGCGAACCGGGTTGTGCCAGCCGGGCAGGCACTGGCGGCGGCGCAGCAGCTCGCCGGGCAGCTTGCTTGCTTCCCGCAGGTGTGCCTGCGCAGTGACCGGGCGTCACTTCTCGCCGCCGAGGGGCTCGACGAGCCGGCCGCGCTGATGTCGGAGTACGGCTACGGTCAACTGCCCATGGCCGGCGAGACCGAGGCGGGTGCGGCGCGCTTCGTGGCCGGAGCAGGCCGGCACGGCTCGTTCGGCGATGTCACGCCTGACTGAACGGGTCAGCAGTCGGGCTTCACCGCGGGAGGTTCGCTCGGGTCAGAAGACCACATCCCGCCCACGGCGTGACACAGGATGAAGTCGAGCGGGAGAGGCGCACCCTGACCCCCACGTGTGCCGATCTGTGAGTGAAAACTACACAGCCTGTGTACTTTTCACTCACAGTTGACGCTCCCTCGCCCGGAATGCCCATGAGGTCGTTGACGACTTGGGCCGTTGACGACCGGATGTACCGCATGGGACCGGATGGGGCCGGATGGGACCGGATGGGACCGGATGATCGTGCAGTGCCGCGAATCGGGCAGCGTAGCGACGTCCGGCCAACGCCGGCCGGAACTGACGTGCCCGGCCGGCACTGGCCCACCGGAGGAGGAGGCTCGGCACCACAGTGGCGCAGGCGCCGAGGCGGGCGCAGGCGCCGAGGCGGGTCTAGGCGCCGAGGCGGGTCTAGGCGCCGAGGCGGGCGCAGGCGAAGCGGCAGGTCCAGGCGCAGGGGCAGGCGCAGGGGAACGCCCCAACCCGCCCGCCTACGGCTTGACGGACCGCCGCCCCCGCCGGCGGTGCACCACCACCCTGGTGAACATCACACCGCTTACGGGCGGCGTGAGCGGCTGGGCCTGCGTCGCCACGCTCTCGGCGGTGGCGACCCGCACGGCGAGCCGGCGCCCCACCGGCAGGGACGGGGGGATGACCACCTGGATGACGTTGGTGTCGGTGACGCCGGTGTTGGGGTCGAACCCGTTGGCGAACAGTCCCGCCGGCAGGTGGATCGCCCCCAACACGACCTCCTCGGGCAACGCCAGGTTGCTGCCCGTGAGCGTCACGATCGTCCCCGCCGGCCCGCGCCGGGGAGAGATGGAGGTCACCGACGGCTTGCCTGGGGGGTAGAACGCAAACGCCGGCCCGCCGCCGATCCCGAGCTGCACCACGCACAACCCCGGCACGCAGGACTCCCGGTCGCCGCCGCAGCCCGAGACCGTGCACACGTCGACGTGGTCCAACCCTGCCAGCTGCGGGGTCGTGACAACGGTCAGCCGCGTGGTCGGGGCGCTCGGGTCGAGCCTGACGCCGTAGTCCGTGCCCGTCGTGGGGGCCGTGCTGCTGGCGAAGGCCACGAACGGTCCGTCCTCCAACGCCCTACCCGTCACGGTGAGCGTCGTCCCCCCGGAATCGGGGCCGAGGAGCTTGCCGCTCCGGGTGGTGACGGAGCGCAGCGTGGGGACCGGGGCGTAGGTGACCGGCACGCCGGCGCTCGGCTCCATCCAGGAGCGGAGGTTGCCCTGGTTGGGGCTGGCGAGGGTCTGGGCGGCCAGCTCGTCGTCGACCTGCCCGGCCCTGAGCGGGATGCTCGGCAGGGCCAGCTCCACCTGGGTGGGGGTGTCGGAGACGATCTGGGCGTCGACGACGGCGGCCGTCCCGGGCCGTCCCACGTCGAACCACTGCAATCCGAGGGTCCCGAGGCCGGTGCCGCTGACCTGGACGAGGTTGGAGGCCTGCTCGAGGAACGAGAAGCCCTCCTGGCTGGCGTAGCGCTGACCTGGGCTGAGGAAGGTGAAGCCGGTGACGGCGGGGGTGGGGAGGTAGTCGAACTCGGTGGGCGCCGCTGCCGTCTCGGTGCCGGCCGGCGCCGGGCTGCCGGGCGGGGGCAGGGGGCCCGAGAGCTCGGGGAGGATCGTTGACTCGCTGCTCGGGCCGTAGCCGTTGGACACCTGGACCTGCGCCTGGCACACGTCGGTGCTCGGGTCGGTGTGAGTGGCGCACGCGGTCGCCGGCGCGAACGGCGGGACGACCGCTGAGAGCTCGGTGTCGGTGGCGGACAGGACGGTCGCGGCGACCCCGCCGATCGTGACCGCCGGCACCTGGCCGAGGGCGGTGAAGCCGCTCCCGTACACGTGCACGACGGTGCCGCCCGCCTCGTTGCCGCCCGACGGCGAGACGGCGGCGACGACGGGAACCGAGGCCCCGTTGCCGCTCGGGTCGTTGGTGACGGTCAGCCGGGCGGCGGCGGAGGCGGCGCTGGTCTGGCCGCCGACGAGGGTGACGGTCACGTCGTAGTCGCCGGGGGTGAGGGCGGGGGCGGCGACGGTCAGGGTCGAGTCGTTGACGACGGTGGAGGGGGTGGGCGGGCCGGTCCCGACGGTCACGCCGGCGACGTCAGGGGCGCCGGCGGCCTCGAAGTGGCTCCCGGTGACGGTGAGCGTGACGGGTCCGCCGCCGGCGGCGGGGATCACCTGCGGGGTGATCGAGCTGACCGTCGGACGGGCCGTCGAGGGGGGCTGGCAGAGGTAGTAGGCGAGGCCGCGGCCACCGCCGGGACCGGTGAGCCTGGGGCTCCCGAGGCCGGTCGCCATGTCGTAGCCGCGCCCGGCGGCGAACTGGCCGTGGTTGGCCCCGTACTCGTCGTTGTTCCCGACGGTCACGTCGTTGAACGAGGCGGCGTACTCGGCCGGCACGGAGGCGATCGAGTAGAGGACGGGGTTGGCGAAGCCAACGCTGCCGGCGAGGCGGCAGGCGGGCGTGGAGTCGGCGTCGGCGAGCATGGCGGCCCACAGCGGGGCGGCCGATGACGTCCCGCCGGCGGTGGTCCACCCGCCGGCGTGGTAGATGGTGATGCCCCGGTACTCGTCGGCCGAGGCGCTGACGTCGGGCACCTCCCGGCGGCCGCCGGGCGACGGCAGGGCGCCGGGCACGCCCCGGTCCAGCTGCCATGCGGGAGCAGGCCACATCGCCGAAAACCCTCCCCCTCCGGCCCCGGCCCCTGCTCCGTCATTCCAGGCCTGTTCGGCGGGGGGATTGGTCGCGTTGGTGACCGACGTGCCTCCAACACCGGTCACGTAGGGCTGCGACGCCGGGTCGCTGACCGACAGGTAGGGGGCGACGGGTGCGTTGGACCCGGCGGCGCAGGAGTCGCTGCCGCTGTCCCCGGCGGCGGCGAGGATGGTCTGGCCCTGCGCTGCCGCCTCCTCGAAGAGGGTGTTCTCGATCTGCTGCAGCCCGGGATCAGCGGTGGCGACCTGCGATTCGCAAGCCCCCATCGACCAGGAGGTGCTGATGGTGGCGGCGGTGTCGTTCTGGATGATCGTGTTCCACTCGTCGAGGTAGCCGCCGGCGGTCATCGGCGCCTCGTACACGTCGATGGCGGCGCCGGGGGCGAAGGCGGAGATGTTCTCGATGTCGAGCTCGGCTTCTCCGACCCCGGGGCCTGCGGGGCTGCCGCCGTCGACGGGCACGGTGTGGACGGCGGAGGCCATGGAGGCGGCCGCGGCGGCCCCGAAGTAGCAGGCGTCGAACGCCCGGATGTCGGCAGGCAGGTACGGCTCCAGCTCGAAGAGGGCGACGGTCTGCCCGGCCCCGTTGGCGCCCGAGCGCAGCAGCGGGTCGACGCCGTAGGCGCCGGCCAGTTGGGCGTCGGTCCAGCCGGTCTGCTGGCGGGCGACGGCGCCCGCAGCCGGGCACGCCGCCGGCACGCTGGCGGCGGTGCCTGCGGACGCGGCTCGCATGGGGCGGACCGATGTCCCGGCGTGGATGAGCGCCGGCACGGGCGTGACGACGCCGTCCAGGCCCACCACGCCCGCCACGTCGGCGGCGACGGCTGCCGGGAGCGCGACCGGCGAGATGTTCGCGATCGCTTCCCGCCCGCCCGACACGGCGAACGTCGCAAGCCTCGTGCGGAACGCCGAGGCGACGGCGGCCACCGGCCCCCGGAAGTCGACGAGCAGGCCGTCCCGGGTGACGGCCCGCACGGTGATGCCGCGGCTGGTCAGGTAGTGCTCGACGGCGTGCACGGCGCCCGGCGTCGGTCCCCATGCGGCCCGCAGGCCCCCTCGCGCCAGGTACCGGCGGTAGTCGGGGCTGCCGGGGGTCGACACGGCCGTTGCGAACCGGGCGAGCAGGGCGGGGTCCCTCGGACGGAGGCCGACGACGCCCGATACCTGGCCTCGCGCCTGACCGACCTGCCGGGTGCCGAATGGCAGCGCCGGCGCCGGGGCGATGGCCTGCCACGCCGTGGCGCCCCTGCCGGCGACAGGCCGGGCTGCCGCCACGCCGCTCGGCGTCATGCAGGACATGACGGCGGCGAGGAGGGCCACCCAACGGGCGCGTCTGGGCATCGTGTGCCGCCTGTCTGAGCCCATCCGTCGGCCCCCTTCCTCGTTGCCGGTCACCCGCCACCCGCCGACCGTCGCGCGGGGACCGTAGCAGGGAGGCGGCCGCCCGCCGGCGCGCCGCCGGAACCCGCCGTCAGGCGGTCCCGCTCGGGTGACGGCGAGCCCGCCCAGCGCCGGGAGGTTGGGGCCTCCTCGGCACTGCGCCGGCAGGCGGGTTTGCGGCGGAGAGGGTGGGATTTGAACCCACGGTCCCGTGAAGGACACACGATTTCCAATCGTGCCGATTCGGCCGCTCTCGCACCCCTCCGGGTTGCGGCTGATCAGAGTATCCTGTCGGAGCGACCTGGAGCCCGGCGCGGCGGTCGGGTCCTGCGCAACGTCGCACCGTGAACCGGGTCAGGGCCTGACGGCAGCAGCCCTCAGCGGATCGCTTCGTGTGCCGCAGATCGCCTGACCGTCGCGCCGGGCTCCAGCGCGCGAGGTGGCACGTGCGGTCGCACCCGAGCCCTAGGGTTGGGGGGGTGACCGAACCCGAGGGCACCGAGCAGCCGTACCAGTCGCTGTACCGCCGCTTCCGCCCGCAGCGCTTCGCCGACGTGCGCGGTCAGGGGCACGTCACGAGGGCGCTGCGCAATGCCGTGCGCGAGGGCCGGGTCGCCCACGCCTACCTCTTCAGCGGACCTCGGGGCACGGGCAAGACCTCGACCGCCCGTATCCTCGCCATGGCGCTCAACTGCGAGGACGCGGTCGATGGCGAGCCGGATGGCACGTGCAGCTCCTGCCTCGCCATCCGGCAGGGATCGTCCCTCGACGTCCAGGAGCTCGATGCCGCCTCCAACCGTGGGATCGACGAGATGCGCGACCTGCTGTCGAGGGTGGCCCTCGGCATCCCGGGCCGCTGGAAGGTGTACATCGTCGACGAGGTCCACCAGCTGACGCCCGTGGCCGCCAGCGCACTCCTGAAGACGCTGGAGGAGCCTCCGTCGCACGTCGTGTTCGTGCTGGCGACAACCGATCCCCAGAAGGTGCTGCAGACGATCCGGAGCCGGACCCAGCACTACGAGTTCCACCTCCTCGGCACCGACGTCCTCGCCGGTCTGCTCCGCGACGTCAACGACGCCGCCTCCCTCGGGGTGGCTCCCGAAGCCATCGACCTCGTGGTCCGCCGGGGCCACGGGTCGGCCAGGGACGCGTTGTCGGTGCTCGATCAGGTGGCGGCTCTTGGCGAGGTCGACGACGAGACGGACGCGGTGACCGATCTCGTGGACGCCCTCGCCGAGCACGACCCCGGCCGGGTGCTCGTCGCCGTCGCCGAGGCGGTCCACGCCGGCCGTGACCCCCGC
The DNA here is from genome assembly GCA_021811865.1 of Actinomycetes bacterium. The sequence continues at coordinate 11,742 of JAKAQB010000028.1, read as the reverse complement.
CGGCTGGCGACGGACCTGATCGAGCACCTGCGCAACGGCTTCCTGGCCCAGCAGGCACCGAGCCTGGTGATGCTGGCCGACGATGCAGCCACCGAGGCGGAGCGCCAGGCGCGCCAGCTCGGGCGGGCAGGTGTCGTGCGTGCCCTCGAGGTGCTCGGCCGGACCGCCGTCGACCTCCGCGATGCCGTCGACCCTCGGGTCACACTGGAAGCCGCCCTGGTGCAGCTGGCCTCGCCGGAGGCGGATACGTCTCTGCAGGGCCTGCTCCGTCGAATCGAGCGTCTGGAGGAGCGGCCGGCCGGCCGAGGCGACGCACCGACGTTGCTGCCGACCGCGCCGCCGGTCTCGGCCCCGCCGACCCAGCCACCACCGACCCAGCCACCACCCGGTCCTCGGCCGGCGGTCCCGCCCCCCCGGGCCTCCTTGCGGGAGCCACCACCCCCGCCGCCCCGCCGTTCGGGGCCACCGCCCGGTGCCAAGCCTGCCCTCGGTGGCCTCCGTCGCCACGCCGAGCCGGCGCCCCAGGCTCCACCGCCAGCCGAGCCGGCGCCCCCCGAGGCACCGGCCGCCGCGCCACCTTCGCCGGCACCGGCCGCCGGCCCCTCCCGTGACGAGCTCACCAAGCTCTGGGCGGACCGGGTGTTGCCCCAGCTGCCGGGCCGCATCAAGGCGTACTGGTCGGCGGGGAGGTTCGTCGCCGCCGGCGCCGGCCGTGCCACCTTCGCCCTGCCCGATCGCGGCCTGCTGACCCGGGCGGAGGAGATGCGGGGCGAGGTGGAGGCGGCCCTGGTCTCTGCTACCGGGGCCCCGGTCGGCCTCGAGCTGATCACGGAGGATCAGGCGCTTCCCGCTGCGCCGCAGTCCTCGGTGCCGCTCCCCGATGGGCCGGACGAGGACGACGCCGCGCTCTACGACCTGGAGTCCCTGGAGGACGCCGGGCCGGCGGTAGTGTCGCCCCACCAGCGCCTGCTCGATGCGTTCCCGGGCGCGGAGGAGGTCACCCCGTGAGCGGTAGCGGCGAGATGCCGGACCTGAGCGCACTGCTCTCGCAGCTCGGGCAGGTTCAGGACAGCCTCCGCGCCGCCCAGGAGGCGGCCACCATCCAGGTCCTCGAGGGTGTCGCCGGGGGCGGCCTGGTGCGTGTCGTCGGCACCGGCGACCTCCAGGTCCGGGCGGTGACCATCGACCCCTCGGCGGTGGACCCCGAAGACGTGGACACCCTGCAGGACCTGGTGCTCGCCGCCTTCCGGGGGTTCGTCGAGGCTGCCAAGCAGTTGCAGGCCCAGGCGATCGGCGGTGTCGACCTCGGCGGCGGCCTCGAGGGTCTGCTCGGCGGCTAGGGGGGATGTACTCCTCGGCCGTCCAGGACCTGATCGACGAGCTCGGACGCCTTCCCGGCATCGGGCCGAAGTCGGCGCAGCGCATTGCTTTCCATCTACTCAAGCTGCCGGAGCAGGACGCGCTGCGGTTGGCCTCGGCGATCAACGTGGTCAAGTCGCGGGTGTCGTGGTGCCGGCGCTGCTTCAACATCGCCGAGAGCGACCGGCCGGGCGCCGAGGCTGCCCCGAGCACCGAGTGCGACATCTGCCGCGACGATCGCCGTGACACCAGCGTGCTGTGCGTGGTCGAGGACCCCAAGAACGTGGTCGCCGTCGAGAAGACCCGCGACTTCCGGGGCAGGTACCACGTCCTGCAGGGTGCGATTAGCCCGATCGATGGCATCGGACCCGAACAGCTCCGCATCCGCGAGCTCCTCACCCGCCTCGCTGAGGAGAGGATCACCGAGGTGATCCTCTGCTTCAGCCAGAACATCGAGGGCGATGCGACCGCCCTCTACCTCTCCAAGCTCCTCCACGACCTGCCCGTACGGGTGACGAAGATCGCCAGCGGACTCCCGGTCGGCGGGGACCTCGAGTACACCGACGAGCTCACTCTCGGTCGGGCCTTGGAAGGCCGGCGCGAGGTAGGCGCCTGACGGCTCCTCGCGTCAGTAGGGGCGGAGCCGGCCGATGGCCGCGACGGGCAGGTCCTCGGTGCCGGCCTTGAAACCCCGGCCGGGTGCCAGGTGGCGACGCGCGAGGCGGCGCCTCAGCGCCTCCCGGAGCCGGGGCATCTGCGAGCAGCTCACGCGACACAGCATCCGGCTCCGGAGGCCACGATCGCCCCATCGTCCCGCTTGTCCTGCGGATAAGTCCTGTTGCGCCCCTGATCAGGAGCCGATCCGGCCAGGACACCGACGGAACCGCGCGCAGCTAGGCGAACCGCGCGCATCCACCGCGAAATAGCGCTGCCGGTGCGCGCGGTCGTCTCTCGTGCGCGCGGAACAGGACAGCGGGGCGTCCGCTCAGGGCTGAGGGTGGCGCCGTCAGGGCTGAGAGTGGCGCCGTCAGGGCTGAGGGTGGCGAGCATGGGCCGGCGGGAGAGGCTGGGGGGCATGGGCCGGCGGGAGAGGCTGGGGGGCATGGGCCGGCGGGGGAGGCTGGGGGGCATGGGCCGGCGGGGGAGGGGGCGAGCGTGGGCCGGGGCGCCGTGGAGCAGCAGCCAGCGCCCCGGCGGGAAGCGCTAAGACAGGGAACGCAGTACGGCGGCGTCGCCCTGGCCGCCGCCGCCGCAGAGGGCGGCGACGCCGGTCCCGCCGCCCCGCCGGCGCAGCTCGTGCAGCAGGGTCAGCGCCAGGCGGTTGCCGGACGCCCCGATGGGGTGCCCGAGCGCCACGGCTCCGCCGTTGACGTTGACCACGTCCTCGGGCAGGCCGAGGTCGTCGATGGCGCCGAGGGCGACGGCCGCGAACGCCTCGTTGAACTCGAACAGGTCGACGGCGCCGAGCGTTATCCCCGCCCGCTCCAAGGCCCTGGCGGTCGCCCTCGAAGGCTGGGTGAGCAGGTTGGTGTCCGGCCCGGCGACCATCCCGTAACCGAGGACCTCGCCGAGGGGCGAGACACCCCAACGGGCGGCGGCGGCACGCGACATCACCACCAGGGCGGAAGCGCCGTCGGAGATCTGGCTGGCGTTGCCGGCGGTCACCGAGCCGCCGGCGGTGAAGGCGGGGCGCAGCCCCGCAAGCGACTCGGCGGTCGCCCCCGGGCGGATCCCTTCGTCGGTCTCTACGACGACCGGGTCGCCGCGCCGCTGGGGCACCGGGACAGGGACGATCTCCTCCGCCAGCAGGCCTTCCTTGGTCGCCCGTGCGGCGCGCTCGTGGGAGAGGGCGGCGAAGGCGTCCTGGCGTTCCCGGGAGATGGCCGGGAACCGGGGCAGGTAGTGCTCGGTGTCGAGGCCCATGGCCTCGTGGCTGCGGGCGTCCTCCAGCCCGTCGTAGAGCATCGAGTCGACCACCGTCGCCTGCCCGAGGCGGTAGCCGGCTCGCGCCCCAGGCAGCAGGTGGGGGGCGTTGGTCATCGACTCCATCCCGCCGGCGACGACGACCTCGGCATCGCCGGCGGCGATCATCAGGTCCGCCTGGTACAAGGCGTTGAGGCCGGAGAGGCATACCTTGTCGACGACCGTCGCCGGGACCGTCATCGGGATGCCGGCGGCGATGGCGGCCTGGCGGGCGGGCACCTGCCCTGCGCCGGCGAGCAGCACCTGACCCATGATCACGTAGTCGACGGCCTCCGGGGCGACTCCCGCCCGCTCGAGGGCTGCCCGGATGGCCACCCCCCCGAGCTGCGCCGCCGGGAACGGGGAGAGCGCCCCCGAGAGCTTGCCGATCGGTGTGCGGGCTCCGGCGACGACAACCGAACCAGGCATGAGGGCATCCTCCTCGAGGGGCAATCGGATCGGGGGGAAGTCTACGATCGCGGGGGTGTTGACCGAGTTGGACCACGTCGCCATCGCCGTGCGGGACCTCGATGCCGCTGTGGGGTGGTACCGGGAGGCGTTGGGGGCGACGGTCTCCCACCGGGAGGTCGTGGAGCACGACGGCGTCGAGGAGGCCCTCCTCGCCGTGGCCGACTCGTACGTCCAGCTGCTCACCCCGAGCCGCCCCGACTCGCCCGTGGCCCGCTTCCTCGAGCGCCGGGGGGAGGGCCTCCACCACGTCGGCTACCGCGTCGAAAACTGCATGGAGGCGCTGGCAGCCGCGGTGGCAGCGGGCGCCACGCCAATAGACGAGCGCCCCCGGCCTGGGTCCCGTGGGACCAGCGTGGCCTTTCTCCATCCGAAGTCGAGCTTCGGCACACTGATCGAGCTGGTGCAGGAATGAGGGGCACCGACGTCACCGTCAAGTCTAACGAACCGTGCTGGTGCGGCAGCGGCCGCAAGTACAAGCGCTGCCACAAGGGCACCGAGGGCAGGGTGCGGCCCGGTCGGGTCACGCCCATGCTCGCCGTGCCCGCCGCCATCGGCCGCCCCGAATACGCCGACAGCGGCCAGCCCCGCCGGCGGGACGAGGCGATGGTGAAGTCGGCGGACGTCATCGCCCGCGTGCGGCGGGCCGGCCAGGTCGCCGCCGAGGTCCTGGCCGTGACCGGCGCCGCCGTCGCCCCCGGCGTCACGACCGACGAGCTCGACCGGGTTGCCCACGAGGCTTACCTGGAGCGGGGCGCCTACCCGAGCACCCTCAACTACCACGGATACCCCAAGTCGATCTGCACCTCGGTCAACGAGGTCATCTGCCACGGCATCCCCGACGACCAGCCGCTGGCGGACGGCGACATCGTCAACGTGGACGTGACGGCCTTCCTCGACGGCGTCCACGGGGACTGCAGCGCCATGTTCCTCGCAGGCGACGTCGATGCCGAAAGCCGCCGCCTCGTGCAGGTCACCCGCCGCTGCCGCGATCTCGGCATCGCCGCGGTGCACCCGGGGCGGCCCGTCTCCGACATCGGCCGGGCAATAGAGGAGCACGCCCACGCCAACGGGATGGGGGTGGTGCGGACCTTCGTCGGGCACGGCATAGGGGAGGCCTTCCACACGGCGCCGAGCATCCCCCACTACTTCACGCCCGATGCCCGCACCGTGATGCAACCGGGCATGATCTTCACCGTCGAACCCATGATCACACTGGGGACCTGGCGGGAGAAGATGTGGGACAACGGGTGGACGGCGGTGACGGCGGACGGGCGGCGTTCGGCGCAGTACGAGCACACGGTGCTCGTCACCGACGGCGGTGCGGAGGTCCTCACGCCGGAACCGGGCGTCCCGCCGGACCTCTAGTCTGTGGTTGGAGGCGGGGAGGGAACCTCGCTGGTTCCGCGGGCGTCTCAGGAGCGGTAGTAGGTCGGAGTGAGGGTGAGGGGAACGGCTCATGCCGCGTCCGCTGACGAAATCGCAGCGCTACATGCCGGGGTTGGACGGGCTGCGCGCCATCGCGGTCCTGGCCGTCATCGCCTACCACCTTGGCGTGTCATGGCTGCCGGGAGGGCTGCTCGGTGTCGGCGTGTTCTTCCCCATGAGCGGCTATCTGATCACCGACCTCCTGCTCACCTCCTGGCGCTCCACCGGCACCCTGCAACTGCGCACCTTCTGGGTGCACCGCGCCCGGCGCCTGCTGCCTGCCCTGTTCGTGATGCTGCCGGTCGTGATCGTGTGGGTCGCGCTCGCCGACCCACACGAGTTGGGGGCGCTGCAGGGCCAGGCGATCGCCTCGGTCTTCTACGTGGCCAACTGGTGGCTGATAGCGCAGCACGTGTCGTACTTCGCCAGGTTCGGGCCGCCGTCGCCGCTCGGGCACCTGTGGTCGCTGTCGGTCGAGGAGCAGTTCTACCTGGTGTGGCCGTGGCTGCTGGCGTTGGGGCTGGCGGCGGTGACCCGGTGGCGGCGCTCGGCGGTGGCGGGTAGCCGCTCGGCAGTGGCGGGCAGCCGCTCGGCAGTGGCGGGTAGCGGGGCGGCCGTCGCGGGTAGCGGGGCGGGTCGGGCGGTGGCGCCGGCGGGTGGTGTGGCGGTGGGGGCGGGTTCCTGGCCGGCGGGTGGTGTGGCGGTGGCGCGTGTGGCGGTGGCGGGTGGTGTGGCGGCATCGAGGGTCGTGGCGCCGGCCCGGCGCGGAGCCGACTTGCATGCCCTCGGCAACCTTCTCAGCGGCCGCACGCTGCACGCCGGCGCGGGGGAGCCTGCCGCCCGGGTGACCGCTCCTGGCGTCGTCGGCAGCGGCTCTCTCGCCGCTCTCGCTGTCGCCACCGTGGTGCTGGCAGCCGCCTCGGCCGTCGAGATGGCCCTCCTCTACCATCCCGGCTTCAACCCGTCGAGGCTGTACGACGGGACGGACACACGCGCCTTCGGCCTGCTGCTCGGCGCCGCCTTGGCGATGCTGTGGCCCAGCCGTGAGCTGTCGGAGCGCATCGGCGGGGGAGCACGGCTGGCGCTCGAGGCGCTGGGCGTCGCCGGGCTGGCAGGCATCGGCGTCCTCATGTGGCAGACCGATCAGTACTCGCCGTTCCTGTACCCGTACGGCATGGTGCTGCTGTCGCTCGCCACCGTCATGGTGGTCGCCGCCGTCGCCCACCCCGCCACCCGGGTCGGGCGCGCGCTCGGGTGGGCGCCCCTACGCTGGGTCGGCTCGCGTTCCTACGCCATCTACCTGTGGCACTACCCGGTCATCATCCTGACCGATCCGAAGGGCAGCGCCCCGCCCGGCGTCATCCGGGACCTGGCTCAGGTCGCCGTCACGCTGGCGCTGGCGGAGCTGTCCTGGCGCCTCGTGGAGACACCCGCCCGCTCTGGCCGCGTCCCGGGGATCCAGTGGCGCCGGCCCAAGCCGTTCGCCCGTCCGCGGCCAGGCATGGTGCTGGTCGCCGTGTCGGTGAGCGCCGTGATCGCGGCCGCCGTCGTTGCCATCCCACACCTTCCTACGCCGGCGGCCGTGTCGAGCTCGGCGACGTTGCCCATCTCCTCCCCGGTCACGACCGCTGTGACCGCCCCGCCCTCCACGCCGCCCGGTGGCGGGGCCGGCCGGCTGCCGGCGGGCCGCGGGGTCGGCCTGGTGGGTGGTGGCGTGGCTGGTAGGGGCGTGGCTGGTAGGGGCGTGGCTGGGCGGGGCGTGGCTGGTAGGGGCGTGGCTGGGCGGGGCGGGTCCGCCGGCGCTCCTGTCGGGACGCCGGCGGGCGCGGTGTCGCCGGCGCCGTCGCGGACCCGGTGCACCCAGGTGGTCCACATCGGAGACTCGACCTCGGAGAGCCTGGTCTCGCCGGCGTACCTCCCCGACCCGGCACAGCGCCTCGGCGCCCAGTATGCCCGGGTCGGCGCCATCCACTCGACCATGGAGATCTCCGGCGGGCGGTCCATCGTCGAGACGCTCGATGGTCAGCCGAACGGTCAGACGGTGGCGCAGGGCCTGGTCCGAAGCGGCTATCACGGCTGCTGGGTCGTCGCCCTCGGCACCAACGACGCCGCCGACGTCTACGTCGGCTCCAACGTGGGGGACGCCCAGCGGATCCAGCGGATGATGTCGGTGATCGGGAACCAGCCGGTCCTCTGGGTCGACGCCGTGTCACTGCTCAGCAGCGGTCCCTACGCCGAAGCCAACATGAAGCGCTGGAACCGGGCTCTTGTCCAGGCATGCCGGGCGTACCCCAACCTCGCCGTCTTCGATTGGGCCTCTCTCGCTCAGCCGTCGTGGTTCATCTCCGACGGGGTCCACTACACCTCCGCCGGTTCGGCGAAGAGGGCGGCGGCTTTCGCCGACGCATTGGCGGCCGCCTTCCCGGCTCGGGGGCCGTCCGCGACCGGGGCCGACTGCGTCGTAAAGGCGGCGCCGAACTGGTACCTGCCGGCGTACAAGGGCTGAGTAGCAGGCGCCCACCCCTCCCGGTGGGGCAGACCGGCTGGGCCGGCGGTGGTGGGGGGGCGGGTTGTGGGCTGGCGGTGGGCGAGTGGGGACGGCTGGCGGGCTGGCGGCCGGCTGGCGGCCGGCGGGGAGCGGTCCCGTCACGGTCGGCAGACCGAACTGTGAGTGAAAAGTACACAGACTGTGTACTTTTCACTCACAGTTGACGATCTTCACTCGGGATGCCTCGGGATGCCTCGGGATGCCTCGGGATGCTCGGGATGCTCGGGATGCTCGGGAAGGCGTCTCGGTGCTGGTGCGGCTATGGCGCCGGCGCTGGTGGCTCCAGCCGGCGTCGTTCAGCCGGGGGCGCCGCCAACAGCTCACCCCGAGGCCCCGTTCAAGCAGGAGATCGAGCGGTTCCACGGGGCTCTCGGCAGCCTCGGCGAGATCGTGGCCTTCATAGCCCTCGGGGTCACCGTCGACCTGGGGGTCGTCACCCGGCCCGACGTGTGGGTGCCGGGCGTGGCCATCGGCGCCGCCCTCCTGGCCGTCACCCGCCCGGTGCTGGTCGACCTGTGCCTCACCCCGGCCAGGCGGCGCCGCGGGGAACGGATCTTCGTGCTCCTCGCCGGGCTCCAAGGAGCGGTGCCGATCCTGCTTGCCGGATACCTGTTGGCCACCCACCTGCCGGGGGCGGGGCGGCTCTACGGGATCGTGGTGATCGTCGTGGCGTTCTCGGTCGTGGTCCAGGGGGGCTTCGTCACCACGGTGGCCCGGCTGGTGCGCCTGGCGGTGGAGCTGGTGCCACCGGAGCCAGGGCCCTTGGCGTGCGCCTCCGTGACCGCCCTGACGGGGTCTACCGGCTGTACGTTGGCCCGCCGCCAGCTCGCCGGCGGCAGGCCGGCGGGTCGCCGAGCTGCAGGACTTGCCGGAGGGTGCCTGGATCACGCTGCTCGTGCGGGGCGGCGAGCCCGTCCCCGTGCGGGGCTCCACCCGGCTCGAGGCCGCTGACGACGTTACCGTCCTGGCGGGGGCAGGCGAGGACGACGCGCTGGAGTCGATGTTCGAGGGCGCGCCATGAGCAGGCCAGAGCCAGGCCAGAGCTAGGCAGAGCTAGGCCTGAGGGGCTGGCTCGACCCCCTCGACGGTGCCCTCCTCGACGTCGCCCTGTTGCAGGCCGGAGCGATCCGCCTCGTCCCAGCCGAGCGCCCAGTCCTGCTCGGGCACCTCGCCGGCGGCGCCGGCGAAGGCACGCAGAGCGGAGGTGAACGCCGCCCGGTTGTCCGTCGGCATGGCGGCGAGGATCCGCGCCACCTCCGCTCGGCGACGGTCGGTGACCGCGCCGACGGCGTCCCGGCCGGCCCGGGTCAGGTACACGCGGAGGGTGCGGCGGTCCTCCTTGGTTCTCGTCCGCCCGACCAGGCGCTTGCGGACCAGCCGCTCGATCATGCGGCTGGCGGTCGAAGGGGTCACGTCGAGGCTGGTGGCCAGGTCGGCGGCGCGTTGAGGGCCGCGTGAGGCCAGCACGATCAGCGCCCGGTACTGCGGGAGGGTGATTTCCTCGCTCAGGCCGGCAAGGCTCCGGGCGGCGACGGCGACCAGCGCACGGCTGGCCGCTATGAAGGCGTCCACGAGCTCGAGGTCGCCGGCGGCGGGGCGCACGGTCGCGCCGCCGGCCTTGACGTCGCTTGCCGGAGTTGGCGTCATGGCGGCCACAATCTTTGCACAGCTGCCCGCTGACCCCGCTCCGACAGGGTCACTGAACCGTGTTACCTCGGTGCATTGAGAACACCTCGGGGGATTGGGGCCCGTTTCGGCCCCTCTGTGCACCGAGCGTCAGGAGGGGGTCGCCGCAGCCGCCTTCGGGGGGGGCTTGTAGCCGGCGGGCCTCCGGCGGCCGCCGCTGTGGCCGGCGGGCCTCCGGCGGCGGGCTTCGAAGCGGCCGCCGTGGCCGGCGGCCCCCGGTCTCAGCGCCCCGGCGCCGGCGCTGGGCAGACCAGCACCACGTTGCGGTCCTCCGGGCGGCCGCCGCCGGCGACGGCGCCGGCCTCGTTGAGGCGTTGCCAGTCGTTGGCGGAGAGCAACCGGGACCACCCGGCGAGCGTCTCGATCTCCCCGAGGTCGCCGGCGTCGGGGTGCAGGGAGCCGGCGTGGTCGACGACGGTGGCGGCTAGCACGAGCTGGCCGGCGGCGTCCTCGGCCAGCTCGATGATCCGTGCCTGCTGCGGCCAGTCGACGTGGGAGGCGGTGGTGACCTCCCACCACCCACCGCCCAGGGAGGGGTGGCGGCGGTGGGCGACGATGCTGTGGGCGTGGGTGTGGCCGTTGACCCAGGCGACGAGCGCCGGGTAGCGGGCGAGGACGCCGGCGAGCTCGGGGGCGAGCACCCGCTCCGCGCCGCTCGGCGACCACTCGTTGATCAGGCAGCGCAGGGGGTGGTGGCTGAACAGCACCACCGGCCGGTGCGGACCGCCGCTGGTGCGGACCCGGCCACCGGCGTCGACGAAGCGGTCGCTGGCGGCTTCGAGCTCGGCTTCCAGCCACGCCCGTTGGTCGACGCCGAGCGAGCCCTGCCAGCCGCCCTCGTGGTCGACGGTGTCGAGGACGAGGGCGCGCACCGGGCCGGCGTCGAAGGCGTACCACGGGGTCGCCGTCGCCGGCATCGCCGAACGGCCGGCGTGCGCCGCCACCCACTCCTCCCCCCCGAGGAGGCGCCGCTGCGGGTCGGCGGCGACCGCACGCGTCGGGGCGCCGGCGAGCCCGGGCCACAGCGTCAGGTCCCGCTCGCTGCTCGCCTCCAGCAGGTCGACGAGATCATCGACGGAGAGCCGGGAGGGCCAGGCGACCGGCTTGCGACCGCCGCGCGCCAGGCGGGCGTAGAAGCGGTTGGCGGCGACCGTCCCGCACAGCAGCCGGTCGTGGTTGCCGTGGACGGGGTACCAGGGAAAGGCGACGCCGCTGGCGGCGAACGTTGCACGGGCGGCGTCGAGCAGCCCGGGCACGAGCGGGAAGCCGTACCGCTGCCGGGGCCGGTCAATCACTTCGCCCGGTGGGGTGCCGTCGGGGTGCCAGTACCGCTGGTCGTAGCACTCGGCGGCACCGACGCCCTCCCAGCGGGCTGGGTCGCCCGAGTCGGGCACGACCTTGCCGCCACCGGTGAGCAGCGTGATGGACGCCTCCACCTCGTTGTGCTGGGCGTTGTCTGCGGCGTCGCCGGTGGAGATGGTGAAGGTGATCGGCTCGCCGGTGACCGGGCCGGCGTCGATGCGGCCGAGGGAGCGGGCCATGGCCTCGACGACCTGGGCGGTGAGGGACTCCTGGGTGCGGTAGGTCCCGATCGGGCCGAGCACGGCCCGCACCGGCGAGTCGTCGTCGCCGAGCCGGTCGAGGAACTCCGCCCGTGCGGGGGACTGGGCGTCTGTCACGTGCAGGTCCGAGACCTGCACCAACGCCAGCAGTGGCCGCAGCGTCCCCGACGGCGGGGTGCCGCCGAGATCGGTGCGCACCCGGTGCTCCTCGCCCTCGGCTCGTCGCAGCGAGCGCCACCCGCGCTCGTCGGGCGGGCCGGGGACGATGACGGGCCAGGGGGCGGGCACGGTGCAACGCTATGTGCCCGTGGCCGCTCCCGGGTGAACGCCGGGCGAGCGTTTGGTGCCATACGCCGCAGGCGGCGCTGCTTGCCGGCCAGGCGCCCGAGCCCTGCATCTGCTGCAACCCCTGCGCCACCGCCGTCTGCTCGGACGCCGGGGCGCTGTCATGCTCCGTCAAACCCAGGGCTACTCAGCCTCGGGCAGAGCCGACCTCCCACCGCGTCACTAGGCAACCGACCCCCTTCGCGACCTGCGTCGGCGACGGCTAAGGATGACGGTTAGGAGGCCTGCCGCACAGATTCCTCCCGCGCCCACAACAAGGGCGGCGTAAATGGGTGGGAGCGTCACCTCGGTAGAGTCCGTCGACTTCATGGAGGTGGCTGGGTTGGTGTGTGGACCGTTGAGCTTGGCGGATCGGGAGGAGATCTCCCGTGGGGTGTCGGCGGG
>JAKAQB010000098.1 GCA_021811865.1 Actinomycetes bacterium | reverse complement strand
GCACGTGCTCTCGACCTACGTCGCCGTCTCGGGGCTCACGACCGACCCGGACACCGTCTTCCGGCGCTGGGACGTGCGCTGGGTGCTCTGGAACCGGGACACCGCCCTCAGCCGATACCTCTCAGGGGACCCGCTGTGGCGCTACGTGCTCTCCTCCGGCGACGCCGTCGTCTACGAGCACCGCGGGAGCTGGTGAGCCGGAGTCCGCGCGGCGCGTCGGCGCTGCGTGGAGCTGCGGCGCCCGGACCCGGGGCTCAACTGCCGAGGTGCCGCGGTCGTAGGGGAGGCGCGTGCGAGACTTGAAGCGATCGCGTTCTGCCCGATCGGACGGAGGAGCTGCATCGATGCACGACGAGGCGCGCCTGTCTGCGGTGGCCGTCGACCGGCACGGCTGGAGCGACCGCTTGAGATTGGTCGACGCGAGCGCCAGTGGTCGGGTGCGCGCCGTGACGCTCGCGGCGATCGTCGCCCTCGCGGCGCTGAACGTCGCCGACGTCGTGACGACGAGGCTCCTGATCGGCCACCGCGGCATCGAGGCGAACCCGCTCGCGAGCCTGCTCCTTTCGAGCAGGGACCTACTTTGGGTCAAGCTCGCCCTTATCCTCGCCCTCGCCCTCAAGGTGGTGCGGAGCCGGCCACGCCTCGGGGTCATGGGGGCGGCGTGCTTCGCGGCCGGCATCTACGCGACGGCGGTGCTCTCGAACCTCCTCGTGCTCCACGCTGCCTCGGCAACTTGATCTGTCGACGCCTCGGTCCACGCGAGCCGAGGCCTGGAGCGACCCTCGCTCCACCGAGCTCGTGCCGCCGGTCGGCGCGCGGCGTCCCGCCCGGTCGGAGCCCGGGGCGCGGCCGGTCAGCTGGCCGTCCGAACGGAGGCCGTCCGGATGGGGTCCCTCTGGACCTTGTGCCGGTCGGAGGCTACGCGAGGCGCCACAGCCTGTCTGACACGTGTAGTACGCTTAGCCTCGATCCTCGGGAACACGTTGCCGGTCACACCTGAGCGCTTCTCCAGCGCCGCCCGCTGAAATCTCCCTGGTCGGGGGCCGTCCGCTTGGCGCCGTTGCACCAGCTGTAGGTGATCTGCTTGAACCCTGTGCCGGGTGAGGTTCGGCGAAGGTTTGCTCTTGAGGAGCCCTTGACGCTCAGAGTTCCTGTTCACTCGCCAGGATAGTGCTGATCGGCGCTCCAGTATCCGCGTCCATGGCTGATAACAGGTCTATTGTGTCAGGTCGTGGTTCCAGTAGATCACCTACAGCCTTGAGGGCAGGGGCCAAGTACTTCCTCGAGCCGTCCACGCCCGCCCAGCGCCGCTACGAGGCGCTGCGGGCGTATCTTGTCGACGAGATCCCCGCGGCCGAGGTGGCTCGCCGCTTCTCCTACTCGACCGCGACGCTCCACCAGCTGGCGGCCGAGCTACGCGCCGGGCGCACCGACTTCTTCCGGTCCTCCAAGCCCGGGCCGAAGGGCCCGCGCAAGTCGGCGACGGTGCGCGACCGTGTGCTCACGCTGCGGGCCCGGGACGCCTCGGTGACCGAGATCGCTGCTGCACTGCGGGCCGAGGGCACTCCCGTCTCTGCACAGACGGTGTGGGCGATCCTGCACGCCGAGGGGATCGAGCGTCTCGGGCGCCGCCGGGGAGGCGGGCCGCCGCCGCGCCTCGAGCCGATCAGGGCCCGAGCGTTGCCCGGCTGGCCGACGGGTGCCACCTGGCCCTGCGACCACGCCGGCCTCTACCTGCTCATGCCGGCCATGGTCACCCTCGGCCTCGACGCGCTGGTCGCGAAGGCTCGCTACCCGAGCACCACGGTGCTCTCCTCGTTCCACTCGATCGGTGCCCACGTCCTGCTCAAGTGCTCACGGCACGGCCGGGTGGCCAACGCCTTCCCGCTCGGGGCCGATCCCGGCCTCGGGCTCGCGCTCGGGCTCTGCGCGCTGCCGAAGGCCACCCACCTCACCTCCTACTCCTATCGGGTCCGGCGCGTCTCGAACGTCGCCTTCTTGGAGGGCCTCGCCAAGCGGTGCACCGAGGTCGGCCTGTACTCGGGCGAGGCCGGGTTCAACCTGGACTTCCACGCCGTCCGTCACCACGGGAACGAGGTCCCCCTCGAGCGCCACTACGTGCCGAGCCGTTCGCAGCGCACCCGGTCGGTGTTGACCTTCTTCGCCCAGGACCACGCCTCGACCGAGATGGTCTACGCGAACGCGGACGTGACCAAGGCCGAGCAGGCGGTCGAGGTGCTGGCCTTCGCCGAGTACTGGAGCCGCGTCTCGGGGCGCGATCCTGGGCTGTTGTGCTTCGACTCCCAGCTCACGAACTACGCCGTGCTCGACGAGCTGTGCGCCCGGGGGATCACCTTCTTGACGCTGCGCCAGCGGGGCAAGAAGGTGCTCGAGGAGCTTGCTGACCTGCCGGCATCGGCATGGACCACCCACACCCTCCGCCGCAGCGGCCGTTACCGGCGCCCACAGATCCACGAGGACGTCGTGCGCCTGAAGGGCGTGGGCCATCCGCTGCGCCAGATCGCGGTGCGCAACATCGGCCACGAGGAGCCGACGTTGCTCATCACGAACGACCTTGCCCAGGCGGCGGCGAAGGACCTCTTCGCCCGCTATGCCGAGCGCATGATCATCGAGAACGAGCTCGACGCCGACATCAGCGGGTTTCACCTCAACGCGCTCAGCTCGGGACTGCCCTTGAACGTCGACTTGGACACGACGCTCACCGTGGCGGCCGGCAACTGCTACCGGTTGCTCGCCCGCACGCTGCCCCGCTATGAGCTCGCGACCCCCGACCGGATCTGGCGCCACTTCCTCGACGACACCGGAACCGTCACCGTTGCCGACGACCACGTTCGAGTGGACCTGGCGCTGCGGACCTACACCCCGGTGCTGATCGACGCCGGCTTCCCCGAGCTCGACATCTCGATCCCGTGGTGGGGCGGGAGGAAGCTCCGCTTCGGCTTCCCACCACGCTGATCACGACCGAGCCGAAACCTCAGGCGAATTTTCTGCCCGAGGATCGAGGCTAGGCGGATGGGCTCGGAACCACGACTCGACTGGCAGTACCGGAGCGAGTACATCGCTTCGCGCTCAGCCAGACGTCCCGGTGATACCGACATCGAGCCGGAATGGGCCGACGAAGCCTTCGCGGACGACGACGCCCTCGTCGACTCGCCAGATCCCGCTTCGAAGTCCAGAAGGACCGACCGACTGATCGGCTACTTACCGAGCGGCCGGATGGTCGTCGTGGTCGTCTACCTCCGCGATGAGCTGATCGGTGTGAACGCCTGGAAGGCAAACGAGACCCAGACCCGTCGATACTGGGAGGACCAACGATGAACAAGAGTGAGCTCGAAGAGCTCGTCGCCACGGAGACCGCTGCGTCGGAAGCAAGCCGGGACCAGCCGCTCTCGGACCGTGCGGTTCGCAGGGGGCAGAGCCGTTCGGTCGTCTATTCCGTACGCCTCACTCCCGAGCAGACCGAAGAGATCCAACGGATCGCCGAGGAGGCGGGGATCCCTGCATCTGCCTTGGTTCGTGACTGGGTCGTGGAAGGACTCGCCGCGGAGCGGGGCGCCGCTACCCTCGATTCGCTGGTGGACTCTCTATCGCGCGACGTGGACAAGCTCCGCCGCCGTGTCGCTCGACGCGAGGCATCCTGATCCCGGTAGTCATCGTACGAGGCTATAGCGTTACGTCGAAGGCGTTGATGCTCGCCGGCGCCCATGTGCACGATGAGCGTCTCGTCTGGTCCGGAGTCGTTGCTAGCCGGAAGTTACGCCCGCGACCGTCGCTTCTTGCACCGGTGATCCCAGCTCAGAAGCAGCATTGCGCCGTTCGCTTGCCCTGAGAGTGTAGCCACGAGTATACGTGACTGGCGGCAGCGAGCGAGGTACGCTGTGGCTGTGGGACGACCTACTCGGGACCGAAGCGCGGCGATGCACGTCGCCACTACTAAGAGGCGCCACGGCGACCGGGTGTACACGACGACCCTGCTGCGCCAGAGCTATCGCGAGGACGGCAAGGTCCGTCACCGCACCCTGGCGAACCTCTCTCACCTGCCCGAGGAGACCCTCGAGCTCGTGCGCGCCTCGCTCGCCGGCACCGCCTTCGTGCCGGAAGGCTCGGCGATCACGACCGTCCGCTCACTGCCCCACGGCGACGTGGCGGCGGTGTGGGGACTCGCCGACAAGCTCGGCCTGAAGGACCTGCTCGGGCCGCCGTGCCGGAGCCGCGACGTGGCGCTCGCCCTCATCTGCTCCCAGGTCGTCGAGCCCTCCTCCAAAGCGGCGTATCCGACCTGGTGGGAGGACCGCAGCCTCGGGGTCGACCTCGGGATCGCCGGCGTCGACAGCGACGAGGCCTACGAGGCGATGGATTGGCTCTTGTCAAGGAAGGCCCAGATCGAGAAGGCGCTCGTCGCCCGGCACCTTTCCGACGGCTCGCTCGTCTGCTACGACCTGTCCTCGTCCTTCGTCGAAGGGCGGCACAACGAGCTCGCGGCCTTCGGCCATTCCCGCGATGGGAAGCGTGGCAAGCGGCAGATCGAGTACGGCGTGGTGGCGACGACGAAGGGGCTCCCTTGCGCGATCGAGGTCTTCCCCGGCAACACCTCGGATCCGAAGAGCTTTCAGACAATCGTCGAGGTCGTCCAGACCCGCTTCAAGCTGCAGCGGGTCTGCTTCGTCGGCGACCGCGGCATGATCACCTCGGCGCGCATCGACGCGCTTCGGGCCAAGGGCGGCCTCGACTGGGTGACGGCGCTCCGCGCGACCGAGATCAAGGCGCTGCTCACCGACGGGGCGGTCCAGCCGAGCCTGTTCGACGCGGTGGACCTGGTCGAGATCTCCCACCCCGACTACGAAGGAGAGCGCCTCGTCGCCTGCCGCAACCCCTTCCTCGCGGCTGAGCGGGCCCGCAAGCGCACAGAGCTGCTCGCCGCGACCGAGGCGAACCTGCAGAAGGTGAAGGCCTCGGTCGATTCCGGACGGCTGCGTGACCCCGGCAAGATCGGGCTTCGCGCAGGACGGGTCGTCAACCGCCACAAGATGGCCAAGCACTTCGAGATCGAGATCGCCGAAGGTCGCTTCAGCTTCTCGGCCAGGAAGGAGGCGATCGCAGCCGAGTCGAAGCTCGATGGGATCTACGTCATCCGGACCTCGCTCGGTGAGGAGAAGATGCCGGCCCAAGAGGTCGTGACGACCTACAAGTCGCTGTCGAACCTGGAGCGCAACTGCTTCCAGCACATGAAGAGCGTCGACGTCGAGATCCGCCCGATCCGCCACCGCCTGGCCGACCGGGTGCGCTGCCACGCCTTCATCTGCATGCTCGGCGCCCACCTCACCTGGCACCTCCGCGAGGCCTGGGCGCCGCTCACCTTCACCGACGAGTCCCCTCCCGAACGGGTCGACCCCGTCGCCCCGGCCACCCGCTCACGTGCCGCCTCGCTGAAGGCGGCGCGCCGGGTCCGGCCAGATGGGACGACGCTCCGTCCCTTCCAGGGCCTGCTCGACCACCTCGCCACGCTCACCCGCAACACCAACAAGGTGGCGGGCACCGAGGTCAGCTTCGATCAGCTCACCGAGCCGACCCCGGTCCAGGCCAAGGCCTTCGAGCTCCTCGGGATCGGAATCCCCAGGCGCATCATGTAGCCACGACGACCAGTGCACGATGACGAGAACTTCCTGGTCAACGGCGGTTGCTGCTGAGGTCGCGGGCGTAACTTCCGTATAGGGGGGCTCGGAGCCTGCGCGTCGGCCGATCAGGCCCGTACCGGCGGGAAGCCGGCTGCGCCCGCCATGGCCTCTCGGCATCGCGGCTCATCCCGCGACCGTCCCGCGGCTTCCGCCGTACGTGGTCGTTCACCAGTGTGTGGATAAGCAGCTCACCTGCCCTGATGGTCCGCCAACGTTCGCTGGAAACCGACAAATCGACGTTCGCAAGGTCGAAGTCAGTGGCACCGGTCCTGGGTCAGCTGAGGTGGCGCTCACTGGATAGGGCGCGGCCATGGACCAAGTTCCAGCACCAGTCCAGGTGACGGCCTGAGCAGACAAGCGTTGCCCCCCTTGTCATGGCGCTGAATCGCTG
This sequence comes from Actinomycetes bacterium, assembly GCA_021811865.1. Next base: position 3,571 of record JAKAQB010000098.1, on the reverse strand, counting down.
CCTCACGCTGGTCAGCGTGGATAGCTGCGACAGCCGGCTTCAACGCTTCTAAGCGGTGGTCTTCATCGCCTCGGCGGTCACTCATGCCGTCGCGCGATTCCTCATACGCTCGTCGAGGTCGACGTCCCGGGCTCGCTTCTCAGCGCTCAACCTGTTCGTCCTGTCCCTTACCAGCAAGACTTCACTCAGCGAGAAACTGCTCATCGAACGTCCCACATTCGCTGATTGCCAACATCTGTGCGTGGCGGCTCATCGTCACGGTGAATTGATCAAAGAAGCCCCTCTGCCCGAGCACGATTGGCCATTGCGCCTTCCAATGGCCAACGACGCCGACTGTGGTAGACCACTGAACCCACCGGTCCTCCGTAACGGTGGACGGGCCGAAGGCGAAAGTCACGTCTGCAGGAGCGACGCGCAACGTCTCGCCGGCAATACCAAGAGGTATTTCGCGGTCATCGTCTGCGCGCACCCCGATCGCCTGTGCGATCCACCGCTGGATGAGCGTGTACTCAGTGCCAGAGTCGACAAGGGCGAATGCCCGCTCACTATCGACCGGCCCGATCACCCTCACCTCAACGAGTGGGCGAAGAACTGCACGGCCCCACCGAGTGTCGGAACCCACAACGGGATCATCCGAGTACTCGAAGAGCCATGGGAACGGCGGCGGCGCCACCGTTACCCGAAAGCCACCATCTCGGGTTCGTCAGTCCCAGGTGCCCGGATGATGCTGACGTCCCGAATGCCGCGCCGTCGCAGCTCAGCGGCGAGCTCGTAGGGCGATTCGTTGGCCAGTACGACTTCGTCCCCACGAAGCGCAACCCACTTGCCGTCCAGACCTTCAAGCGTTCGATGCAAGTGCCTCCGTGGCGACGGAGAGATGCGCTCAGCCACGGCGAACCTCCTTGCTCGAAACATCCAGTTTCGCACCACGGTCTCCCAGTGTCGAATCATCATCTAGAATCTACCATCCAGATTCTGGATGGTGGGTGATGGATGCTGCGTGGATCGGGGAGCGACTCTTCGGGCGGCCAGCCCGCCTGCGTATCGCGCTCTGGATCCTCGAGCACGACTCGGGCGTCTTCTACCAAGCTGAGGCCGTCGCCGGCACGGGCTTGCCCCAGAGCAACGTCAAGGAGGAGCTGGAGCGCCTGGTTCCACTTCGGATGGTGACTCTTGCGCCCCGTGACAAGGGAAGCAGACGGCAGTACTACGTTCGAGAGGACAGTCCCTTATGGGCTGTCTTCGAGGCGGTCAAGCAGGCCCTCGAGGCCGTGCGGGCTGACGTTGACCGCACCTCGGGCCAATCACCAGGGCTGGCGCAAGACGACGCGCCGGACCGGCAAGCGCCGGACACGTAGAGGTCGACCCGGCCACGGCGACCCGGCGTGCACTACCGTGCACTTCGCATCGGTCTGCGAGGGTCACGAGCGGACAGGTTCGGATAGCCCCGTCAAGGGCACAAGTCCTGGTGAGGCCGTGTTTCCAAGCCACGGCCAGGCACGACGCGATGCGGTGATCTTGCCCTGGAACGACTTCCCAAGCTGAGGACGCGGGTTCGATTCCCGTCGCCCGCTCTGTGGGTCAGCGACAGAACTGACCCACCCGCAGCGACAAGAGTCTTGAAGAGCCGCGCCGTACTTCCGTGTCGCGCCTATGTGCGGCCGCATTCATCCGCCCCTGACCGCCATCGTCCGCCCAACCCTTCTGATGGGAGAGATTTCCCGTTCACCGCCGTGGCCCGTCCACCGACGCCGGCGAGCCACTTCTGATCGAGCCTGGGCGGTGGCGCGCTTCAGCGTCGTCCTCGATGCCTGCGTCCTTGTGCCGGTCGTGCTGGCGGACGCGCTTCTTCGCATCGCCGAGCGCGGCGTGTTCCGGCCGGTTTGGTCCGAGCGCATCCTCACGGAGGCGATAGATGCAGTCTGCGTGAACCGCCCTGGGTTTCTTGGAGGCTCCATACCTTGGAAGGAAGGATGGAGCCATGCCCACCGAGACCTCGCCGAAGCACCCCTCGTCACGGCGCTACACCCCTGAGCAGAAGGCCCAGGCGGTCCGCCTCGTCCGTCAGCTGCGCGCGGAGCTCGGCACCGAGCACGGGACGGTGCAGCGCGTCGCCCACCAGCTCGGCTACGGCGTCGAGTCGGTCCGGTCCTGGGTGCGCCAGGCCGACATCGACGACGGGCACAAGCCGGGCACGACGAGCGCCGACGCCGAGCGCCTGAAGGCCCTCGAGCAGGAGAACCGCGAGCTGAAGCGGGCGAACGAGATCTTGCGCCGTGCCTCGGCTTTCTTTGCGGCGGAGCTCGACCGCCCACATCGTTGATCGTCTCCTTCGTCGACGAGAACCGCGACGAGCTCGGGGTCGAGCCCATCTGCAAGGCGCTGCGGGTGGCCCCGAGCACGTACTACGCGGCCAAGGGTCGCGAGCAGGCGCCCGCGGCGAGGACGCTGCGGGACGCGGTGATGCTCCAGGTGCTCATGGCCCTGTGGCTCGCCAACCGCAAGGTCTACGGCGCCCACAAGCTCTGGAAGGCGGCACGGCGCGCCGGCCACGACATCGGCCGGGACCAGGTGGCGCGCCTCATGCGCGCGGCGGGCATCTGCGGGGTGACCCGCCGGCGCAAGGTGTTCACCACGCGCCCCGACCCCGACGCCTTGCGGGCGGCCGATCTCGTGAAGCGTCAGTTCTCCGCGGCCCGGCCGAACGCGCTCTGGGTCACCGACCTGACCTACGTGCCGACGCGCTCTGGGATGGCCTACGTCTGCTTCATCGTGGACGCCTTCAGCCGGATGATCGTCGGCTGGCGCGTCGCCTCCCACATGCGCACCGACATGGTGCTCGACGCCCTCGAGATGGCGAGACGATCGCGCGGTGCACAGCGCCTCGTCGGCCTCGTCGCCCACTCGGACGCCAGGCAGCTCACCTCCGTGCGCTTCACCGAGCGTCTGGAGGAGATCGGTGCCCGGCCCTCGATCGGGACGGTGGCCGACAGCGCCCTCGCGGAGACGACGAACGGCCTCTACAAGACCGAGTGCGTCTACGGACCGGACGCGCAGGGCTTCGACGACGTCAGCCACCTCGAGCTCGCCACGCTCTCGTGGGTGCACTGGTTCAACAACGAGCGGCTCCATGGCCACTGCGCCGACGTGCCGCCCGCGGAGTTCGAGGCGGCGTTCTACGCTGCCCAGCAGGCCGACCGATCACCGGTTGGAATCCAATAGCCCGAGCCTCCACCGAACCCAGGGTGGTTCAAACCGATCCCGTCCGGGTGGGCCGCGAGCGCGCCCACCACCGCGGCGAGCCCGACGCCGGTTATCGTCGGCACGCTCGCGCCGTGCCGCCTGGCGCCGGCGAGGATCCGCTCGCGGATATCGGGGCTGAGCGGAGCGTCCGGGACGCTGCGTGACGCCGTCCCGGCTCCATCCAGAGCCTTCCCCGCGCTGGTCGCCTCAGCTCTCGAGGCAACCTGTTGGCTGAGGCGCTCGAGCAGGTCCCGGGCGCGCGTCGTCGGGCACGGCCAGCGCTTGTTGCAGCGCTGGCGGATCACCCGGAGCAGCGTGCCGAGGTGCG
>JAKAQB010000097.1 GCA_021811865.1 Actinomycetes bacterium | reverse complement strand
CGCGCGACGCTGGTGTGGTGCCCGGATCTCCGCCAGCGGTCCGCTCCCCCGCGCGGACCGCCCGGAGGGCCCAGGGCCTCGTCGAACGCCTACGTCGGGCCGGGTGCGTGGCAGCAGAGGAGGAGGAGGCCGTCGAGCTCGAGGCGCGTGCCGGCGGTGACCAGGTGCTGCTCGAGCGCCTGGTCCAACGCCGCGTGGACGGCGAACCGCTCGCTTGGGTCACCGGTTCCACCTGCTTCGCCGGCCGTCGCATCCTCGTCCGTCCCGGCGTCTACGTGCCGCGAGCTCAAAGCGAGCTGCTCGTGGCACGGGCGCTCCTCCGGCTGCCGCCGGACGGCTGCGCCGTCGACCTGTGCACAGGCTCGGGTGCAGTCGCGGTGGCGCTGGCGCACGCCAGGCCGGGCGCCACCGTCGTCGGGACCGAGCTCGACCCTGCCGCCTGCGCCTGTGCGCGCGACAACGGCGTCACGGTCTACCCCGGAGACCTCACCGAGCCTCTGCCTGCCGCGCTCGTCGGCAGCGTCGATCTCGTGACCGCAGTGGCGCCCTATGTCCCCACCGGCGCACTCTGCCTCCTGCCGAGGGACAGCCGGGACCACGAGCCTTTGATTGCCCTCGACGGCGGGCGGGAGGGCGTCGGTGTCCTGTCTCGGGTGATCGCGCAGGCCGCCCGGCTGCTTCGGCTGGGCGGTTGGCTCGTTGTCGAACTCGGTGGAGACGAGGCCGACCGTGTCGGCGGCCTCCTCGGATCACACGGCTACCGCCAGGTGCGGACGAGCTGCGACGAGGACGGCGATGTTCGCTGCCTCGAGGCGCAGCTGGAGGCCCGGCGGTAGCCTGTGACCGGAGCGATCAGGGCGCCGAGCGGCCAGGATCACCCGAAGGGGGATCACTCGTTGAATCGGTCGATCCACGAGCGGACGACCGAGTGCATCCGCGCCGAGTCGAGGCGGTAGAGCCGCTCGCGACCCCGCACCCGCACGGTGACGAGCCCCGCCTCCTCGAGCACCTTCAGGTGCTGGGTCGTCGTCGGCCAGGCGCAGTCGAAGCGAGCCGCGATGGCGCCGGAGGTCATGTCGCCGCCTCGCACCCTCAGCACCGTGAGGATCGTGCGCCGGGTCGGATGTCCGAGGGCGCCGAAGACGGCGTCGTAGTCCTCTCGCTCGGCAAGTCCCTTCGGGCGCGACATCACCCGAGCGACAGTTGCTCGAAGTGCGGGAACTCCCAACGCGCCCGCCCCTCGCGCTCCTCCAGCAGGCGGTCCATTGCCTCCCATACCTCGAGGACATCGGGGTGCTCGTGCGCTCGGCCGAAACCGCCCTCCGCCCAGGTGAAGATCTCGACGTAGGTCAGGCCCTCCTCGAGTCCCCTGAAGACGAGCGCCTCCTGCTCGGTCACAAGCCCCAGCCGCCGCAGCGTCGCCCAGTGACGGCGCAGCAGGTCCTGGAACGTGCCTTCCTCCCCGGCCCGCACGCGGTAGGTGCAGATCACGGTCTCGTGGGCCACGATCCAACACTAAGTCATCTACCTAAGTATTTCCACCGGTGACCGGGGTCTCGATGGAACCGGCGCACGCCCTCGTGACTCATATAGGCAGTGGGGAAGATGACCGACCCAACGACAGCGCCCGACGCCCGCCGACCCGTCACCGACGGCTCGCGCCCGGCCGACGTCACCGCCGAGCTGCAGCGTCTCGGCGGGCTGGCCCTCCTGCTCTGCGGCAATGTCGCCGATGCCGAGGACGCTGCCGCCGAGGCAGTCGCCCGGGTGCTCGGTGGCAAGGGCCTGGACGGCATCGAGCAGGTGGGCCCGTACCTTCGCCGGACGCTCGTCAACCTCGTCGCCCGGCGGGCGCGGCGGCGCGGCTACGAACGCCGGACGCTCGTCAGGACCCGGCCCGTCGATTCCCGGCGGCTGCTCGAGGACGAGGTGAGCGACCGCAGCGACCTCCGCCGGGCGCTCGACTCGCTCCCGATCGGGCAACGGGCTGTCGTCGTCCTCCGCTACTTCGACGACCTGAGCGAACGAGAGATCGCTGAGGTGCTGCGCGTCCCGGTCGGGACGGTGAAATCCCGCAACGCACGGGCACTTGATGCGATGAGACGCAGCCTGACGAGAGGAGACGAGAATGCCTGAGCGCGAGACCTCGAGCTTCGAAGGGGACCTCACGATCCGGATGCGGCGTGAGGCGGCGGGGGTCTCACCGGAGCGGATCGCGACGCTCGCCCGCCTGGCGATCGACCGGCGACGCCGGATCCGCGCCCTTCGCACCTCGGCGGTCGCGGCCTGCCTTGTTCTCGTGACCGGTGGGCTGCTCGCCACCGCGGCCGTGCGAGCCGGCAGCCCGAGGAGACCCCATCGCCCAGCTGCCACGACGACGGTCCCGACGACGACCACCCAGCTCAGGGCACCCGTCTCCCGCATGCCCGGGCTCGTCCAGATCATGGGAGTCGCCTTCCCCACTTCGAACCATGGGGTCGTGCTGCTCCAGCAGTGCTGGCCGTGCCAGGCCAAGACCGGCTCGTACACCAACTGGGTCGCCGTCACCTCCGACGGCGGCGCCAGCTGGCAGGTGAAGCAGACGAATCTCCCGATATCAGGAAGCAACCAGGTCTCCTTCGCCAACTCGTCGGACGGCTGGGCGGCCGGCTGGTACACCCACGACGGCGGCCTCACCTGGCACCAGGCCCAGGTGCCGGGAGGGGCGCTGATCGGGAGCGTCTCGACGGCAGACGGCACAGTCTGGGCGGAGAGTGACAGCTGCCGTGGGCAACCGCCCGCAGCGAGCTGCAACAGCCTCATATTCACCGGCTCGGCGAGCGGCAGCTCGCTGACACCGGTCGCCGACCAGCCCTTCGGGTCCACCTATGCCCCCGGGACGATCGTCGCCGAGTCCGGCTCGACCGCCTACGTGGACGCGTATGGCCCCAAGGGCACCGAGCTCCTCGTCACCGTCGACGGTGGTCGCAGCTGGCGGACCGTCACCTCGCCGTGCCCAGCGGGCGACTACGCCCCGAGGAGCCTCGCGGTCGCGCCGAACGCGCTGTGGCAGTTCTGTCAGCGCGGAATAACGATCACGACACCGACCGGGACGGCCGTGAAGGGGGTCCCTGGTGGCAAGGCCATCCTCGCCCGATCGGGCAACGGAGGTCGGCAGTGGACCAGCGCCGCCATCGGCACGGCTCTCGTCGGCAACTTGGAGCCGTGGAGCTTTACGACCTCATGGCTGTGGACCGACCGGCTGGAACGGACGACCGACGGGGGCAGCAGCTGGACCACGGTGTGGTCGGCGTCCTCTGTCCCCTCCCCCGGCAAGGGCCAGACGGTGACCCCGGAGGACTTCTCGAGCGAGAGCGCCTCGGCGGCGGAGATACCCGTCGTCATCTCCTCGAAGAAGGGCAGCTACGTCGTCGTCGAGCGCACGGCGGATGCGGGGGCGAGCTGGCAGCCGACGACGATCTCGCTCCCGGACACCTGAGAGTGAGGGTGCGGCTCACGGTGGGCACGATCAGCGACGCGCCAGGAGCAGCCCGGCTCGACCGAGACGGTCGCCCCGTCCCGGTCCCGGAGGGCGAGATCGTGGCCTCTGCGGCTGGTGTAGCGCGAGACGATGATTCTTCGGGCGCGAGCGCCAGGCAGATCGGCGGTGATGTGGGAGTCGTCGAGAGGATCTAGTCGTGATCCAGTCGAGCCCGCAGGCGTCCAGCTCGACCACTTCGAGGGGTGGGACGCGACAACCGCCCGGGAAGGCTCCTCACGGTCCGCACCGGGGAGGGATCGCCGCCCGACGATCGAGACGGGCTCGGCGATCTCCGAAAGGCGCGCCGTGACCTCGTCGCGTGAGCGGGTTGCGACTCAGGTCTCCGAGCCCCCGCCGGCATGGCACAGCTCGTTGTCGACGCCTCCGGGTTCCCATCCGAGGGAGACGAGCTCCAGGACCGGGCCCCCCTCCACGGGACCCGGCGCCGGATGCCTGGGTCAGTTCGCTGAGGGACACGTGGCGCAAGACGGCCGCCCCCGAGGGGGCCTGGCGTCGCGATGTCGACCACCGCGCACGTGCCTGCTCCCGCCTCGTCTTGTCTCGGCCGCATGGCAGGCCGCGCGCAAAGCGGTCCACGAGACGGTCTCCCTTCGCCGGCATTGCCCGGATCAGGTACTCGGGGTCGCTGAACTCTCCTCAGCCTCTCAGCCTCTCGGCTCCCTCTTCCATCTCGCGGACCCGGCTCCATTGACGCGCCGGCGTGTGCGAGCTGATAGGGCCGAAAGTCCCAAGGGGACGGTGTGACCAGCAGCCTCTCGGATCAGTCGTGAGCCGAGCCCTGTGCACCGACCCTGCCCGGGAGGGTTACGGCCTCCTCGATGAGGCAGCCCAGGGGTTCGTCGAGCGGCACCGTCCCGATCGCCTTCCCGTCACCGCCGGGGATCGGCAGGTGCCGGACCGGCCTGCCAGTCCGTCTCGGCGCTCACGCCGCCGAGGGTCGTCACCGTCTGCCCGCTCATGACCTTCCCGTCGGTCCTGCCCGGACACTGCCCATGGTCGACGGCGCGCGCAGTCGCGGTCGGCCACGGTGCCGGCGCCCTCGTCCGCGTCGTCGGTGACGACGATGCTGCCGGCGGTGTGGGTGCCAATGTCCCGCGCCGCCATCGACAGGACGGGGGGACTGCACGAGGTCTGGAGGTTCCGACTCCTGCCGCGGGTCCGCCCGCATCAGCGCTCGATCGACGGCTCAGGAGCCGAGTCCGTCCGGCGCCGCCTCCGGGAGCGCTCCCGATCGGTTCGCGCCGCGACCGACGAGCCAACCGGCGAGCACCATCGCGAAGCCGGCGCTCGGTGCCAGGGCGACTCCAAAGAGGCCTCGGACCGGCGAGAACGGCTCCGCGAAGCCGCCCTGGGCCAGCGCCGCCAACCCGAAGGCGGCCACCGCGAGAGCCGGTGGAAGGAGCAGCGGGGTCGTGGTCCACCGCAGTCGCCGAGGAGAAGGAGCGGCTCTCCGCCGCGGGCGCTCGGCGCCGGAGGTCACGAGCACGAGGAGCGCCAGCACGAGAGCGGTGCTGGCGATCCAGATCGGCTTGCCTGCCCACCAGCTCAGAGTTCCGGGGACGAGCAGCGGGAGCCCGGCCGTCACGAGCGCCGATCCGGCGAGGACGAAGGCGGTGAGATGCCAGAGGAACAGGGTGAGCACGACCGTGTTGAGATCGATGGTGATCCGCCAAGGCACAGGGCGGGCGAGAAGTCGGACGAGCACGGGGCGAAGGGCGAGTGCCAGCGCGGTCTGGGCCAGCGTCAGCAACACGATGCAGAAGGTCGGAGGGCTCATGTTCGAGAGCGCCTCCCCGGGGACGCCCACCATGCTGAGGGGATACGGCCCGAGTGTGGTGAGGAGCACCAGACCTCCCGTCGCCGCCGCCGCGCCGGCCAGAGCGGGACGTGGCCCGATAGCCAAGAGAGTGCCGTCGCGATAGTGGAAACCAAGCTCCTGGGCGAAGAGGAACACGATCCCGTAGTTGATCGCCGCCACCCCCGGGGCCAGGTGACCGAGCCGTAGTCCGTCGCCGAGGAGAGCCACGAGCGGGAGCACGATGACGAGGAGCGGGCGCGCCCGGCGGTGAAGCGCGAGCTGGAGCGGGGCGAGGCCGACCGTCACGAGGTAGACGCTGAGAAACCAGAGTGGCTGTGCCGCCACGCGCCCCGCCTCGTCGAGGGTCGCCGGGGCGACCCCGGAGGCGTCGAGACACCAGGCTGTGACCAGCCAGCAGGCAGCAAAGAGGACCGTCGGCCGAAGCAAGCGATCGAGCCGGCGGGCAAGATAGCCGCTGGGCGACGTCGGGCGGGCGAGCACCGTCGCGTTGGCGAACCCTCCGACGAGGAAGAACAGCGGTATCACCTGGAACAGCCAGGTGGCAAGTTGCAGCCAGCGCGAGGACGCCAGCGCGTTCGCTCCGGTGAGCGAGCCGTCCCTGCGCACGATGGCGGCGATCGTGAGGTGGCCGAGGACGACGAGAACGATGCTGCCGGCGCGCAGCAGGTCGACGAATCGGTCGCGCCCTTCGAGCAGACCTCTCGTCCCACCGGCCGGACGGCTCGCCAGCTCGGTCACTTCAGCGTCGGTTCGCTGTTCCGCCAGGTTTCCCCCTCCGGCGCCGAGGTGGGCGCCGCCCACGCGAGGGCGCCTCAATCGCCACGACGACGAGCACGACGCCGACGATGAGGACGGCGAACGCGCTGCCGGCCCCGTGCACGAAGAGCGAGAGGGCTTGGAACAGGAAGACGAGGAAGCCGACGAGTGCGACGCCGACCACCGCACGCTGCGCCCTGACCAAGCCCAGGGCGAGACCGCCGATCGACAGCAGCAGCCCGATCAGGGCTCCGACCCCCGGACGGCTGCCGGCGATGATGAGGGCCCCGACCAGGGCTCCCGCCTCGCCGAGCACGGCGGCGAGCCGGGAGGGGCGGACGACCCCGACGAAGCCACATGCGGCCAGCGCGAGAGAGGCCAGCATGACGCTCACGCCTGACTCGCTCCGGGTGGGCTCGATGCCCGCCACGGCAACGAGGGCCACCGCCGAGACCACGAGGGCGGCCAGCGTGCCGAGGAAGCCGAGCGGCCGCTCGCGGTTGCGCCAGAGCACGAGGTTGGCGGCGAAGGCCGCCAGGCCGACCACGAGCGCCGTCGTCGCGGCGTCCTTGCTCCCGAGCGCAACGGCCGCCACTCCGGCGACGATGGCAACCCCGCCGGTCGCGCACAGCCTGAGAAAGGCCGCCACGCGGACCGAGCCGACGTCGGCACCCCGGTTGACGACAGCTGCCGCCCCGAAGCCGACGGCCGTGACGACGAGACCCACGCCCATGCGCCCCGCTGTCCCGAGCCTGTGCCAGAAGTGGACGACGACGAAGGCCCCGCTCGAGGTGACGAGCAGGATGCCGAGGTAGCTGAGGGCCTCGGCGAGAAGCGGCAGCCCACGCCGGCCGCCTGCGCCCGTGGTGGCTTCCTGCTCGGTCGCGGGCGCATGCTCTCGGCGGAGGATCTCCTCGGCCTGCTCGCCGCTGATGATGCCGAGGTCGACCCAGCGCCGGGCGTGGTCGGTGATCCACTGCTCCTCGCCCGGCTTCGGAGCGATCCTCATGTGGCCAGCGTGAGCACCTTCCCGCCGGTGCGACAGGGTCGAAGGACCCGCACGTCAGCGGCGACAGCGGCGTCGATTCCGGCGGACTGCAGGACGCCGCCGAGTCGCTACCGCAGTTGCCTGCCGCCGCCCATCGGGTCGCGACCGACGACGCGGACCGTGGGCGAGCTGGCGACGCCCGTGCCGCCGGGGATCTCGGTCGTCGTGGTCTTGCCGGCACCGCTCGGCCCGAGAGCCCCACTGCCTCGGACCCGCCCGCGGCGGCTCTGACGTCGTCGAGGGCGAGCACCGAGCCGTTGGCCTTGCGAGGTGCTCCACGAGGGCGGCCTCGCTCGCCACCCGGTCGATGCGACGGACCTTCCCCCTCGAGTCACGGAGGCTCTCGTCCCGATCGCGCCGCCCGGCTCGGGCAGCCGGTCTCGGCCCCACACCCGGCGGCCGACGAGACGCATGCCAACGCCAGCGAAGCCTGTCGTTGCGCGTCTGCCAAGAAAGGGGCAGAGTGTGCCGGTCCGGACAGCGTCGTCCGGAAAGGGAGGGGCACACATGAGAAGGCCAAGGGCGGCAGCGCTCCTCATCTCCTCGGCCGCGCTCGGTGCGAGTGGGGTGCTCACCGCCACCGCAGGGACGGCGACGGCATCGCCCGCTCGTACCACCCGTCCGGCACGGTCGGCACCCGTCGCCCGGCCGCCTTTCCGGGTGAAGGTCATCGGGCGGCTGCCGGACGGCAAGCCCAAGCTGAGCGCCAGCGGGCCGACCGGGCTGTCCCCGTCTGCGATCCAGTCCGTCTACCACCTCTCCGGCCTCTCCCCCACCTCCGGAGCCGGGGCGGGACAGGTCATCGCCATCGTCGACGCCTACCACGACCCGAACGCGCTGAGCGACCTCAACACCTTCAACAGCGAGTACGGGTATCCCAAGCTCTCCTCCTGCACCGCCTCGCAGACCACTGCCTGTTTCATGCAGGCCGACCCACAGGGCAAGCCGAAGACGAACAGCGGCTGGGCGCTCGAGGAGTCGCTCGACATCGAGTGGGCGCACGCAGAGGCCCCGGCGGCGAAGCTGGTCCTCGTCGAGGCGGCGAGCAGCAGCCTCACGGACCTGTTCAAGGCCGTCTCCTACGCCAACTCGATCGGTGCCACCGAGGTCTCGATGAGCTTCGGCGGGAGCGAGTCGTCGAGCGAGCTCTCCTATGACGCCTACCTCACTCACGCCGGCACCCTCTACACCGCCTCGGCAGGCGACAGCGGGCACGGTGCGGAGTACCCGGCGGCCTCGCCTGACGTCATCGCCGTCGGGGGCACCACGCTGAACGGCTGCAGCGGCACCTCGTGCGCCGGGTTCACGAGCGAGACCACCTGGTCGAGCTCGGGCGGTGGCATCTCGAGCTACGAGTCCATCCCCGCCTACCAGACGTCCTACCCGGGCGCCGTCTATGGCGCCGCCACCATTGCCGCCCTCACCGGCAACGCCCGCGGGATCCCCGACGTCTCCTTCGACGGCAATCCGAACACCGGCGTCTCGATCTACGACAGCACGCGCTACAACGGCCAGTCCGGATGGTTCACCGTCGGCGGCACGAGCGTCGGCGCCCCGAACTGGGCCGGGCTGCTCGCTGCGGGCCGGGCCGCCGGCAAGACCGCTCTCGAGGGCGATGCCGCCATCTACTCGGGCGGCTACACGACGAACCTGCGGGACATCACGAGCGGCACGAACGGCAGCTGCGGGACCGACTGCACGGCAGGGGTGGGATACGACCTCGTGACCGGCCTCGGCAGCCCGATCAACTACCCGTGACCGGCACCCTCGTCCACCGGCCGTGACGAGCACGGCTGTTGACGTCTCCGGAGCGCCTGGGTGATCCTGCTCATCATCGGGCTGATCGTAGGAGGGCTGATCATCGGCGCGCTGGGCCGCCTGGTCGTGCCCGGCCCGAACCCCATGGGTCTGTGGGCGACCATCGGCGCCGGCCTCGCCGGTTCGCTGCTCGGCGGACTGGTGGCGCGGCTCGCCTTCGGATGGCGGTACCGCTACTCGGGCCTGGCGGCACTCGTGCTGGCGGTCGCGTTCACGGCACTCATCGTCGTCGCCGTCTCCAACCGCCGGCGGACCATCTGACCGGCTGGCGAGCGAGAGTCGAGCGGGACGCGGCTCCGCCCGCTCGGCTCGGTGAGTGCGGGCGCGCTGCCAGCGCCATGGGTTTGCCTCCGATGCCTTCGCGCCATGAGTAGAAGATCCCACTCACCTACACACATGGGAACACAGCCAGGCGTCGGGCTCCTCCTCGGGGCTACGGCCCGTCTTCTATCCGTCATGGTCGACTGGGTCGTCGAGGAACTCGCCTGACCGGGGGCTCGCTGCCTCACTTCTGGTCGGCTGTCGGCGGGTTTCGACCCGCCATCTGCAGAGCCCGAGGCGAGCGCGCCCACTTCCCGAAGCACCCGCCCGGTCCTCCCCGCGTGGAAGTCCCCCTCGGTCGGCCCGTAGGCTGAGGGGTCGATGGACTCCTCCCCCGCTGATCTCCCGCCGGCCGAGGGCCAGCCCGGTACAGCGGTCAGCCCCTGCTG
>JAKAQB010000096.1 GCA_021811865.1 Actinomycetes bacterium | reverse complement strand
CCGCCTCCCCCGCCGAGAGCGCCACCCCCGCCGCCGGCGCCACCCCCGCCGCCGGCGCCACCCCCGCCGGCCCGCGCACCGAGCACCTCCCCGCCGACCTCCGCCGAACGACGCCCTTCCTCACCCACCCCGTCTTCCACGACCACCGCTCCGAGACAGAGATGCTGCGCTACCTGCGCCGGCTGTCGGATCGGGACTACGCCCTCGACCGGGGGATGATCCCCCTCGGGTCGTGCACGATGAAGCTCAGCGCCGCCGCCGAGATGGAGCCCATCAGCTGGGCCGGGTTCGCGGGCGTCCACCCCTTCGCCCCGCCCACGACGGCCGGCGGCTACGCCACCCTGATCGCCCAACTGGAGCGGTGGCTCGCCGAGCTCACCGGCTACGCCCGGGTCAGCGTGCAGCCCAACGCCGGCAGCCAGGGCGAGCTCGCCGGCCTGCTCGCCATCCGCGCCTACCACGAGGCCAACCGCCGGCCGGGCGACCCCGAGCGCGACGTCTGCCTCATCCCGTCCTCCGCCCACGGCACCAACGCCGCCTCCGCCGTGCAGGCCGGCCTGCGGGTCGTGGTGGTCGCCAGCCGCCAGGACGGCACCGTCGACCTCGACGACCTGAGGGCCAAGTGCGAGCAGCACGAGGCGCGCCTGGCGGCCGTCATGGTGACCTACCCCTCCACCCACGGCGTGTACGAGGCGGGGATCGGCGAGCTGGGCCGCATCGTCCACGAGCACGGCGGCCAGGTGTACGTGGACGGCGCCAACTTGAACGCCCTCGTCGGCCTGGCCCAACCGCGAGACCTGGGCGGCGACGTCTCGCACCTCAACCTCCACAAGACGTTCTGCATCCCCCACGGCGGTGGCGGCCCCGGGGTCGGCCCGGTTGCCGTTGCCGCACATCTGGCGCCGTACCTGCCGACCCACCCGTTGCACCCGGACCCTGAGCGGCAGGCCGGCGCCGTCGGGCCGGTGGCCGCCGCCCCCTACGGCAGCGCCGGCATCCTGCCGATCAGCTGGGCGTACCTGCGGCTCATGGGGCCCGACGGCCTGGCTCTCGCCACCAAGGTCGCCGTGCTGGCCGCCAACTACCTGGCGGCGCGCCTCGGCCCCTACTATCCGGTGCTCTACACCGGGGAGGGCGGGCTGGTCGCCCACGAGTGCATCCTCGACCTCCGCCCGCTCACCAGGGAGACGGGGGTGACCGTCGAGGACGTGGCGAAGCGGCTGGTCGACTACGGGTTCCACGCGCCGACGGTGAGCTTCCCGGTGGCGGGGACCTTCATGGTCGAACCGACAGAGTCCGAGAGCCTCGCCGAGCTCGACCGCTTCTGCGAGGCGATGATCGCCATCCGGGCCGAGATCGACGAGGTCGCCGCCGGCCGGATCGCCGTCGGGGACAGCCCGCTGCGCCATGCCCCTCACACCGCCGCCGACATCGCCGGCGAGTGGGGCCGTGCCTACGACCGGGTGCGCGGCGCCTACCCCGCCGGCGTGACAGCCGACAAGTACTGGCCACCGGTGGGCCGCATCGACCAGGCCTACGGGGACCGCCACCTGGTGTGCGCCTGCCCCCGGCCGGAGGCGTTCGCGGCGGCCGGCCGGTGACTGCGGCCGTGCGCACGACGCCCCTCGACGCCGTCCACCGGGCGCTCGGGGCGACGATGGTGGACTTCGCCGGCTGGTCGATGCCGTTGCGCTACGCCAGCGAGACCGCCGAGCACAGCGCCGTACGCACCGCCGCCGGCATCTTCGACCTGTCCCACATGGGGGAGATCGAGGTGACCGGTCCGCAGGCAGGCGCCGCCTTGGACCATGCGGTGGTCAGCGACCTCTCCCGGCTGGCCGACGGTCGGGCCAAGTACACGATGATCTGCGCCGCCGGCGGGGGCATCCTCGACGACCTCATCGTGTACCGCCTCGGCGCCGAGCGGTGGCTCGTGGTCGCCAACGCCGTCAACACCGAGACGGTCCTCGCCGCCCTCGCCGAGCGGGCCGGTCCCTACGAGGCCGCCGTCGCCGACCGCAGCGACGACTGGGCGCTGGTGGCGGTGCAGGGGCCGGCCGCCGCCGGCATCGTGGCCGGGCTGACTGGGACGGACCTGACCCCGCTGCGGTACTACCGGATCACGCCGGCGGAGGTCGCCGGCCGGGAGGCCCTCGTCGCCCGCACGGGCTACACGGGGGAGGACGGCTTCGAGCTGCTGGTGCGGCCCCCCGACGCCGGGCACGTCTGGTCGGCTGTGATGTACGCGGGGAAAGACGCCCCCGTCACCCCGGCCGGCTTGGCGTCGCGTGACACCCTTCGGCTGGAAGCGGGCATGCCCCTCTACGGCCACGAGCTGTCCAGCTCGCTCACGCCCTACGACGCAGGCCTCGGCCGGGTGGTGGCGCTCGACAAGCCCGGCGGGTTCGTGGGCCGTGAGGCCCTGGCGGCCGCCGCCGCACCGAGCCGGCGGCTCGTCGGCCTCGTCGCCGGCGGCCGGCGGGTCCTGCGCGCCGGCTACGCCGTGGCGGGCGGCGACGGCCGGCGCATAGGGGAGGTCACCAGCGGGGCGCCGTCGCCGACGCTCGGGCGGCCGATCGCGATGGCGTACGTCGACGCCGGTGAGGCGGAGGTGGGCCGGGCCGTCGCCGTGGACGTGCGCGGCAGCACCGAGCCGGCGACGGTGGTGGCGTTGCCCTTTTACCGCCGGGCGGCCTGACCCGGCGGGGGGGGCCGGTCAGCGGTCACCTGGCGTGCCCGGATGGTGGCGTCCTCGTGGCTCTCGACGAAGTGCAGCAGGCCCTCCGCCAGCGCGCCGGCCTCGTGGTGGCCGGTCGCCAGCCAGCGCAGCTGGGCGCCGGCGATCAGTGACACGACCTCGGAGGCGATGGCGCCGGGGTCCTCGACGCCGAGCACGTCGAGGATGGCGCGGGCGATGCGGTCGTAGGCGTCCCAGCAGCGGCGGGCGGGTTCCTGCAGGGCCGGGTCGCGCGCCGCCTCCAGGTACAGCTCGATGACGGCGATGCTCTCCCCGCCGAGGACGACAGCGACGAGACCCTCCTCCAGGTGGGAGGCGGCCACCTCGAGGGAGGTGGCGTGGATCTCGGCGGCGATCCCGGCGATGCGGTCCACCTCGCGGTCGGCGAAGTCGGTGAGCGCCTCGCGGAGGATGTCGCGCTGGGACGGGAAGTGGTAGGTGAGCGAGCCGAGGGCCACGCCGGCGCGCCGGGCCACCAGTCGGTTGGTCAGCCCGCCGACGCCGTGCTCTCCGATGACCGCCAGGGCGGCGTCGAGGATGCGGCGCCGGGTCTGGCCGGCAGGTGGCATGCCATCAGTCTGGCGGATCGGACGGCCCCCCCGGTGGCCAGCGCAGGTCCCACCGCTCGACGGCCTCCAACTGGGCGGCGAGCGACAGCAGTAGGGCCTCGCTGCCGCGCGGCCCGAGGAGCTGTACGCCGATGGGCAGCCCGCCGGCGGTGAAGCCGGCCGGGATGTTCACCGCCGGCCAGCCGAGCACGTTCCACGGCCAGGTCAACGGGCACGCCCGTGCGCTCACCTGGTCGGTCTCCCGGCCGCCGAGCCCGTCGCAGGCGCCGACCGGCAGGGGAGGGGAGGCGGTGGTGGGGGACACGACGACGTCGAGCTCGCGGAAGACCCGGCGCAGCCGGTGGGCGAACACCCCCTCGAGCGCCTGGGCGACGGACAGCAGCGGGGCGCCGACGAGCGCGCCCTTGCGGCAGTTGGCGCGCGTGCGGCGGTCGAGCGCCGAGGGGTCCGGTGCCCGCCGGTGCCACTCGTCCAGGCCGGCGAAGCTGCGGGGCAGGAAGCTCAACCCGCCCGACACCCCCCAGCGAATGTCCCTCGGGCCCACTTCGTGCCCGAGCCCCTCCAGGACACCGGCGATCCGCCACGTCGCATCGTGGACGCACGGGTCGAGGCGGGCGCGCACCAAGGAGAAGGGGATCGACGTGGACACGCCGATTCGCAGCCGGCCCGGCTCGCGCCGGGTGGCGAGGACGAACGGTTCCGCCGGGTCCCACTCCCGGTGGCGGTCCCGGGGGTGCGAGCCGGTTATCGCGTCGAGGAGCAGGGCGGCGTCGGCGGTGGTGCGGGCGAGCACCCCGTGGGTGGTGAGCCCGTGGAACGCGTCGGCATGCGGCCACGACGACACCCGCCCCCTCTCTGGCTTCACTCCGACGAGGTGGGTCCACGCCGCTGGGATCCGCACCGAGCCGGCACCGTCGGAGCCGACGGCGGCGGCGACCACGCCGGCGGCCACGGCTGCGGCCGAACCCCCTGATGAGCCTCCCGGGCTGTAGGCGGTGTCCCACGGGTTGCGCGTCGCCCCGTAGGTCACGCTCTCGGTGAAGGGCCACTGGCCCAGCTCCGGGGTCGTCGTCTTGCCGACGATCACCGCCCCGGCGGCTCGCAGGCGCCTGACGACCTCGGCGTCCTCGGCGGCAGCCGGCCACTCGCCGGCGCACCCGAACGGTGTTGGCTCCCCGGCGACATCGGTGTCGTCCTTCACGGCGACGGGCACGCCGAGCAGAGGCGCCCGCTCGCCGCCGGCGAGGCGCCGGTCAGCTTCGGCCGCCTCGCGGCGGGCGGCGTCGGTCCTCAACCGGGCGAAGGCCCGGAGCCGCCCCTCTGTGGCGACGGCGGCGGCGATGGCGCGCTCGACGAGCACGGTGGACAGGACGGACCCGTCAGCGAGAGCGGCGGCCTGTTGCCCCAGGCCGGTTGGGACGAGGCGGGTCGCGGTGGTGGTGGTGGGGACGGCAGGCGGCACGGCAGCTTCCTCGGTCGTTCGAACGAACGGCAGGCTAGGTGCACGCTGCACGCCCGTCAAGGTGGGGGCTCCTCAGCCCCCGAAGCGGTGCCGGAAGGCGATCTCGCAGCGCCGGATGGCGGCGGTGTTGCCGGCGGCGTGCCGCAGGCAGGGCAGCAGGTTGCTGTGGGCGATGGCGAGGATGACGACTGCGAGGAAGGCGGCGCCCAGCAGGGCGCCGATCGCCCCGGTGACGATCCCGGCCACCGCCTTGCCGTGCCCGGGGGACCCCTGCCGGCGCGACCGGCGGGCGGCGGCGATGCCCAGGACGAGCGCGATCAGCCCGAGGGCCAGGCCGCCGATGGCGGTGATGGCCGCAGGTATCGAGATGATGCCGACGACCAGGGCGGCAACCGCCGTGGCCTCACCACCCTTCGGTTGTCCGTAAGGGCGGTCGCCACCCCACGGCTGCGGCCACGGGCCGCCGGAGCCGGCCGGCGGGCCCCACGACGGCCAGGGCTGCTGGCCGGGCGGCGGCCACGGCCCCTGGTTCCCTCCGGACATCCTCAGCCCTCGGCGAGGAGGTGGCGACCGAACCAGTCGAGGATGATCTCCGCCCGCTGCACCCGGTGGCGCGGCGAGCCCGAGCGGGACAGCTCGTGGCCCTCCCCGGGGAAGCGCACGAGCTCGGGGTGGCGGCCGAGCAGACGGAGGGCTACGAACAGCTCCTCCGCCTGGGAGATGGGGCAGCGCAGGTCGTCCTCGGAGTGGATCATGAGCATCGGCGTGTGAATCTCCTGGACGTAGGTGCTGGGCGACTGGCGGGCGTACAGGTCCGGGCGTTCCAGGTGCGTCCAGCCCACCGCCTCCTTGAAGAAGCCGGCGATGTCGCTGTCGAACTCGGCGGTGAGCAGGTTGTTGACGGCCCGCTCGGAGACCGCCGCCCGGAACCTCCGGCTGTGCCCGACGATCCACGACGTGAGGTACCCACCGTAGGAGCCGCCCTGCACGCCGAGGCGGCGGCCGTCGGCCCACGGGAAGCGCCGGGTGGCCTCCTCCACGCAGGCCATGACGTCGTCGTAGTCGACGCCACCCCAGCCCGAGCCCGGGTCGTCGGGCGCCTCCGGCCAGCGGATGGCCCGGCCCCACGCCTCGGAGTACCCCGAGCTGCCCCGCGGGTTGCAGTACACGACCCCGAGGCCGGCACCCACCTGCAGCTGGAGCTCGTCGAAGAAGCCCCACCCGTACTGGGTGAACGGCCCTCCGTGGATGTTGAGCACCACCGGGCAGGGTTGCCCCTCGCCGGCGCCGGCCGGGGCCATCGCCCAGCACTCCACCTCCGTGCCGTCCGCCGACGTGGCGGTGTATCGCTCCGGTTCGACGAGTTGGACGCGCGAGCGGAGCAGCGCCCCGTGGTCGGTCAGCCGCCGCTCTCCGCTGCTGTCGAGGCTCGCTGCCCACAGCTCTCCCGGCTCGGTGACACTCGACGCCGTGAAGGCGATCCTGCCGCCGGCGACGTCGAAGGACCGCACGACGCGCCGGCCGCCGACCACTTCGCGCACGGCCGGGCCGCCGGCGGCCACCACGCTCACCCGTCCCCCGTCCTCGACGGCGACGACCAGCTCGTCGCCGGCCCACACCGGCGCGCGGGCCGATCCGTGGGGCGCCAGGTTGCGGTCGTATCCGGCGCCCCATCGCACCGGCACCCGGTCGTCGAGGGGCAGGACCCACAGCTGACCGTGGCGAGGGCCGTTGAGAGGCGTGCAGTTGACCAGGCCGGCCAGCCGGGACCCGTCGGGGGACCACGACGGGTGCGACCAGGCGACGGTGGTGTCGGTGAACCTTTCGGCAGATCCTCCCGAGGACGAGACGAGCCAGAGGTCGTTGCGGCCGTCGAGATCCCAGTCCTCGTGGGTTGCCGACACGAACGCCACCCGGTCCCCGTCCGGCGACCAGGCGGCACCCCACGCCGGCGCCTCGCCCGACGAGAGCGCCAGCGGCGGCGCCGACCCGTCGGCGGGCACGACGTGGACGTGGGTCGGGCGGTCAACCACCCAGCCGTCGCCGTCACGGCGGGACAGCAGGCGGGTGACCCGCCGGGGCGGCATGTCCTCGACCCTGTTTGGCGAGCGGTGGTCGCCGTAGCGGCGGTGGTCCCGGACGCGCCCGACGAAGGCGATCCGGTCGCTCGCCGGCGACCACTCCAGCTCGGTGATGTCGTCGGGCCACTCGCATACGACCGCCGGCGCCCCTGGCCCGTCGGTGGCCTGGACGCAGATGCGGCTGCGCCCGTCGTGGGACGCCACCCAGGCGAGCTTCGTGCCGTCCGGCGACCACCGGGGCAGGCGGTCACGGTCCCCGCCGGAGAGCGGGCGGGTCGGGCCACCGTCGAGCGGGCAGAGCCACAGCCGGGTCCGCGCCGCTCCGGCCTCGAGGTCCTGGGTGGTGAGCGTGTAGACGGCCCGGCCCCCGTCAGGTGCGATCGTCACCTCGCCGGCAGCGGACAGCAGGGCGATGTCCTCCGGTTTCATGCCATCCACATCCGACGAGGCTAACCGCCGGGTCAGGCGCTGGGCACGTGCCTCCCCGTGAGCCGGTCCCGGGTGGGCGATCCGGATCCTGCTCACGCGGGGTGTCGGTCGGGGCGGGGGCCACTACGCTGCGGCTCCCATGAGCATGCAGACGGCGTTCCACGCCCGCATCGGCCAGCTCACCGACGACTGGATGGACCTGTTCGGGTACGCCGCGCCGGCGGTCGTGACCGACACGCTGGGGGAGTACCGGGCCGTCCGCGAGACGGTGGGGCTCATGGACTTCTCCATGCTGCGCAAGCTGGACGTGACCGGGCCCGGAGCCCTGAGCCTGCTCGACGGTCTGGTCACCCGGGACCTCACGAAGGTGCGCCCCGGCCACATCGCCTACGGGGCGCTCGTCGACGAGGGCGGGAAGATGGTCGACGACTGCACGGCGTCGGTGTTCTCGGCCGACAGCGTCCGGTTCTGCGGTGCGAACGACCGCGACGCCGAACTGTTCGCTGCGGCTGCCGCCGGCACCGACGTGGCCGTGCATCCCTTCACCGACGACATGCCCCACCTCTGCGTGCAGGGCCCGCGCAGCCGGGACCTCCTGCGGTCGCTCTCGGACCGAGACCTGTCCAACGCCGCCTTCCCCTACTACACCTTCGCCGACGGCGTCCTGATCGCCGGGATCCCCGTGTTCATGACCCGTCTCGGCTACACGGCTGAGCTCGGTTACGAGCTGTGGGTGGAGCGGGAGCGGGCCGTCGACCTCTGGGACGCGCTGATGGCGGCCGGCACCCGCTTCGGGATGGCTCTCATCGGCATGACCGCCCTCGACGTCCTCCGGATCGAGGGCGGCTTCATCATCGGCGGCGTCGAGTACGACCCGACGGTTTCCCCCTACGAGTGCGGGCTCGGGTGGGCGGTGGACCTCGACAAGCCGCACCTGCCCGGCCGGGACGGGCTGCTGCGGGACAAGGACGCTACGACGCTGCGACTTGCGAGCGTCGTGCTCGACGACGGTGGCGCGCAGGCCTCGGGCGCCCAGCTGTACCTGCGCGACGGCTCGGACCCGATCGGGTTCGTCACCCAGGCGGTCCGCTCGCCCCATCTCGACGGCCGCACACTCGGCCTCGCCAAGTTGCAGCGCCCGCACCACGCCGCCGGGACGGCGGTGGTAGCCGTCGTCGAGGGCACCGAGATCCCCGGCGAGGTGGTTTCCCACCCGGTGTACGACCCCAAGCGCACGCGGGCCAAGGAGACGGCCTGAGCCTGCGCGACCTCTTCCCGCTCCAAGCCGGCGTGGCCTACCTCAACCACGGTGGGCTGGGGGTGGCGCCGATCCCGGTCATCGAGGCCCGTTGCTCGCCGCCGCCGCCGCCGCCGGCCTCGCCGGCCTCGCCGGCCTCGGCTACGAGCGGATCGGGCGGCAGGACGACGACCTGTTGATGTCGTCGTCCTGGCTGCCGGCCACCACGGACCCCACCCGGCTCGCCCGGCGGCTCGTTGCCGACAGCATCGAGGCGATCGTCACCGGCGACTGGCTTGAGTCGTTGTTTGGGCAGTTGACCGCGATAATCGCGGTCAACTGCCCAAACAACGCGCCTCGACTGTGCCGCTTGCGCTTCTGTCCTCTTTGTCCATGGGCGTCAGTCTTGGGGGCGACCGATGGAACTGCACCGGCCGATCAGGAGGGCGACCGATGCAGGATCGGCGAGTCCTTGGCGGGAGGAGTGGTCGCTGCGGTGGCGGTCCTCGTGTCTGCGGCCGGGCAGTGAAGCCGCGCAAGAAGCGACCGAGCCCACTGGCGACAGCAACGGCGAGCGACCGCGGACGGCTCTCGGCGGCTGGTCCGGGCCTCGCCGGAGCGCTGGTAAGGTAGCCCGTCCGACCCAAGGCTGTGGGTCGCAAGGTCGCCCGAGTAGCTCAGCCGGCAGAGCAACGCACTCGTAATGCGTAGGTCATCGGTTCGATTCCGATCTCGGGCTCCGGTCCGGTCCGGTCAGCGGTGGTAGCCGACGTCGACGCCCGTGTCGGCGGCGAGCCCCGATTCGTAGAGCTCGACGCTCGACTCGAGGACGCGCATGCGCTCGAGGCGGTTGTGGAACTGCGTGCACAACCCGGCGGCGTGCCAGGTGGAGCCGCTCGTCAGGTCGCCGGCCTCCAGCACGGCGACGACGCTGCAGCCGAGACGGGAGGTGGTAGGCGACGCTGCAGCCGGCGACACCGCCGCCGATCACAGCGACCCCTCATGCCCTTGGTCACCGCGCCGCTCCGGCGTTCACAGCTCCCCGGACTCGGCGGCGACCTGAGTCGCCGGCGCGGCCGCGCCGTGCAGGGGGCCGGTGTAGGCGGGGGCGGCGATGTCACCCGGTGTTGTGGGGGTGGGCTCGCGCAGCTGGAGCCGGGCCCGGTCTTGGACCAGCCGGCGGAAGAGGAACATGACGATCGACGC
>JAKAQB010000027.1 GCA_021811865.1 Actinomycetes bacterium | reverse complement strand
TCGTCGGTGCGCGCGGAAGGGTGGCGTGCGCGCGGAATGGAGCCGGGAGACTCGAATGAGGTAACGGATCGCCCGTTACTGCCCTTCTTTCTATGCCTGGCTTCTACGTCTGGTCCCTGTACGCCTGGCGGCGTTGGGGTGGTGACGCCGTTCCCAGGCGGGCGGCGACCGCGTCGGCGAGCGCGGCGATCGTTGGCTCGTCGAGTGCTGGTTCGGGGCGACCACGCAGGGGGATGCGTCGACGCAAGGCGCGAACCTCGTCACGCAGCGCGGTGAGCATACCACTCTGCTCGTCGTGGGCGAGCCCCAGGCGGTCGACGCCTGCGGCGAGGGATCCGACGTCTTCGCTCACACCCTCCAGCCGCTCGGCAGTGTTCGCAAGGCGCTGGCTCACGCTGGCGAGGGCCTCCTCGAGGCGGGAGGTGCGAGAGGCGAGAAAATCGAGGAGCGCCGGCGCGCCGGCGAGCTGCTCCAGGTGGGTGCGCAGGTCCGCCATGCGAGTTGTCACCTCGCCGAGGCGGTCCGGCACCTTGCCCAGCGCCGCCAGCCGCTCGGGCAGGTCACCCAGCGCCGCCAACCGCTCGGGCAGGTCACCCAGCATCGTGAGCCCGGTGGCGAGCCCCTCGACCTGCTCGGGCAGGGCGTCGAGGAGCTGGACGCCGCGGGTGAGCTCCTCGACCCGCTGGGAGAGGGCGTCGAGAGGTGCGAGGCGGTGCGCGAGCTCCTCCAGCGTCGAGACCAGGCGCTCGATGCCGGCGCGCAGCGCCTCGTCAGCTTCGCCCCGACCAGCGCCGGCGTCCATCCCGCCGCCCGCCTCCATCCCGCCGCCCGCCTCCATCCCGCCGCCCGCCTCCATCCCGGTCGACGCTAGCCCCCTCGGCTGGGTCGGGACGGGAGGCGCCGCCGGCAACGCCTTCCTTGTCGGCGCCGCCGGCGGCGGGCCGAGACGTGCACGCAGCCGGACGAGGCCGGCCACGGTACGCGGCACCCGGCTGGCGATGGGGGTGCGGGGCGGGCGCTGCTCGGCGACCGCCACGGGGATCTCCGCCACGCTCATGCCGGCCCGTTCGGCCCGGAGGACGAGCTCGGTGTCGAACAGGTCCCCCGACAGGCCGCACGCGTCCACGAGGGGACGCAGCCGGTCGGCTCGGAGCAGCTTGAGCCCGTGCGTGTCGCTGACCTGTAGGCCGAACCCGTACCTCATGATCAGCGAGAACGCCTCGGTCACGGCCCGCCGGCCCGGTGCCCGGCGGTCCTCGGCACCAGCGCCCCGCTTGGTGCCGATCACGATGTCGACCTCCGCATCGGCCTCGGCCAGCGCCAGCGCCCTGTCCAGGAAGTCGAGGTCGACCAGGTCCACGTCGATGTTGGCGACCAGCTCGCCTCGGGCCGCCCGGAACCCGTTGCGGAGGGCCGCCCCATAGTTGGCCTGGCGCAGCGACAGCACGCGGATCTCGGGTCGGGCCTCGGCGAGGGAGCTCGCGACCTGCCAGGTGCCGTCGAGCGACCCGTTCTCGACGACGAGGACCTCGAAGGTGGCCCCCCTGGCGCGCAGGCCGTCCACCAGTGCCTCGACCGCCAAGCGCAGGTACGGGGCCTCGTTGTGGGCTGGCACGACGACGCTCAGGCGGGGGCGCGCCGCGACGGGATCGGGGGCGGAGGCCATGGCTGCCCAAAACGTACCGGGCGGAAACGCCCGCCGGCCCGCCCGCCCGCCCGCCCGTCGCCTTGCGGTTTGACCGCCGGCGGCTCCGCGGTCAACAGTTCCCCGGTCATGGTCGGCGACCGCCTCCGGGTGGCGCTGCTGGTCTACCGGGGCAACCCCCACTCCGGCGGCCAGGGCGTCTACACCCGCTACCTCGCCCGTGAGCTCGTCGCGCTCGGCCACGAGGTCACCGTCTTCGCCGGCCAGCCCTGGCCCGTGCTCGACGGGGGGGTCGCGCTGCAGGCCGTGCCCAGCCTGGACCTGTACCGCCAACCGGATCCGTTCCGGGTCCCGCGGTTGTGGGAGCTGCGCTCGGCGGTCGACGTCGCCGAGCTCGCCGTGATGTGCACGGGCGGCTTCCCCGAACCACGCACCTTCGCCTGGCGCGTCCGCCGCCTGCTGAGCGCCCGCCGGGACGACTTCGACATCGTGCACGACAACCAGACCTTCGGCACGGGCATCCTCGGGCTCGTACGCGACGGCTGGCCGCTGCTCGCCAGCTGCCACCACCCGATAACCGTCGACAGGGCGCTCGACTTGCAGCACGCCGAGACCCTGCGCCGCCAGCTCTCCCTCCGACGCTGGTACGGCTTCTTGCGGATGCAAAAGCGCGTCGCCCGCCGCCTGCCGCGCATCCTGACCGTCTCCGAGTCCTCCAAGCGGGACATCGCCGAGCAGATGGGGGTGCGCCCCGACCGCCTCGCCGTCGTGCCCATCGGCGTCGACCAGGAGCGCTTCCGGCCCCATCCCGAGGTGCCGGTCGTGGCCGGCCGGATCATGACCACGGCGTCGGCCGACGTCCCGTTGAAGGGTCTCGTTCCGTTGCTGGAGGCGGTCGCCAAGCTGCGAGTGGAGCAACCGGACGCCCATCTCCTCGTCGTCGGTCGGCGGCGCGACGACAGTCCCGTAGCCCGGACCGTGGCGAACCTCGGCCTCGAGGGTGCTGTGCGCTTCGTGTCAGGGGTCAGCGACGGCGAGCTCGTCCGGCTGTTCGCCGAGGCGTCGGTGGCGGTTGTGCCGTCGCTGTACGAAGGGTTCTCGCTCCCCGCCGTGGAAGCCATGGCGATGGGCACGCCGCTGGTCGCCACCACAGGCGGGGCCCTGCCGGAGGTCGTCGGCGACGCCGGCCTCCTCGTCCCGTCCGGCGATCCCGGTGCGCTGGCAGCCGCGATCGGCACGGTGCTCGCCGATCCCCATCGCGCCGCCCGCATGAAGGTCGCCGGGCGCGAGCGGGTGCTGCAGCGCTTCACCTGGCGGGCCTGTGCCGCAGCGACCGCCGAACACTACCGGGATCTCGTCGACCGCCTCCCGCCACCGTGCTGACCGTCCGCTACGAGCGCCTCGGCGTCGGTGCCGGCGACCGGCTCCTCGACCTCGGGACCGGCGGCGGCCGCCACGCCTACGAGGCGATGCGCCGGGGAGCGCTGGTGGTCGCGCTCGACACCTCGGCCGGCGAGGTGAAGAGCGTGAGGGCATTGATGGACGTGATGGCGCAGGAGGACGGCGCCACCTGCTCGAGCGGGGGGAAGGGCTCCGCTGCGGTCGGGGACGCTCGCCGGCTGCCCTTTCCCCGCCACTGCTTCGACCGGGTCATCGCCGCCGAGGTCCTCGAGCACATCCACGAGGACGGGACGGTCCTCGCCGAGCTGGCCCGAGTGCTGCGCCCGGGCGGCACCATCGCCGTCACCGTTCCCCGCTGGGCCCCCGAGCTGGTCAACTGGGCCCTGTCCGACGAGTACCACGAAACCCCCGGCGGGCACGTGCGGATCTACCGCCGCTCGGCACTGGAGCGCAGGCTCGCCGCCGCCGGGCTCGTGGTCACCGGGCACCACCACGCCCACGCCCTGCACAGCCCCTATTGGTGGCTGCGCTCGGCGGTGGGCGTCGGGCGCGACGACCACCCGCTGGTCCGGGCCTACCACCGGCTCCTCGTCTGGGACATCACCGCCGCGACACCCTGGACCCGCCTGCCCGACGCCGCCCTCAACCCGCTGCTCGGCAAGAGCGTCGTCGTGTACGCCAGGAAGCCCGCATGACCGGGGGCCGGGGCCCGCTGGCACCGGGGGAGGTGGCAGCCACGGCGGCGTGGATAGCGTCCGTCCAGCTGGCCGACGGGATGATCCCCTGGTACCCCGGCGGGCACGCCGACCCGTGGAACCACGTCGAGGCGGCCATGGCGCTGCTGGTGGGGGGGCGCCGGGCGGAGGCCGAAGCGGCGCTCCGGTGGCTGCCGTCGGTGCAGCACGCCGACGGCAGCTGGTGCTTCTACTACCTGGCGGACGGCGTCGAGGAGCCCAGGCGGGACCCCAACGTGTGCGCCTACCTGGCGACGGGCGCTTGGTTCCACCACCTGTTCACCGGCGACGACCGCCTGCTCGTGGACCTGTGGCCGGCCGTCGAGGCTGCGGTCGACTTCGTGCTGCGCCTCCAGCAGCCGGGCGGCGAGGTGCTGTGGTCGCTCGACGCCGACGGTGTAGCCGGCCGCTACGCCCTGCTGACCGGCGGCGCGTCCATCGCCCACAGCCTGCGCTGCGCCGTCGCCGTAGCCGAGCACCTGGGCGAGGAGCGCCCCCACTGGGAGCTCGCCGCCGGGCGCCTGGCCCATGCCGTTGCCCGTCGCCCCGAGCGTTTCGAGCCCAAGCAGCGTTGGGCGATGGACTGGTACTACCCGGTGCTGTGCGGGGCCGTCGCCGGTGACGCCGGCCGCACCCGCCTGCTCGAGGGCTGGCCCGACTTCGTGATGGAGGGCCTCGGTGTCCGCTGCGTTCGGGACAGGCCATGGGTCACGGCGGCCGAGACAGCCGAGTGCGCCCTTGCTCTCGACGCCGTCGGGCTCGACGACGCCGCAAGCCGGCTGCTCGGGTGGGCCGGTCACCTCCGGGCGCCCGACGGTGCCTACTGGACGGGGTGCGTCCATCCGGAGTGCGTGCGGTTCCCGGGGGGGGAGCGTTCGACGTACTCCGCGGCGGCGGTGCTGCTCGCCGACCACGCCCTCGGGTGGGCCACCCCGGCTGCCGGGCTGTTCCGGGGGACGTCGCTGCCGCCGGTGCTCGACCTGGAGGCCGCTGAGGGAGCAGCGGAGCGCTAGTGAGAGCCGCTCATCTCTGGGTGGCGAGCCGGCACTCCCGGACCGACGTCGCCGCCGCCCGGCCCGAGGCGATGCACGCCGGGATGCCGGCGCCGCCGTAGCTGGCCCCGGCGAGGGCGATTGCCGGCGCGTGCCGCCGGAGATCGCACCGGATGCCGGCGACGAGCTCGGGGTGGCCGACACGGAAGAAGGGAAAGGCCTCGGGCCACCGGCTGACCCGTGCCGCTACGGGTGCGGCCCGTGAGCCGAGGGCGGTGGCGAGCTCGGCGGAGAGGCGGTCAACCAGTGCACCGTCGTCGAGCTCATCGGCGCGGGTGTCCCCGCGACGGCCGACGGACACCCGCACGACGACCCTCCCAGGCGTGGCCCACTGCGGCCACTTGCTCGACCCAAACGAGCAGGCCGTCATCAGCCACCCCTCGCCTGCCGGCACGAGCACCCCGTTGACGCCGGTGGGCACCTCCAGGTGGGCGGCGTCGTAGGCGAGGGTCACAAGGCTCACCGACGTGAGCTCGATCGTCGCCAACCCAGGGGGCGCCACCGCCCCGAGCAGCCGGGAGGCGACCGGGGCCGGGACGGCCAGCACGGCGGCGTCGAAGATCCCGCTCCCGCCGAGCTCGACGCCGGCCGGCGTCACCCGCAGCGTCTCGACGGCGAAGCGCTCCACCCGGGCTCCGGTGGCGTGCAGTTCCTCGTGGAGGCGTTGGACGAGGCGCCCCATGCCGAGGCGAGGCGCCATGAAGAGGGGCTTCCCATCACCCGGCGGGAGGCCCCCGCTCCCGCTGCGGTCACCTTCCCGCAGGGAACGGAGCAGGCTGCGCCGCCGGCGGGCGGCGGCGAGCAGCTGTGGCGCGGTGGCCGCCGCGCTCATGCCCGTGATGGGGGCGGCGTGGATGCTGCCGAGGAGCGGCTCGACGAGACGCTCCGCAACCTCACGGCCCAACCTGGCGGTGACCAGCTCACCGACCCCCACGTCGTTGCCTACCGGGGTCCTCGGGAGGACGAGATCGAGACCGGCGCGCGCCATCCCGGCCGGCGAGAGCAGGCCGCTGCGGACCACCGGGGCGAGACGGCCGGGCACGCCGAGGACGAGGCCGTCGGGTAGGGGCTTCAGGCGGCCGCCCGCCCACAGCAGCGTCCGCCCGGCGGCTGGGGCCACCAGCTCCGAGTCCAGCCCGAGCTCGCTGCACAGCTGGACGGCTGCGGGCGAGCGGGTCAGGAACGCGTCCGGCCCCTCGTCGACCGGCAAGCCCTCGAAGACGGTCGTCCGGACCTTGCCGCCGAGCGCCGCCGGCTCGAAGACGGTCACCTCGGCGTCGGCGCGCAGCTCCCACGCCGCGGCTAGCCCGGCGATGCCCCCACCGACGACAGCGACCCTCACGGCGGCGTGGCCCCCGCCACAGCCGGCCCCCCCGGCACCGCCGTTTCCTCGTGCACCAGCTCGACGAGCCGTTCGAGGACCGCCGGGTCGGTTCCGGGGAGGACACCGTGGCCGAGGTTGAAGACGTGGCCCGGCGCGCCGCCCACCCGACCGAGCACGTCGCGGGCCTTGGCCGCCGTCGGTTCCCACCCGGCCACGCAGACCGCCGGGTCGAGGTTCCCCTGCAGAGCCGGTGCCGGCCCGAGGCGCGCCCGGGCGACGTCGAGCGGTACCCGCCAGTCGACGCCGATGACGTCGGCCCCCGTCTCGGCGAAAGCGCCGAGGAGCTCGCCGGTGCCGACGCCGAAGAGGATCATCGGCGCCCCCCTGTCCTGCAGCGCCGAGAAGATCCTCGTCGTCGCCGGCAGGACATGCCGCCGGTAGTCGTCGGGGTCCAAGGTTCCGACCCAGCTGTCGAACACCTGCACGGCGGCCGCCCCCGCCTCCAGCTGCGACTGGAGAGAGGCGACCGCGATCGCCGCCAGACGGTCCACCAGGGCGTGCCACGTGGCGGGGTCCTCGTGCATGAGCGCCTTGGTCCGTAGGTGGTCGCGTGACGGCCGGCCCTCGACCAGGTAGCTGGCCACGGTGAACGGGGCACCCGCGAACCCGATGAGCGGCACCTCGAGCTCGCCGACAGCCAAGCGCACGGTCTCCGCCACCCAGGGCAGGTCTTCCGGCGGCTCCAGGTCGCGCAGGCGGGCGAGGTCCGCCGGGCGGGTGAAGGGTTGCTCGGCCACCGGGCCGACCCCGGGGACCACGTCGATCCCGAAGCCCACCGCCGCCACGGGAGCGACGATGTCGGAGTAGAGGATGGCGGCGTCGACCCCGTAGCGGCGCACGGGTTGCAGGGTGATCTCCGCCGCCAGCTCCGGATGGCGGATGACGTCGAGGATGCTGCCTTCCTGTCGCAGGGCCCGGTACTCGGGAAGGGAGCGGCCCGCCTGCCGCATGAACCACACGGGCGTCCACGGCACCCGTCGCCGTCGGCAGGCGTCGAGGAAGGCGCTGGTCACGGTGCCGGGCACCGGTCCACCGTAGCCCCGCACGGCCTCTAAGCCCCAGGGTCGCCGGGTCGCAGGCGCTCACCGGGGCCGCCGGTTCCCGGACCGACCGGCGCCGCCGCTGCGCTGCCGGCGGTCCGGCAGGGGGCCTGCGCAGGGGGCTTGCGCAGGGGGCTTGCGCAAGGGGCGGGGATCGCGAAGACTGACTATTTCCCCTATGCCTCACCCTGACGTCGCGGCCGAACAGGCCCACGTTGACCACTCGTACGATCGCCTGGAGCAGATGCGGACGACGGCTGCCGCCATGCTCCGCGATGCCTTCGGTGAACGGGGCGGGACCTTCCAGGCGCTGACCGAGCGGGACATCCGGGTCCGCAACAGCCTCGGGCGGTTGGAGCAGCTGCAGATCGGGGGGGAGTCGCTCGTGTTCGGCCGGATCGACCGGCGGCGTGCGGAGGGTGACGGCCCGGGCGAGGCGTTCCACATCGGCCGGCTCGCCATCTCCGACGAGGATCAAGAACCGCTCGTCGTTGACTGGCGGGCGCCCGTCGCCGAGCCCTTCTACCGGGCGACCGGCGCCCACTCGATGGGACTGCTCCGCCGACGACACTTCCTGACCGACGGACGCCGGGTGCTCGACCTCGAGGACGAGCTGTTCGGCGTGGAAGGCCACGACGATGGGGTCGGCCTCGGGTTGTCCGGCTCACAGGTGCTGCTCGCCGCGCTGCAGCGGTCCCGAACCGGCCGGATGAGGGACATCGTCGCGACCGTCCAGCGGGAGCAGGACGAGATCATCCGTGCCCCGCTCGGGGGGATCCTGGTGGTCCAGGGCGGTCCGGGCACCGGCAAGACGGCGGTGGCCCTCCACCGCGCCGCTTACCTCCTCTACACCCACCGGTTCCCGCTCGAACGCCAGGGGGTGCTTGTCGTTGGCCCCAACCCGACGTTCCTCCGCTACATCGAGCATGTCCTGCCGTCGCTCGGCGAGAGCGGGGTGGAGTTGTCGACGGTGTCCGGCCTGTTCGGCGCCGCTGGGCCACCAGTCGTGGACGACCCGGAGGTGGCCCGCCTGAAGGGCGACCCTCGCATGGCTCGGCTCATCGCCCGCGCTGTCGCCGACCGCGAGCGCCCGCTGCGGCGGACCGTCCAGATCCCCTACGGGCGGACCTTCCTGCGGCTGACCCCGGGTGCCAGCGAGACCATCGTCAGCGCCGCCCGCCGGCGCGCCGGCACCCACAACGCCCGCCGGCGCCTCGTCGAGACCCTCCTCTGGCGCCACCTCCTCAGGCAGTTGGAGCTTCCGGCCGGCGGGCCGGGCGGTGGCGGGCCGGGCGTCGAGTTGCCCGGCGGCCCCGCATCCTCGGAGCCGATGACCGCGCCCGAGCTCGGCCGCGCCCTGCGCCGGCTGCCCGAAGTCAGCGAGGCGCTCGAACGGATGTGGCCGCTGCTCACCCCGCAGGCGTTGCTCCATGACCTCTTCGGGGCGCCTGCCCTCATCGATCTCGCCGGCCGAGCCTGCCTGTCCGGGCGGGAGCAGGTGCTCCTGCACCGTCCCCGCGCCGCCTCGCTCCAGGACGCCAGGTGGAGCGACCACGACATCCCACTCCTCGACGAGGCAGCCTTCCTCCTCGGGCCGCTGCGCCGCCGCCCCGGTCACGGGGATGGCCCACGCACGTACGGGCACGTCGTGGTCGACGAGGCGCAGGACCTGAGCCCCATGCAGTTGCGGATGCTCGGCCGCCGGTCCGTGTCCGGGTCCATGACCGTCGTCGGCGACATCGCGCAGGCCACGGGTGGGTGGGCGCCGGCAACGTGGAGCCAGGTCGTCGAGCACCTGCCTGCCCGTCGCGGCTGGCGGCTGGTCGAGCTCACGGTCAACTACCGCACGCCGGCGGAGATCATGGATGTTGCCGGCCGCATCCTCGAACGGGCCGCGCCCGGCATGCGCCCACCCGAAGCCGTTCGCACCGCAGGCGAAGCACCGCAGGCGGTCAGGGTGCGGGGCGACGGACCGTTCCCATCCGCCGGCGTTCCCGAGTCGGCAGCCCGGCGGGTCGCGGCGGAAGCCGGCCACCTCGCCACCAGGGGTGGCACGGTGGGTGTCATCGTGCCGTCGAGCCTGCTGCGGCCGGTCGCCGCACGGCTCGCCGCCGCCGGCATCGACTTCGGCCAGGCGAACGCCCGTGCCCTCGACCTTCCCGTCACAGTGCTGACGGTCAGTGACGCCAAGGGGTTGGAGTTCGATGCGGTCGTCGTCGTCGAGCCCAACCGCATGGTGGCGGAGGCGCCCCAAGGGCTGCGCGCCCTCTACGTCGCCGTCACGCGTGCGACCCAGCGGCTGGTCGTCATCCATGCAGAGGGACTGCCGGAGGGCATGCGGGAGACATCGGCCGAGTCGTCGGCGTGACGGGTTGCGGGGCGCCGGCGTGACGGGTTGCGGGGCGCCGGCGTGACGGGTTGCGGGGCGCCGGCGTGACGGGTTGCGGGGCGCCGGCGTGCCGGGGCTCTGGTGGCGGTCGGGTGGCGGTCGGGTGGCGGTCCCACGGCCCGGTGGCGGCCCGGTGGCCCGGTGGAGCGCCCGGTTTAGGGTCGTTTGTCCCATAATGGGACCACAACCGCGCGCAGCCGTCCCAACCGCGCGCATGCACGACGATATGACGCTGCCAGTGCGCGCAGTTAGCGTGGGTGCGCGCGGCTCGGTGGTAACGGCAGCCGGGAGGGCAGCGCCTCCTCGCTACAGTGACCCGCGGTGCCCCTCGCCGACGCCACTCGCGCCGCCCTGGCCCGGCTGGTGCTCGAACGGGGGTACGAGCGCCGGGAGGAGCCGTTCGTCCTGTCCTCGGGTGGCTGGAGCCGGGACTACATCGACTGCCGCCATGTCCTCGCCACCGGTGACGCCCTGCGCGCCGTCGCCGCCGCCGTGGTCGACGCCGTCGACATCCCGTGGGAGGTCATCGGCGGGCCGACCATGGGTGCTGATCCGATTGCCCACGGCGTGTCCATGCTGGCCGGCGTCCCGTGGTTCTCGGTCCGCAAGGAGCCGAAGGGTCACGGCCGGGGAGCATGGCTCGAGGGCCATCGCCTTGCGGCCGGTGAGCGCGTCCTGGCAGTGGAGGACACCGTCTCGACGGGCGGCTCGTTGCTGCGGGCGATCGAGCGGATCCGGGAGACGGGCGCCGACGTCGTGGCTGCAGCGACGCTCGTGGATCGCAGCCCGGAGGTGGCGGAGCGCTTTGGGGCGGCAGGCATCCCCTGGTTCCCGCTGCTGACGTGGGATGACCTGCGGATCGAGCCCCTCGCCGGCGGGATGTCGGCTAGGTGACGGCGGGGTGCCGGCTAGGTGACGGCGGGATGTCCGCGGGATGTCGGCGAGACGGGAGGGAGAGGGGCGGAGAGGATCGCCGCCGTCTACGCCGGCACCAGGCTGGCGAGGGACGCCGCCGCCGGGGAGAGCCGGGTCCGGAAGTCGTGGTGACTGGCAACCGCCTGCAGGTAGGCGGCGCGCCGCCGGGCAGCCCGGCCGGTCTCCGCCCCGGGACGGGGCGCGGGAGTCCCGTCGGCGACAGGTCCGACCGCTGGGGCTTCGAGTTGGGCGTCGATCGCCGACTTGAGCAGGGTGAGTGCCTCCGCGCGCATCTGGGAGATCCGGGAGTCCGTCACGCCCAGCTCCAGGGCCAGGACGTGCATGGGCAGCTCCTCGAAGAAGTAGCCCATCACCACCCGGCGGAGGCGTTGGGGGAGGTGGGCGACGGCGGCGACGAGGTAGGCCCGGCGCTCGCGCTCGAGTAGTTGGGCGTCGGGCGTGAGGTCACTGCCGGGCAGGGTGTCGTCGGCCGGTCCGGCCGGGTTGAGGTCCTCGAGGTTGAGCACCACCGAGCGCTGCACATCCCGTTGGAGGTTCTCGAGCTCAGCCCGCGGGATGCCGAGATGGCGGGCCAGCTCTTCGTTGGTCGGGGCACGGCCGAGGGTGGCGGTCAGCCGGTCGGCGGCCGCTGTGACCTCGCGTGCCCTGGCTCGCACCGAACGGCTCGCCCAGTCCCGGCTCCGCAGCTCGTCGAGGATGGCGCCACGGATCCTCGTGGCCGCGAACCGGGGGAAGCTGATCGCCCGAGCCGGATCGTAGCTGCGTGCGGCCTGGGCCAGGCCAGCCATGCCGGCCGACGTCAGATCGTCCCGGCTCACGTGGCGAGGCACACGGCTGGCAACCTCGGCCACGGCGTAGTGGACGAGCGGCAGGTGCGTCCGGACCAGTTCGTCCTCGGTTGGCGCGGCTTCGGGATCTTCACAGAGTGCCGGGGGCATGCACAATCAGTCGGCTCCTGCGGCCTTTTCCCTTGATCCCCTGCCCGGCCGAAATCTCGGCACCACCTAGCATCACCGGGTCATGGAAAGGTGCACGTAGTATCTAGTTACAACCGGAACGTCCTGGGATGTGGTCTGCTACGGTCCGTCTCGCCCTGCGGGCTGCCAGAGGAGGGACCGTGGCCAGCGTCGAGGGAGGGGTGATCGATCTCGGGGCGACAGCAGTCGTTTCGGACCGCATGCCCCTCGCCCGTGTCGGGATCGCCGCCGCGTTGCGCCTGGCGGGGGTCGTGACGCTCGAGCTGTGTGACAACGTGCCCGCCGGCTTCGATGCTGCTCGTCGCAGCGGGGCGCGGATCTACGTCGCCGGGGCCGCCGATCCCGACGAGCTCCATGCCCTGCGCCGGCGGCTGCCGGCGAGCGACGCCCGCGTTGTGGGCCTGGTGGAGCGCGTCGAGCGCCGGGATCTCGTCGCCCTCCTCGACGCGGGCATCGCGGGCATGGCTCTGCGAAGGGTGCTGCCCGAGGACCTCGCCTCCGCGGTGCGGTCGGTCCTGGCCGGTGAGCGGGCAATCGCCCCCCCACTCATGTCGGTGCTGGTGGGGTTCGACCCTGCCGAAGGTAGAGACATCCGAACGTCGGATGTCTCACCGCTGACCTTCAAGGAGGGCCAGGTCCTCGCCCGCCTGGCTCGAGGGGAGTCCAACGCTGCCATCGCCGAGGCGTTGTACATCTCCCCTGCGACGGTCAAGTCACACCTCGCCAGCATCTACGCGAAGCTCGACGTCCGCACCCGGCACGAGGCGACCTCGCGGGCGGTCGCCCTCGGGCTGCTGCGCTGACCAGCCGCGCTCGTCCCAGCTCATGGTCCTCCCGCCCGAGTCGATGGGTGCCGTAGTGTCCCGTTCCCCCTCTCCGCCGCTCGAGGACTTGTCCGACGCCCTGTGGCAGCTGCGCCATCTCCTCGACGTGTTGCGGTTCCGGCTGGAGGAGGAGCGCGGGCTTGCCCTCGCCGGCGGCCCCAGCTGGGTCGCCAGTGCCCACCGGGCCGTCGAGGAAGCCGTCGAGCGCTTCCGGGTGGCGGAGCTGGTCCGGGCTATGGCCACCGAGGCAGTGGCGCGGGACCTCGCGGTGGCGTCGCCGCCGACGCTGGAGCAACTGGCCGCGGCCGCACCACCGCCGTGGGACGACATCCTCACCGCCCACCGGGAGGCGCTGGTCAGCTCGGCCCGATCGGTCGCTGCCCTGGCCGACGCCAACGAGCGGCTGGCGGCGAGCTCTCCGGGCGCCGCGCCGCATCCGACGCGTCTGGGCCCATCGCTCACGGAGTTCCTCGCCGACGCCCGCTGACTCCTCCGGCCGGCGCCGCCTGCCGATTCCCCCGCGGGCGCTACGCTGCCGACCCGGCCGAGGCCGAGGGAGGACAGGTGCCGAGGGAGGACAGGTGGAGCCGACCGAGCTGGACGACGATCCGCTGGCGCAGTTCCGCCTGTGGTACGCCGAGGCGGAGGCTGCTGGTGTCGCCGAACCAGACGCCATGGCGCTCGCCACCGCCGGTGCCGACGGCGCTCCCGACGTGCGGTTCGTGCTGCTGAAGGCGGTCGACGACCGGGGCTGGGTGTTCTACACCAACGACCGGAGTGTGAAGGGCGCGCAGCTGGCGACCAACCCCCGTGCCGCCCTCGCGTGGCGGTGGGCCGCGCTCGACCGGCAGGTACGGGCCGCCGGCGATGTGGAGCGCGTCAGCGACGAGGATTCCGACGCCTATTTCCTCACCCGCCCGCGGGGGTCCCAGCTCGGTGCCTGGGCCTCGGCGCAGAGCACCGTGCTGCCCGATCGCCTGACGCTCGAGCGGCGGGTCGGCGAGGTCGAGGACCGGTTCTCGGGCCGCGAGGTGACCCGCCCGCCGTGGTGGGGTGGGTTCCGGGTCGTGGCGAGCCGGGTGGAGTTCTGGCAGGCGCGCCCGAGCCGCCTCCACGACCGGGTCCGGTACGTGCCGGTCGGCGATGGGTGGCGCAAGCAGCGGCTGTCCCCGTGACCTCCAAGAGCCGGTGGAGCAGGACCGATACCCGATTGGCCCCTTCACGAACCAGCCCTTCTCCGGTAGGATCAGCTACTAGTGCCGGCACCGACCGGCTGGTCGGGATCCTTCCCAGGCAGGATCCGGGCTGCGGACAGGCTCGATGAGAGGACGTCCACGAAGTGCCCAACAACCACGCCGCTCAGCCTGAGGAGGACTTGGTCCGCCTCTATTTGAACGACATCGGTAAGCACGCTCTTCTCACCAAGGACGACGAGGCCCGCTTGGCGCAAGTGATCGAGGCCGGTCGCGAGGCCCGGACGGAGATCAACTCGGGCAAGACGCTGACGGCGGCCCGCAAGCGCGAGTTGCGCCGGCTCGCCCGGGATGGCGACGACGCAGCCGAGACGTTCGTGAAGGCCAACCTGAGGCTGGTCGTGTCGATCGCGAAGAAGTACCAGGCGGCGGAGTTGCCCCTGCTCGATCTGGTCCAGGAGGGCAACCTCGGCCTGATGCACGCCGTCGAGAAGTTCGACTGGCGCAAGGGCTTCAAGTTCTCGACGTACGCGACGTGGTGGATCCGCCAGGCCATCACCCGGGGGATCGCCAACACCGGTCGCACCGTCCGACTGCCGGTCCACGCCGGCGACCTGCTCACCCGGGTCACCAAGGCCCGCGGGCGGCTCGAGGGTCAGCTCGGTCGGCGCCCGACGGTCGCCGAGCTTGCAGCCGACCTGGAGCTCGAGGAGGAAAAGGTCACCGAGATCCTCCGCCACGCCGCCGAGCCGCTTTCGCTGTCCGAGCCACTCCGGGAGGACGGCGATGCGGAGCTCGGCGATGTCGTCGAGGACCGCTCGGCGGTGTCGCCCTTCGATGCTGCCGCGGCCTCCCTGCTGTCGGGCGAGGTCAACAAGATGCTGGTGGCGCTGGACGAGCGCGAGCGTGAGATCCTCCGCCTCCGCTTCGGTCTCGATCGGGGAGAGCCGCGGACGCTCGATGAGGTGGGCGAGCACTTCAGCCTGACCCGGGAGCGGATCCGCCAGATCGAGGCGCGGGCCATGTCCAAGTTGCGCCACCCTTCGACCGACCGAGGCGCGCGCGAGTTGCTGACCGGCTAGACAGCCCTGCAGCGCGCAGTCATCGACCGAGCCCGGGCGCGTTCCGGGCTGGTTCGCGCGAGGGGCGGCGGCCGAGTCTTGGGCGGGTCAGATCCAGCGACGGCTCCGCGTGCTCGGGGCTCAGGCGGGGCGCCCCGGCTCTCACTGCAAGGACGACCCGCGAGGCGTCCCGCCCCAGGTCCTCCGGCTCGCCGAGGAGGAGCGCCGCCCCGCCGTGCAGCCGCAGGCCGGCAGGCGTCAGGGCGTAGGCGTGACCGAGGCGCCGAGCAGCCCAGCTGTCGAGGCTGCGACGCCCGTCGCCCCACTCGACGACCAGGCGCGCCGGCGTGTCGCCCACCGCCACCACCCGGCCCTCGGCGCCGGGTCGGCCGACCTCCCGTCGGAGGGGGACGACCCGGTCTCCGACCGCGAACGGTCGTCCCGCGACGACCACGTCGCGGCCCTCGAGGACGCCGGCGGAGCGGAGGGCGGCGCGTGCCCGGCGGTTGAGCTCGGCGACCTCGGCGGGGCCGAGCCCGACCAGGACGCCGTGGCCTTCCCGCGCCTGCCACTCCTCGACCAGGGCGGCGAGCGCGGCACCCGTCGGGAGGGTCCCGTGGGGGGAGGCCGCCGGCGGGTGGGTCGGGGCCGGCGAGCGAGTCGAGTGTGCCGGCGGAACTGGGGCTCCGAGGGTGATGACGTCGATCGCCTCGATTCCCTCGCTGCACGCCCGGGTCAGTGCCGGCAGGCTCCCGCCGCGGAGGAGCACCACCTTGGCCGGTGTCCGTCCCGCCTCACGGAGCACGGCCAGCAACTCGGCGGGCGGGAGCCGGTCGGCCCGGTCGACGACGAGCACGCTGATGGGCCGGTCAGGCCCTTCGGGGGTCACGGCCGCCAGCGCCGCCCACCGCCTGGAGGCGGCGGGCGTCGAGCGCACCGCGACGGCGTGGCCGGTGGCGGCCCAGGCCTCACGGGCGGCGTCGAGCACCGCTGCCTGCCTGAAGAAGCCGTCTCTCGCCTCTCCGGTGCCGAGCGCCACGACGCCCTCCCCCCGGCGCGTCAGGCGCTCCACCGCCGCCGCGCCCACCGGGCCGAGCTCGGGCCGGCGGCCGAGGGCTGACACGACGGCGGGCGCAGCGGCCAGGCCGAGCCCACCGGG
The DNA here is from genome assembly GCA_021811865.1 of Actinomycetes bacterium. Next base: position 26,012 of record JAKAQB010000027.1, on the reverse strand, counting down.
TGCCGTCCGTACCAGCTCCGTGACCATCCGGTCGAGAGTGGCCGCCTCGGGCGTCGTGATCCGCCCTCGGGGCGCGGGCAGGGCCTGGCGGGCGAAGGCCTCGGCCCACGCCTGGGCTTCGTCGGGCGATGCCCCACCGGGAGTCGTGGCGGCCAGGCCGACGAGGACGTCCCGGACCGAGTAGGTCGAGCGCCGGGCCGCCAGCCAGGTCGCCACGGCCGCCGGGCGGGCCGCTGGCACCGCTTGCGGTGCAGTTGCGTCGACGGCCACCTGCCGGTCCAGGCCGAGCGACGCCGCCTCGGCCGGCCCGAGCCCGGCGCCGGCCGCCGCGGGCCACCATGCGTCCGACGCCGCCGCCCTCGTGAGGCCGCGCGCCGCCCGTCGAGCCGCTCGCGTCGGCTCGTCGCGCGCCAGGGCCGCTCGGACCTCCGCCTCACGGCGGCTGGTCGCGTCGATGGCCCGGCGCGCCACGCCGCTCAGGTCGAAGCTGCCGTCGGGCTCGAGGCGCCATCCCGTCACCCCGACGGCTTCGAGATGGCGCCGCAAGGCCAGGTGGTAGACGGCGCCGAGGGCACCCCGGTGCACCCACAGCGAGCTGCTGTCGAGCGCTGACCACACACCGTCGCCGGCGCGGGTGACGTTGACCAGGACCACGTGGGTGTGCACGTGCGGGTCACCCGAAGCGGAGCGGCGGTGGTCGAACCCGGCGGCCACCAGACCGTCGGTGCCGACGAGGACCCCGCTGCGCCGGGCCCAACAGGCTCGTTGTTGGAGCCACTCCACGGCATCGGCGGCGGCCGCGGCGTGGGCGGCGGCCAGTTGCTCGGCTCGGGGTGGCGGTGCCATCGCCACCAGCAGCGACACCGACTTGGGGGCGGCGAGAACCAGATCCCAGCCCGCCCGGCGATGGGAAGGCCGGTGCGCCAGGAGGTCCCCTCCGCTGTCGGGGTGCCGGCCCCGGAGCAGGCCGTGGAGCGTGTCGGCATGCACAGCGCCGGCGAGGCCGAGAGCGATGGTGCCGCCGCCGAGCCAGCGCCCTGGTCCGGGGCGGTAGTAGCGCCCTGCCTCCTCCCCGATGGGGTTCACGATCAGCACAGACAACAGCATAGGTGGTTGACACACGAAACGTCATGAAATATGATGACACGTGTCCTACTGCTTCGGGCGAAAGGAGTCTCCATGCACCTTCTGGCAGCTGTCGTCGCCACCGGCCCCAGCGGCACCACGGTGGTGACCGTGCCGTTCTCGCCGAGCTCGTCGGCCCTTCCCGGCACCCAGCAGCTCGGCCAGATCGCCAACGGCCTCGGGTTCTGGGCGCTGATCGCTGCCGTCGTCGGAGTGGTCGTGGGAGGCGTGATGTGGGCCTTCGGCCACTACTCGCAGAACTACCAGCAGGCGTACAACGGGAGGAAAGGCGTGCTCGTCGCCGGCCTCGCTGCCCTGCTGGTCGGCGCCGCGCCGGAGCTCGTCCATTTCTTCCTGGCCCTCGGCGCACAGGTGAAGCAGTGATCGTGCCCGTCGTCGCCGTCCACGGAGGGGGATTGGGGATGCCGGCCCTGGCGTTGTCCCCCTGCCCTGTACCCGGCATCTGCAACCTGCTCAGTCCTCTGAGCTCGGCGGCCACCGGCGGCCTCGCCAGCCAGCTGCTCACGGCCATCGCCACCGTCCTCACCGGGGGGGCCGGGTGGGTCGCCCGCCACGCCGTCGGACTGCTGGCGTCGACCACCCAGATCGACCTCGGGCGGGCGTGGTTCACCCACCTGCTCGGCGTGATGAGCGGCGTGGTGGCGCTGGTCGCCCTTCCGCTGGCGATCGCTGGGACGCTCGGCGCGATCATCCGCCAGGACCCCGGCCGCCTCGCCCGGGTGTGGCTCGTCGGGGTGCCTGTCAGCCTGGCGGGTGGTGGGGTCGCCGTCGCCGTCGTGGGGCTGTCGATCCGGGTGGTCGACGACCTGTGCTCGCTCATCGAGCCGTCGGGCGGTCTGGCCGGTCTGATCGGCGCTGCCACGGCCCGCCTGTCCCTCGCACCGCCCATCGTTCAGTGTGCGGTCGCCGGGCTGATCCTGCTGGGGGCGGTCGCCCTCTGGATGGAGCTGCTGCTGCGCAGCGCCGCCGTGTACCTGTCGGTGTTCTTCCTCCCACTCGCCCTCGCCACGCTGCTCTGGCCGGCGGTCGCGCCCGCCGCTCGGCGCTTCGTGGAGGTGCTCGCCGCCCTCGTGGTCGCCAAGCTGCTGGTCGTCGGTGCCGTGGCCGTCGGCGGCGCCGCGCTGGAGGCGGGAGGTCCCGGAGGGGTCGACAGCGCGGTGACGGCCGCTGTGGTGCTGCTCATCGCCGCGTTCGCGCCCTTCGCCGTGCTTAGGCTGGTGCCGGTCGTCGAGACGGCCGGCGTGGCGCACCTCGAGGGTCTCACCCGCCGGCCGGCGCAGGCGGTGCGCTCCGCCGTGGCCCAGGCGGCCGTGCAGCGGGAGTGGGTCGGCGGTCTCCTCGACCATGCCCGCAACAGCACCGCCGCCGGCCTGGACACCACCGAGCCGCCGACGTCGCTGCCCTGGGTGCCGGGTGAGTGGTTCCCCGGGACCCCCGACGGCAGCCCCCCACCGACCAACACCGGAGGCGCGAGTCGTGAGTGATGCCGCCCGCGGCTACCGCTTCCACCCCCTCGAACGCCGGGGAGTGGTTCTGGGGCTCGGAGCGGCCCACCTCGGCACGCTCGCGGCCGGCGCGGTTGCGGCCTTCGTCGCCATCCAGGCAGGCGGCGGTCTGCTGACGGCGGCCGCGGTCCTCGCGCTCGCGGCCGCGGCTGCCTTCGTGCCGGTGGGGGACCGGAGCGCAGTCGACTGGACACCGGTCGCCGCCCGGTGGGTGATCAACTCGGCCTCCCCGGTAGAGGCGCGGGCCGGCCGCTCCGCTCCACCGCCGGGGGTACGGATCCTGGCGGCCCCCGCCGCCCCGGGTGACGGTGAGTTGGGTGTCGTGCACGATCGCCGCAGCGGAGCGTGGGCGGCGGTGATGCCCCTGGACGGGCCGCCGTTCAGCCTTCTCGACACCGACGACAAGCAGCGTCAGCTGGCGGCGTGGGGCGCGGTCCTGGCCAGCACGTGCCGGCCGTCCAGCCCCGTCTACCGCATCCAGTGGGTGCAGCGCACCCACCCCCCCGACCTCGACGCCGGCCGCGCCCACCTGACGGAAGGCCGCGCCGCCAAGGCAGCCCCTTCCGCCCTTCGTGGCTATGCGGACCTGCTCACCTCCGCCGAGGCCGGTGCCGGTGGCCACGAGGTGCTGCTCGTGGTGGCCGTCCACCCAAAGCGGGCGGGCCGCCAGCTGCGGAGCTTCGGTCCTGGCCGCGGTGGCGTCTGCGGCCTCCTTCGCCGCGAGCTGCGGTTGGTCGCCGGTCAGTTGCGGCGCGCCGGGATCGAGCCGTCGCAGCCCCTCGACCTCGCCGGCGTGGCCGCCGCCATCAGGCGGGGCTACGATCCGGCCGCCGGTCCGCGCCCCAGGACGGGAGGCCAGCGCTCGGCGTGGCCGATGGCGTGGCGGGACGGGTGGGCGGCCGCCCACGTCGACGGACGTTGGCATGCGATCTCCTGGGTCGCCGAATGGCCGCGAGCAGAAGTCGGTCCTGACTTCCTTGCGCCGCTGCTCCTCGTCGGCGGGGCCCGGGTGGTCGCCCTGACGATGGTCCCGGTCCCACCCCGCCTCGCCGTCCGGGACGCCGAGTCGGCCCGTACCGCTGAGCTCGCTGACGAGGAACTGCGCCGGCGCGCCGGCTTCCTTGCGACCGCGCGCCACCGCCGGCGCGCCGAGGGCGTGGCGACTCGGGAGGCGGAGCTCGCCGACGGCCATGGTGAACTGCGATTCTCCGGCTACGTAGCGGTCTCTGGCGCCACGCCCGAGGAGCTCGACGCCACGGCGGCCGGCGTGGAAGCCGTGGCTCAGCAGTGTGGGCTGGAGTTGCGGCGGCTGTACGGCCAGCAGGCCGAGGCCCTGACCTGGACCCTGCCCCTCGGGCGCGGGGTGGCCTGACCTCCATGGCGGGGCGCACCCCCCTCCCCACAAGGCGACGACCGCCCACCTCCAGGCGCTGTACCCGCTCGTGGGTGGCCGGCCGCTGCAGGCGCCCGGTGTGTACCTGGGCCGTGACCTGCACGGCGGGCCGTTCTGCTTCGATCCGTGGGAGCTGTACGCCGCAGGCGTGCTGACCAACCCAAACCTCGTCGTCGCCGGCCAGATCGGCAAGGGCAAGTCGACGTTCGTCAAGACGTTCGTGTGGCGCCAGCTGCTCTTCGGCCGCCAGGCGTGGGTCGTCGACCCCAAGGGTGAGTACGGCCCGCTGGCGGAGGCGGCCGGATCGGTTCCGGTGCGGCTGAGCCCGGGCGGTGCCGTCCGGCTGAACCCCCTCGCCGGCGGGCCGGGCGCCGACACCTCCGGGTCGCGCACGGAGCTGGTGTCCTCGGTGGCGGCGTCCGGTCTCGGCCGGGGGCTCACGCCAGCCGAGCGCACTGCGCTCGAGCTTGCGGTGCGGTCCGCCGCCGGGGAGCCGGCGGAACCGACCCTGCCGGCAGTCGTGGACCGGCTGCTCGAGCCCGACGCGGCGTCAGCGGCGTCGGTCCGCACCGACCGCGCCGGCCTGGCTGCCGACGGGCGGACCGTCGCCTTGGAGCTGCGCCGTCTGGTCCGCGGCGACCTGGCCGGCCTCTTCGACGGGCCGACCAGCCCCGGGGTCCACCTCGACGGCCACCTCGTCGTCCTCGACCTGTCTGCCCTGTACGACTCGCCGGCGCTCGGCATCCTCATGACCTGCGCCGTCGCCTGGCTGCAGGCCGCCGTCCGGCGGGGGGACGGCACCAAACGCCTCGTCATCCTCGACGAGGCATGGGCGGTGCTCCACGACCTGGGGACGGCGCGCTGGCTGCAAGCCAGCTTCAAGCTGGCCCGTGCCCACGGCGTGGCCAACCTCGCCGTCGTCCACCGGCTCTCGGACCTGCGGGCCGCCGGCTCGGCGACGTCGCAGCAGCGCCTGCTCGCCGAGGGCCTGCTCGCCGACTCCGAGACCCGGGTGGTCTTCGGCCAGGCACCGTCGGAGTCCGCCGCCGCTCGTGACCTGCTCGGGCTCACCAGCACCGAGGCGGCGTTGTTGAGCCACCTGCGGCGGGGCGTGGCGCTGTGGAAGGTGGGCGACCGCTCCTTCCTCGTCGAGCACGCCGTCGCGCCGAGCGAGGCGGCGCTGGTGGACACCGACGCGGCCATGGTCGGGTCGTGAGCCTGCGCCGGCCGCCGGCCGGGCGAGAGGGGCGGCCGGTCCGGGTGGCGAGGAGCGAGGCGGTCGTCGCCGTGCTCGCCGGCGTGTCGGGCGCGCTCGCCGCCGGGGCGTGGCTGACCGGCCAGCTGGCGGCGCTGGTCGTGTGGGGTCGCTGGCCCCCGGTGCCGGTCACCGCCGGCGTCTCCGTCCTCGCCAGGCTTCCCGCTCACCTGGGCGCCCCACGGGGAGCGTGGCCGCCCGCGTACCGCAGTGACATCCCCGGCACCGTGCCGCTCATGGCCGCCGGCGCCGGCGTCCTCGCCGTCGTGGTGGGCGCGGCGGTGGCCGCCGCCGGCTGGCAGCGGATGGGCCGCCCGCACCCGCCCGTCCCGGCGCGCCGGCGGCTGCACGCCGGCCGGGACCGGCTGCACGCCGGCCGGGACCGGCTGCACGCCGCCGGCGGCCGGTGGGCGACACCACGGGACCTGCGGGTGCTGCTCGTGGCCGGGGCGGTTCCGGGCCGGCTGGTGCTGGGCCGGGTGCGGCGCCGCCTCGTCGCCACCGAGGCGCACCACTCGGTGCTGGTGCTCGGCCCGACCCAGTCCGGGAAGACCACCGGGCTGGCGGTGCCTGCCCTGCTGGAGTGGGAGGGCCCGGCCGTGGCCACCTCGGTCAAGGACGACCTCCTCGCTGCGACCGCCGGGTGGCGGGGTCGCCAGGGTCGGTGTTGGGTCTTCGATCCGACGGGTGCCGCCGGTGCGGCCGGTGCCGGGTGGTCGCCGCTGCAGGGCGCGGAGGACTGGAGCGCAGCGCAGCGGATGGCGGCCTGGCTGATCGACGCCACACCGGCGCGGCGCGGGCTGGCCGACGGCGACTTCTGGTACGCCGCGGCCGCCAAGCAGCTGGCGCCGCTGCTTCGCGCCGCCAGGCTCGGCGACGGATCGATGGCCGACGTCGTGCGCTGGACCAACACCGGATGCTTCGACGAGCCTGCCGGCCTCCTCGACATGACCGGCGAGGTCCGGGCGGCGGTCGCGCTCGAGGCGTGCGCCGCCAGGGAGGAGCGGATCCGCAGCTCGGTCGCCACCACCCTCGAGACCGTCCTCGCCCCCTTCGAGGATCCGACCGTCGCCGCCCGCACCGCTCGGGCGGACGTCGATCCCGCTGCGCTGCTCACGGGGCACAACACCTTGTACCTCTGCGGCCCGTCGCACGAACAGGTGCGGGTGCAGGGCGTGTTCGGCGCCCTGGTCGCCTCGGTGGTGGCGGCTGCGGTGCAGCGGGTGGCGTCGACCGGTCATCCCCTGGACCCACCGCTGCTGCTCGTCCTGGACGAAGTGGCCAACATCGCCCCCTTGCGCGACCTCGACGGGCTGGCCTCGACCGCCGCCGGGCTCGGCGTCCAGCTCGTCACGGTCTGCCAGGACCTCGCCCAGCTGGCGGCCCGCTATGGCGAGGACCGGTCCCGCACGATCGCCAACAACCATCGGGCCAAGCTCGTGCTCTCCGGCGTCGCCGACCTCGCGACGCTCGACTTGGTCTCCGGCCTGGCCGGCGAGCACGCCGTCCGCCACGACTCCGTCACCACCGACCTCCGGGACGGCCGGCGCACACGGTCCACCACGACCGCCTACCGGCGCGTGGCTCCTCCCGACGAGCTGCGCCGGACGCGGCCAGGGGAGGGGGTCCTCGTCTACGGGCACCTGCCTGCCGCCCGGCTGACCCTGCGCCCGTGGTACGACGACCGCCGGCTGCGCAGGCGGGCAGCGGCCACCGGGACGTGAGCCGCCGGCGACGTGGCGCCGACCGCAGCCGCCGGCGACGTGGCGCCGACCCCAGCCGCCGGCGAGCGGCCGCCCTTGGCTGCCAGCGGGGGGCGCCTGTGACGCCGGGTACCCTGCCGCCATCCCCGCCGCCGCCCTCCGACCCACCGCCCACCCCCTGCCTGTGCGCACCCGCGCCGCGGTTGCGGTGGGCGCCGCCGTCGGCGGGCTGTCGCGCCGGCTCGGCCGGGGTGGCGGCTCGGTGATCGGCGGCCGAGCCCTGCTGGCCCTCGAGCCCGCCGCCCTCGCCCGGCTGAGCGCCGGCCGGAGCAGCGCGCTGGTCTCCGGCACCAACGGCAAGACGACCACCACCAGCCTGCTGCGGGAGGCCGCCGGCACCATTGGTCCGGTCGTCACCAACGTGCAGGGCGCCAACCTCCCGGCCGGCCTCGCCTCCGCCGTCGCCTCCGGCGAGCCGGGCGCCACCGCCGTGCTCGAGGTCGACGAGGCGTGGCTCGGGACGGTGGTGGACGCCATCCGACCGACGGTCGTCGTGCTGCTCAACCTGAGCCGGGACCAGCTCGACCGCAACAACGAGGTGCGGAGCCTGGCGGGGTCGTGGCGGCGCACGCTCGCGGCGCGCCCGGACACCATCGTTGTCGCCAACGCCGACGACCCGCTCGTGGTCTGGGGGGCGGGCGCCGCGCCCCGGGTGGTGTGGGTCGGTGCCGGCCAGCCGTGGACGGCCGACGCATCCGGGTGCCCGGCCTGCGGGGGCCACGTGGCGTTTGCCGGCGCTGGCCTCCCGGCAGGGGCCGGCTGGGCGTGCACGAGCTGCTGGCTCGGTCGGCCGGCGCTCGACGTGCGCATCGACGGCGACAGGGTCATCGCCACCGACGGGACGGCCACGACCCTCCGCCTGGCCCTGCCCGGCCGCGCCAACCGCGCCAACGCCGCCATGGCCCTCACAGCGGCCCGCCTCCTGGGCGCCGACCCGGAGGACGCCGCCGGGGCGATGGCGGGGACCGCCGAGGTCGCCGGCCGCTACCGGACAGTCGCCGTCGACGGCGCCGAGGCCCGGCTCCTGCTCGCCAAGAACCCCGCCGGCTGGCTCGAGGTCCTCGACGTCCTCCGACCGGCACCGACGCCGGCGGTGGTCGCCATCAACGCCCGTGTCGCCGACGGGCGGGACCCGTCGTGGCTCTGGGACGTGCCCTTCGAGCGGCTCGCCCCCCGCGTCGTGCTGGCGACGGGGGAGCGGGGTCGCGACCTCGCGGTGCGGCTGCGCTACGCGGACGTCGAGCACCGCTGGTACCCCGACCCACTCGCCGCCGTGCGTGCCGGCGCCCGCATCGCGCGCGCCGAGGCTGACGGCGCCGTCGACGTCGTCGCCAACTACACGTCCTTCCAGTACCTGCGAGCCCGCCTGCGATGAGCGCCGGCCCGTCAGCCGTGCGCATCGCCCTCGTGTACCCGGACCTGCTCGGCACCTACGGGGACGCCGGCAACACCACGGTGCTGGCCCAGCGCCTGCGGTGGCGGGGGCGGGGCGCCGAGGTCGTGACCGTGCACGCCGGCGAGGCCGTCCCGAGCTCCTGCGACCTGTACGTGGTGGGCGGTGGGGAGGACCTGCCCCAGGCGCTTGCCGCCCGGGACCTCGGCCGCCCTGGCGCCCTGCACCGGGCGGTGGAGGGTGGGGCTGCCGTCCTGGCCGTGTGCGCCGGGCTGCAGATCCTGGGGACGAGCTTCGTCGGTCCCGACGGCACGGAGACCGACGGCCTCGGACTGATCGACTGCCGCACCGTGCGTGGCAGGGGTCCCCGGGCGGTCGGCGAGCTCGTCGTGGAGCCCGACCCCGCCAGCGGGCTGCCAGCTCTCACCGGCTACGAGAACCACGGCGGCGTGACCGTCCTGGGCCCGGGCGCACGGGCGGCGGGGAGGGTCCGCAGCGGCGTCGGCAACGGCGACGGCGGGGACGGCGCCTGGGTGGGGCGGCTGTGGGCCACGTACCTCCACGGCCCGGTCCTGGCCCGCAACCCCGCCCTCGCCGACCGGCTGCTCGCCTGGGTGGTGGGCGAGCTGGAGCCTCTCGACGACGGCGAGGTCGACGCTCTGCGCGCCGAGAGGTTCGCTGCCGCGGCTGGCGAGGCCGCGCCTGCCACCCGGCGGCCGCTGGACCGGATCGCCGGCCTGGTCCGCACCGCCCGCCGTCCATGAGCTCCACCGCCCTGCGCACCGACCGCTACGAGCTGACGATGCTCGACGCCGCCCTCCACGCCGGGATCGCCGAAGCCCCGGCCACCTTCGAGGTCTTCAGCCGGAGGCTGCCGGAGGGGCGCAAGGCGGGTGTGTTCGCCGGCCTGGGTCGCCTGGTCGAGGGCATCGAGCGGTTCCGCTTCGGCGCGGCGGAGCTCCAGTGGCTGGCCGCCGGCGGTTGGCTGTCGCGCGACGCCCGGGACTGGCTGCGCTCCTACCGCTTCTCGGGGACGATCGACGCCTACCGGGAAGGCGAGTGGTATGCCCCCGGCTCACCGGTGCTGACGGTGGAGGGCAGCTTCGGCGAGGCGGTGCTGCTGGAGACGCTGGTGCTGTCGGTGCTCAACTTCGACTCGGCGGTGGCGTCCGCCGCGTCGCTGCTCGTCGAGGCCGCAGCCGGGCGGCCGATCATCGAGATGGGGAGCCGCCGGACAGATCCCGACGCCGCGGTCGCCGCCGCCCGCGCCGCATACGTCGGCGGCTTCGCCGCCACGTCCAACCTGGAGGCCGGCCGCCGCTACGGGATACCCACCGCCGGGACCGCCGCCCACTCGTTCGTGCTGGCCTTCCCCACCGAGGCCGACGCCTTCGCCGCCCAGGTCGCCAGCATGGGCGAGGCCACGACCCTGCTCGTCGACACCTTCGACGTCGAGACCGGCATCCGCCACGCCGTCGAGGCGGCCGGCCGGCGACTCGGGGGCATTCGCGTCGACTCGGGCGACCTGCCGGTCCAGGCCCGGCGCGCCCGGCGGTTGCTCGACGACCTCGGGGCCGAGGCGACGAAGGTCGTGGTGACCGGCGACCTCGACGACGCCGGCCTGCGGGCCCTGGCCGACGCCCCTGTCGACGTCTACGGGGTGGGCACCAACGTGGTGACCGGGCTCGGCGCACCCACCGCCTCCTTCGTCTACAAGCTCGTCGCCCTCGGCCCGACCGGCGAGCAGCATGCTGTAGCGAAACGGTCACCCGGCAAGGCCACCGTCGGAGGCCGCAAGGAGGCGTGGAGGTCAGGCGCCGGCGGGGCGACGCCGTGCGACCTTGTCGGCCCCATCGGGACGCCGGCACCGCCGGGCTCGCGGCCCCTGGTCCACCGGGTGGTCGAGGAGGGAGCGTGCGTCGGCGGTCGGAGCCTGGAGGAGGCGCGGGAGTGGCACCAGGCCGTCCGCACCGAGATGCGCCGCGCCACCGCCCTCGGCCTCGAACGGCTCTAGCGTGGTAGGAGCCATGGCCTCCCGCTGCCGCTTCGCCCTTCCAGCCGTCCTCGCCGGGCTCATCGGACTCGGAGCCGGGGTGCCCGCCCTCGCCGCCGGGTCCCGGCCCCGCCTCGCCCCCGAGACGCCGGCGCAGCTGATCGCAGCGGTGCTCGCCCACCGCTCCACGCCGCTGTCTGGGGGCGTCGCCTGGACGCCCGACCTCGGCCTGCCGTCGCTCAGCTCCCTCCAGGGCGGCGCCCAGGGGCTCCCGACCGCCGGCGCCTTCGATCCGACGTCGCTGCTCACCACCCCGGAGGACTTCAGGGTCTGGGTGGACGGCAGCGACGAACGGATCGCCGCCTCGGCCAGCCTGGCCGAGAGCGACGTGCTGCGTGTGGGCTCGGAGATCTGGCTCTGGGACAGCGCCACCCAGCACGTCACACGGCTGCTCTTCCCCATGCCGGCAGGCGCCCCCTCCGCCTCGCCGGTCGACCCCCAGACCCTCGCCGCCGGGCTCGTGCGCCGGCTCCAGGCGGCCGGGACGGACGTGTCCGTCGGCACGCCGACCTTGGTGGCCGGCATCGCTGCGCAGGTGCTGCAGCTGTCGCCGGCCGACCCGGCGAGCTCGACGGTCTCCGCCGTGGACATAGCGGTGGACCCCACCAACGGCGCCGTCCTCCAGGTGACCGTGCTCGCCGCCGGCCAGACCCGACCCGCCCTGCAGGTCGGTTTCACCTGGGTGCGCTTCGCCGCTCCGGCGCTGAGCGTGTTCAGCCCGCCCAGGGGACGGACCACCACCACCAAGGTCCTCACCCCGCGCGGCTTGGTCAACGCCACGGGCCACGGCGGCTGGTACGCCTACTCCCCGCTCGTCCCCACCAGCGCCCTGCCCGGGATCGCCTCCGCCTCGCCGCTGCGCCTCTTCGGCAGCGGGTGGTCGGCGGTCGCCGAGGTGAGGCTGCCGGCCGGCTCACCCGTTGCTGCCGCCCTGGAGGCGGCAGCAACCCCGGTGACAAGCGGGCGGCTGCTGCGCCCGTCGCTGCTCGACGTGGCGTTCCTGCCCGGCGGCGATGCTCTCGTCGGGTTCGTGCCGCCCGCCGTGCTCGAGGCGGATGCAGCCTCCCTTGCCGGATGACGACCAGAGGCTGACCCTGAGCGCCACTGCGCCCGCCATCGCCACCGAGGGTCTCACCAAGCGCTTCGGTGACGTCGCGGCCGTGGACGGGGTGGACCTCTGCGTCCCGGCCGGCAGCGTCTACGGCTTCCTCGGACCGAACGGGTCGGGCAAGACGACGACCATCCGCATGCTCCTCGGCCTCATCGCCCCGAGCTCCGGTTCCTGGTCGCTGCTCGGACGGGACATGCCCGCAGCCTCGGAGCGAACCCTCCCCCAGGTTGGCGCCCTCGTCGAGGGACCGGCTTTCTACCCCTGGTTGTCGGGATGGGACAACCTCGCCCGCTTCGACGCCGCCGGGGCCGACGGGCAACGCCCCACCCGCGCCGGGCGTGTCGACACCGCCCTCGGTCGCGTCGGGCTGACCGCCGCCGCCCGCAAGAAGTACCGGGCGTACTCCCTCGGCATGCGCCAGCGGCTCGGCCTGGCGGCCGCCCTGCTCCGCCCGAGGCGGCTGCTCGTCCTCGACGAGCCGACCAACGGCATGGACCCGCAGGGCACCCGCGAGATCCGCAACCTGGTGCGTGACCTCGCCTCCGACGGCACCACGGTGTTCCTCTCCAGCCACCTGCTGTCGGAGGTCGAGCAGGTCTGCACCCACGCCGGCGTCATGTCCGCCGGGCGGTTGCTGGCCCAGGGCACGCTGGCCGACCTGCGCGCCGCCGGCGACACCCGGCTCCGCGTCGAGGTCGACGACCCCGGCCGAGCGCTCGCCGTGCTCAGCGGTCTCGGACTCGACGACGCCGGCGTCGAAGGAGCGCACGTGTCCGCCCGCCTGCACCCCGGCGGCGCCGACGCGGCGCACTGCTGCCGGGAGCTGGTCCTAGGCGGCGTCTCCGTGTCGATGCTGACCACGGACCGCCCGAGCCTCGAGGAGCTGTTCGTCGCCCTCACCGGGGAGGGCTTCGATGTGGCGCGCTGAGCTGCACCAGCTGTTCCGCCGCACCATCGTGCGGGTCCAGCTCGTCGTGCTGTTCCTGATCCCGGTGCTGCTCGCCGTCGCCGTGAAGCTCTCCGGCGGCCCCCCGGCCGGGCGCGGCCCGAGCTTCTTGGACCAGGTGGCCGGCAACGGCGTGTTCGACGCCCTCGCCGGCCTCACCGTCTGCGTCCCCTTCCTGCTGCCGCTCACCGTGGCCGTCGTCGCCGGCGACACGATCGCCGGGGAGGCGAGCCTCGGAACCCTCCGCTACCTGCTCGTGCGCCCCGCCGGCCGTGTCCGGCTCCTCGCCGTCAAGGCGGTCACCGTGGTCGTCTACTGCGGGGCGGCCGCCCTCTCCGTCGCCGCCGGCGGCCTGGCAGCGGGGGCGGCGCTGTTCCCGATGGGCCCGGTGATCGGGCTGTCCGGCACGCCGATCCCGCTCGCCGACGGCATCGGCCGCACGCTGCTCGCCGCCGTGGTCGTCGGAGCCTCCCTCCTCGGGCTGGCCGCCATCGGCATGTTCGTCTCGACGCTGGTCAACAGCCCTGTCGGCGCCATGGTGATCACCGCCGGCCTCGTCGTGGCCGCCCTGATCGTCGAGAACGTCCCCGAGCTGGCGTTCGCCCACCCGTGGGTGTTCAGCCACGACTGGCTGGCGTTCGGCGATCTCCTGCGCACCCCCGTGACCTGGGGCGGCATCGTCCAGGACCTGCTGCTCCAAGCCGGCTACGTCGCCGTCTTCGGAGCGGCGGCGTGGGCCCGCTTCACGACCCGGGACGTGCTGGCCTAGCACCTCCGGCCCGGCGGCGCCGCCACGAACTGTGAGGATGATCCGGAAGGACCGGCATGACCGGCACAGATCGGCGGTTGGGCCGGCGCCGCTCGCGTTGTTTGGGCAGTTGTCTGCGATTATCGCGGTGAACTGCCCAAACAACGTGAGGGATGCACCTCTCCCTTCCGCTCAGGGTCTATGTGCCCCTTTCGGCGCCCCCGCCGCCCCCAGCCGATGGACCAGCCGATGGACCAGCCGCCTCAGCCGATGGACCAGCCGCGTGGAGGTCGGCGTTGAGCGTCCCCCAAGACCCTTCCCTGTGGCGGACCTCGACCACCCCTGTGGTGCTGTTGCGCCAGTACCGCAGCCCCGTTGCACCGCTCAGCTCCCGGGCGCGCTGCACCGAACCGTCGGGCCAGGTCACCTTCGTGCCGGCGGTGATGTAGCACCCGGCCTCGACGACGCAGCCGTCCCCGAGGGAGATCCCCACCCCGCCGTTGGCGCCGATCAGGCAATCGCGCCCGATGGTGACCACCTCGCTGCCTCCGCCCGACAGCGTGCCCATGATCGAGGCACCGCCCCCGATGTCGGTGCCGTCTCCCACCACGACCCCCTGGCTGATGCGGCCCTCGACCATCGAAGCGCCGAGCGTGCCGGCATTGAAGTTCACGAACCCTTCGTGCATCACCACGGTGCCTGGGGCGAGATGGGCGCCCAGGCGTACCCGGTCGGCATCGGCGATGCGGACACCGGTCGGGACCACGTAGTCGACCATGCGGGGGAAGCGGTCGACGGCGAGCACGGTGAGCCTGCCGCCGTCGTGGCGCAGGCGCTGGTGGATCGCCTGCACCGCCTCCGGAACGCACGGTCCCCGGTCGGTCCACGCCACGATCGGCAGCACCCCGAACACACCGTCCAGGTTCACCTCACGCGGCCGCACCAACCGCCGCGACAGCAGGTGCAGGCGGAGGTAGGCGTCGGGGACGTCCTCCGGCGCCGTGTCGAGGTCTACGACGAGCTCGGTGATGCGGCTGGAGGTGCCGCGCACCGGGTCCGCTGCGGGCGCCGGGCCGCCGTCACCGGGCCCGGGGTCGCTGCCGAGGCCAAGCTCCGGGTACCAGGTGTCGAGCACGGTGCCGTCCTCGGTCACGGTGGCCCAGCCGCGCCCCCACGCGGGCCTGGTGGGCGTCGCGTCCGTCACCCCAGGGAGGCTACGTGGCGGGGTGGTGGGTGGTGCGCTCCCACAACTTGATCCCGCCGAGGATGCCGGCGTCGTTGTCGACGATGCTCACGTCCTTGGGGAGGTCGACGTCCAGCCTGGCGGCGTTGCCCCCGCCGATGAAGCAGTGGTCGAAGAAGCACAGCGCCCTGAACGTGTCGACGGCCTCCATGACGCGCCGCTGCCACTTCCTGTGGCCGACGTTCTTGCGGGCGGCGTCGCCGACGGCCTCGTTGTAGGTGTCGTCCCTGCGGAACGGGTGGTGGGCGAACTCCAGGTGCGGCATCAGCATGCCGTCCTTGAACATCGCCGTCCCGAGCCCCGTGCCGAGCGTCAGCACCAGTTCCAGTCCCTCGCCGCTCACGACGGCGGCGCCCTGCACGTCGGCGTCGTTGGCGACCTTGCACGGCCGGCCCAGCGCCTCGCTGAGGGCGGACTGCAGGTCGAAGCGGGCCCACGCTTTCAGCAACTTCGGTGTCGGGCTGCCGCCCGGCCCGTCCGGGGAAACGAAGTGAGGTGCCGAGAGGACCTGCCCGTCACGAACCATGCCCGGGAAGCCGACCGACACGCGGTCGAAGTGGCCGAGGGACCTGACCAGGTCGGACAGGACCGTCACGAGCTTGTCCGGAGGGAGGGGATAGGGGGTGTCGACGCGCACCCGGTCGTGCTCCATCACGCCGGCCTCGTCGAGCACGGACGCCTTGAGGCCGGTGCCGCCGACGTCGATCGCGAGGGTGACCGGTGACGCGGCCGCGCCGTCCGGCACGGCGGCGTCGATGCTCATGGACCGAGACGGTACTTCCTGGCCGGCCCGCTCGCTCGTCTCCCCCGGCGGCCGCCCAGCGTGAAGGTTCGTTACCGGCCCGACGATGGTAGAACCACCACAGCAGCGTTGGGCCCTGAGGTACCGAGAAGGTGACGACATGAGCGAACCCAGGCTGTCAGACCAGGAGATGGCGGTCCTTGCCCGCCTCGCCGCCCGGGCCGAGGCTACCGACCCGCGCTTGGCGCACGTGCTGCGGGGCAACACACGACCGCTCGGTATGCGCCTGCCGGCGCTGCCGCCCGCCCTGTCCCACTGGGCGGTGGGGGCCGGCGTAGCCGTCATCGGCCTGTTGCTCGCGGTCGGCATGCTTGCCGTGAGCCTCCCCGCCGCCGTCGCCGGCGGCCTGCTCATGTTTGCCGGGGTCGGTCGCGTCGCGATGAGCGTACGGTGGGCCAGGCCCGATCCGGCGTCGCCCGCCACGCCCCGGCGGGAGCCGTCGGCCGGTTGAGGAGCCCCCACCTGCCTGCGCGCGCCGATACCGCCCCTTTGCGGCTCCGGTGGCTAGAGTAAGTCGATCGTGGCGTGTGAGCGCGCGCCGCTAGGACCGCCGCGAAGCAGCGCGGCGCACAATCGATCCTCGACGGGAGAAACCTGCATGCGCATCCTCGTTCTCGGGGGGGACGGGTACCTGGGGTGGCCCACGGCCCTCTACCTCTCCGCCCGTGGCCACGACGTCGGCATCTGCGACAACCTGGTCCGCCGGGACTACGACAAGGAGATGGGGGTGTCCTCCCTCGTGCCGATCGCGTCGATCGAGGACCGTGTCGCGGCCTGGGGCGAGCAGTCCGGCGCCCGGCTGCCGACCTACATCGGGGACCTGACCGACGCGGCGTTCGTGCACCAGATGGTCCGTGAGTTCGAGCCGGACACCATCGTGCACTTCGCCGAGCAGCGTTCTGCCCCGTACTCGATGATCGACCAGGCGCACGCCGTCTACACGCAGACCAACAACGTCGTCGGCAACCTCAACGTCCTATACGCCATCGGCGACATCAACCGGGACATCCACCTGGTCAAGCTCGGGACGATGGGGGAGTACGGCTACCCCAACATCGACATCGAGGAGGGCTGGCTCGAGGTCACCCACAACGGGCGGACCGACACCATGCTCTATCCCAAGAAGCCGGGCAGCTTCTACCACCTCTCGAAGGTGCACGACAGCCACAACATCGAGTTCGCCTGCCGCATCTGGGACCTCCGGGCGACCGACCTCAACCAGGGGATCGTGTACGGCCAGCAGACCGAGGAGACCGACGCCGACCCTCGCCTCGCGACTCGGTTCGACTACGACGCCGTGTTCGGCACCGTGCTCAACCGGTTCGTGATCCAAGCGGTGCTCGGCCATCCCCTCACCGTCTACGGCGAGGGTGGCCAGACCCGCGGGTTCCTCAACGTCTCGGACACGATCGAGTGCGTCCGGATCGCCTCGGAGAACCCGGCGGCCCGCGGCGAGTTCCGCGTGTTCAACCAGTTCACCGAGCAGTTCTCGGTGCTGGAGCTGGCCGAGGCGGTCCAGAAGGCGTATCCCGGCGAGGTCACGGTGGAGCACACGGCCAACCCGCGTGTAGAGGCCGAGCACCACTACTACAACGCCAAGCACACCAAGCTCGTCGATCTGGGCTTGGAGCCGCACCTGCTAAACGAGACACTGATCGACTCGCTGTTCCATGTCGTGGAAAAGCACAAGGGCGTCGTGAACCTCGAGGCGATCCGACCTACGGTTCAATGGCGGGCAACGGCCAGCGAGCTCAAGAAGTAGCGAGGTAGGCAAGACGTCTCTCGTCACGTCGGCGTCTCCGAGGCCGGCAACCCAGGCGCGCCACGAGCCACCCTCCCCTTGGCGGCCGAGGTGGGTGACGGCCCTCGTCCTCGTCTGCACGGTTGTCGCCGTCGCCCACTCGGTCGTCGTCGGCCTGCACTACTTCGTCGGATCGTTCGACGACGACGCCAACTACATCGTCACCGCCCGGGCGCTGCTCGCCGGCAAGGGCCTCACCGGCGACCTCGTGAGCGGCAACCCTGTTGTCGGGCCCTACCCGCCTGGGTTCCCCCTGCTGATCGCGCCGATCCAGTGGCTGTTCCCCGGCAACTCGGTGTTCGTGCCGGTGCGCGTCTTCTGCACGCTGTGCGGGGCGGCGGTCCTGCCCCTCACCTGGGTGTGGATGCGACGCCGGGCGATGCCGCCCGCCAGCGCCGCGGCTGTCATGGTGCTGCTGGCGCTCGACCCGGTGCTGGCGACGTTCTCGACGATGGTGATGGCCGAGACGCCGTTCCTCGTCGCCCTGCTCCTCATGCTGCTCGCCGCTGACCGCTGGGCGGCATCACCGCGGGTGGTCTGCTGGTCGGGAGCGGTCGTGGTGGTCTTGAGCGCCGCGGAGGTGTGGCTGAAGGAGGCCGGCATCGGCCTCGTCGCAGGCACAGTCCTGTGGTACTTCCTGCAGCGGCGCTGGACGCGGGCGGTGGCCGTCGGTGGTGGGGTGGGCCTCAGCCTCGTGCCGGTGGCCGTCGCCCGGTTGATCGATCACATCCCGCTCGCCGGGGCCCGTTACAGCGAGGAGATCGCCAACTACTACCGGGGTGGGCTCCTCCACCGTGTCGTCGTGGTCCTGCCGGGCAACCTCTGGCGTTGGCTCACCTTCGCCCTTCCCCGCACGGTGGTGCCGTTGCTGTCACCCGTGCACGGCCTGGCCGGCCCGTTGTTCTGGATCGGCTGCCAGGTGACGGTCTTCACCCTGATCGGCCTCGCGGTGGCGTGGCGCCGGCACCGGGACCAGACCGTCCTCGCCGTGCCCGTGTACGCGGCGATGACCCTCCTGTACCCGTTCATCAACGAACGGCGGGTCATCCTCGTCCTGCCGGTGGTGCTCGCCTGGTACGCCCTCGGTGTGCTCGTCTGCGTGCAGGCCGCGCTGCGCTGGGCCCGGCGTCGGCAGTGGCCGTCGGTCCGCTCGGTGAAGGCCGCCACGGCACTGGCCGCCACCGTCCTCGTCCTCGTCCCCCTGGCGGTGCAGTTCCCCCGGGACTACCTCTTCGGCTTGTTCCAGGACACGTCCCACCCGCAGGGGTCCCGCTACATGGAGATCCTCGCCGCCCTGAAACCCCATCGCACCGTCGTCGAGACGGAGTACCGCTACACGACCGCCCTCTTCAGCGGCCATCGCACCAACAACACCGCCTTCACCTGGATCTACCACTTCGGCTGCTCCTCAGCGCTGGCCCGCAAGGGCATCAGGCTGGACGGCGCCGGCTTCCTCCTGAACGGCGACCTGAACAAGGCCAACACCACCGAGAGCTCGTGCCTCATGCGGATGGCGACCACCCAGCCGTGGGCGGTTCGCCTGCTGCGCACTCATCGCGACAGCGCGACGGTGTTCGAGCTGATCGGCCCGGGGACGGCCCATCCCGACCTCCGCAGCCTGCTGCCGACCGCCCGCATCGCCGGCACGGGAGGTGTCCGGGAGTTGGCCCTCGCACCCCTCGGGCCGGGCCAGGCGGATGCCGGCGACGTCCCCGGCACCGCCCCGACGACAACTGCGAGTGGGGGGAGCGGGACCATCACCTGGAGCCTCGCCCGACCCTCTACGCTCGACCAGGTGAGTGTCGGGGAAGCAGGAGTGCTGCACGGGGCAAGCAGCCGTGTCGCCCTGCAGATCCTCCCGGTGGGCGGGGTGTGGCGCACGGTGGCCTCCGCCACGGGCAACGTCGGCGGCGGCGGCGCCGCTCCGTTCCTGCTCGCCCAGCTCACCCACGCCGTGGAGGTCAGCGCTGTGCGCGTCGTCGTGGACGGCACCGGTCGGGTCTACGCCGAGGATGCCGCCGCCCTGGGCCATGCCGGGGCGCCGCCCAAGGCCGGGCCGGGGCGTTGAGCGCGTTGACGAGCGACGACTCCGGGCGATCGCAGCCCGAGCGGAGCCGCGCCGGCCCCACTGCAGGCGGCACCGCCGCGCCTGGGGAGGTCGCCACCGCTGCGGCGGCGGCCGCCGCAGGGCTCACCGACGCTGCCACCGCTGCGGCCGTCGTCGGGGCCGTCGCGGCGGGGCCCGTCGCGGGGACCGTCGCGGGGACCGTCGCGGGGCCCGGAGGCCGCTTCGGCGCCGTCCGGCAACACCCCATGGTCCGCAAGGTCACGGGTTACTCCGCCGGCTCGGTCATCGCCGCCTTCACGTCGGAGCTGTGCTTCGCCGGAGCGTTCGGCGCCCTCCACACCGGTACGACCCTCGCCTCGCTGATCGGCTTCATCGGCGGTGCCGTCCCCAACTACGTCCTCAACCGCCGCTGGGCATGGAAGGACCGCGACGGGCGCAGCCGGCGGGACGAGATCCTCCTCTACGCCCTCGTCTCGCTCGCCAGCTTCGGTATGTCGGCCGTCGTCACCGGCTACACCGAGCACTGGGCCAAGCACCTCACCGCCGCCCAGGGCCTCCGCGTCGTGGTCGTCGCGCTCGCCTACCTGGCCGTTGCCGGCGTGTTCTTCGTCGGGAAGTTCGTCGCCTACGAGCTGGTGGTCTTCACCAAAGGCCCTGACGCGCGGGGAGGTTCTCGCGGGCGAGGGGGCGGAGCCGCCACCAGGTCGTGACCACGACCTTGGTGAAGCGCCAGCCGTAGACGAGGTTGCCTCCCTTCTTGGAGGCGCCCTCGTTGCGCTTGCGCATGGTCACCGGCGCCTCGCGCACGCGAAAGCCGTTGGCGATCACGCTGATGAGCAGCTCGGAGCTCTGGTACTGCATCTGGCGGAGGTCGAGCGCGGAGGCGACCTCCGCCCGCATGGCCCGCAGTCCGTTGGCCGGATCCGTGATGCGCACGCCGGTGAGGACGCTGATCAGCCGGCCGAACACGACCACGCCGAGGGCCCGCACCGAGTCGTCCGTGTGGGCGACGCCGAGCCTCCGGGAGCCGGTGACGAAGTCGGCCTCGCCGGCGACGATCATCGACAGCAGCCGCTCCAGCTCCGGGGGGTCGAACTGGCCGTCGGCGTCGGCGGTGGCGATGTAGCGGGCGCCACCGGTGCACGCCAACCGGTACGCCACCTTGAAGGCATTGCCCTGGCCGGTGTTGGCACCCAGCGGGGCGACGAGGGCGCCGGCCCGGCGGGCCTGCTCGGCGGTGTCGTCAGCCGAGCCGTCGTCGACGACGAGCACGGCCACGTCGAACCCGCACAGCTGCCCCGGCACCGTCGCCACGACCCGGGCTACCGACGCCCCCTCGTTGTAGGCGGGGATCACCACGGTGACGGGGGGCAGGGTCTCGGGATGCTCCCGGCGGAAGCGCTCCACCGCCTCATCGTTGACCCGGGCGGCCTCCAGGCGGTCACGCGTCCGGGGCGGAGCGGAAGGTGCCGCCGCCGGCGTGTTGATGTCGGTCACGGGACACGAATCTTACCAAGGTGAAGCGCTGCCGACCGGCTTGCTAGCGTGGGCGGAGCCCGGCGCCGCCCGGCGACGGTGCGGCGGCGACGGTGCAGCCGTTCGGCTCGACCCGGTTCGGACGCCGGACCGTGACCCGGACGTGCACCGGGAGGCCCAAGACAGGAGCAACTCGATGCGGATCGTGGTCACCGGGGGTTCGGGCTTCATCGGCACCCACGTGGTGGAGGCTCTTGTCCGGCGCGGCGACGAGCCGATCGTGGTGGATCGCAAACCCTTCCGGGACCCCGGAGTCGACTGCGTCGTCGGCGATCTGCGCGATCCCGAGGTCGTCGCCACCGCTGTTCGGCCCGGAACCGACGGTATCATCCATCTGGCGGCCTCCACGTCCGTGCTGCAGTCGATGAACGACCCCCACGGCGTCTTCGCCAACAACGTCGCTGTCACCGAGTCGCTCCTCGAGCGCAGCCGGGATGTCGGCGCCGGCCCGTTCGTGTTCGCCTCCACCAACGCTGTCTGCGGCGACGTCGGCGGCCGCATGATCGACGAGACGATCCCGCCACGACCACTCACGCCCTACGGGGCGACCAAGGCCGCCGCCGAGATGCTCCTGTGCTGCTACAGCGGGAGCTACGGCATGCCGACGGTGGCCCTGCGCTTCACGAACATCTACGGTCGGGGCATGCAGGTGAAGGACAGCATCGTCGCCCGCCTCATGCGGGCCGTGCTCAACGACGACACCCTCCACATCTACGGCGATGGCGAGCAGCGCCGGGACTACCTCTACGTCACCGACGCCGTCGCATCCCTGCTCCTCGGCCTCACCCTCGCCGGCCCGACCGTGCTCACGGTCGGCGCCGGGCGGTCGGTTTCGGTCAACGAGCTCGTAGGTCTCACCTCCGACGCCGTCGGCCGGCCGATCGAGCACGACCACGTGGAGGCGAAGAAGGGGGAGATGCCCGCTGTCGTCGTCGACACCAGCCGGGCCCGTGCCGCCGGCTTCGAGCCGAGCCACACTCTGGAGCAGGGGCTCGCCGAGACCTGGGACGACTTCCGGGCCACCGGCGGGGCCGAGTACTAGGCCCAGTATGATCGACCCCCGGCTGCTGCTCGACGACGCCACCTTCGCGGAGGCCAGCCGCCGCCTTGCTCGCAAGGGAGTCGACCCCCGCCTCGTCGAGGACACCCGGTCCGCCGCCCTCGCCCGCCGGGCGGCGATCGCCGCCACCGACGAGGCCCGCCGGGACATGAATGCCGGCTCGACCGAGGTCGGCCGGCTCCTGCGGGAGGGCCACGACGACGAGGCCGGCGCCCTGCGCTCCTCGCTCGCCGACCGGCGCGCCCGGCTGGAGGGCCTCGAGTCCGAGCGGCGGCAGGCGGAGGAGCGCTTCGATGACCTCATCGCGCGCCTGCCGAACCTGCCCGCCGACGTCGTACCTGACGGCGCCGACGCGTCCTGCAACCGGGTGGTCCGGGTCCACGGCTACGACGCCGGCGCCTACGAGGGCAGGACCTTCCGGCCGCACTGGGAGGTCGCCGAGGACCTCGGGGTGATGGACTCGGAACGGGCCGCCAAGCTGAGCGGCGCCATGTTCGGGGTGCTCCGGGGCGGAGGTGCGCGCCTCCTGCGCGGCCTGGTCAACCTGGGCCTCGAGCTCCACCGCGACCGGTACCAGGAGACCGTCGTCCCCCACATGGTGCGCACCGAGGTCATCGAGCGCACCGGTCACCTCACCAAGTTCGACACGCAGGCCTACCGCCTGCGCGACGACGAGCTGTGGCTGCTGCCGACCGCCGAGGTGGCGCTCATGGGCCTTCCCCAGGGGGAGATCCTCGACGAGGCCGACCTGCCCCGGCGGACGATGGCGTACTCCGTCTGCTGGCGGCGCGAGGCCGGCGCCGCCGGTCGCGACACCCGGGGCCTGCAGCGCCTGCACGAGTTCCACAAGGTGGAGCTCGTGTCGCTCTGCACCCCCGAGGCGTCCGACAGTGAGCTGGCACTTCTCCTCGGCGACTGCGAGAAGGCGCTCCAGGTCCTCGAGCTGCCCTACCGCGTCGTGGAGCTGTGCGCCGGCGACCTGACCTTCTCGGCGTCGCGTGTCTTCGACCTGGAGGTCTACGCACCTGGCGTCGACCGGTGGCTCGAGGCGTCGTCGGTGTCGCTCATCACCGACTTCCAGGCCCGGCGGGGTCAGATCCGCTTCCGGCGTGCGGGCAGCGGCGCCGTCGAGCTCGTGCACTCCCTGAACGGCTCAGGCCTCGCCACGCCCCGGGTGTGGGCGGCGATCGTCGAGCACGGCCAGCAGGGGGACGGGACCGTCCGGGTGCCGGCGGCGCTCGTCCCCTATGTCGGGACGGAGGTCATCGCCGGCTAGCGCTGGCGCTAGCAAGGCGTCGGCCAAGCGGAGGTTCGGGGCGGGGCCGGGGCCGGGGTTCGGGCCGGGGCCGGGGCGGGGGCCGGGGCCGGGGCCGGGGCCGGGGCCGGGGTTCTGGCCGGGGCCGGGGGGCGGGGTTGGGGCTGGAGGGGCCCGACGGCGCCCGATGCAGCGACCCTGAGACCCATGGGTCTGCCGATTCGAGGTGTTTAGCCCACTTTCGAAACCGGTCGACCGGTCTCCAGGAGGGCATCCGCGCGCATGGCGCCGTAGCGCGCGCATGGAGGACGATATCCGGCCCTCTGTGCGCGCGGTTGCCCTGGACGCGCGCGCTTCGAGGTTGGGTGCTCGAGAAGTGTGGGTGGAAAGGCTTGACAAGATAGGAAACCCGCTGAAATGCTTAGCACCATGCACCCGAAGCTGTGGCAGGAGGTTCAGTTCCGTTCCAAACAGCAGCACGGCATGGTTTCGCGCGCCCAGCTGGTGGCCCTCGGCGTCGGCGAGGCCGACGTGCGGGTACGAATCGCCAGGGGGGAGTGGGAGTCCGTCGGGCGCCGCGTCGTGCGCGCCGGTGGCGCGCCCGGCACGCCCATCCAAGCGATATGGGCCGCCTACCTGGCAGCGGGACCGGAAGCGGTCGTGTCCCACGGCTCCGCCGCCTGGATGTGGAGGCTCGTCCCGTCGCCGGGGATGCCGGCGGTCACCGTGCCTGTCGGGGCGAGCACGCGCCTGCCAGGCGTCGCCGTCCACCGTTCTCGTTGCATGTGCGACCACCCCGTCCTGCGCGCCGGCTTGCCGTGCACCGATCCCATGAGGACGCTCGAGGATCTCGCCCTGGTCGTCGCACCCTCCGAGCTGGACGAGGCAATCGACCGGGGGCTGTCCAGCGCGCTGGTCAGCGTAGGGGCGCTGGAAGCCCACATCGA
Organism: Actinomycetes bacterium; assembly: GCA_021811865.1. Next base: position 1,987 of record JAKAQB010000027.1, on the reverse strand, counting down.
CGCGACTGGGGGGCGGGGCCGTTCCGGCGCAGCGAGGCTCCTGGCTGCGCTACGGCGGCGTGGGTTCGTCTCCGCTCCGCCGGCGAGCGTCCTCGAAGGCAGGTTCCTCCGCCTCCTCGCGTCGGCGCGCCTGCGTCCAGTGAGCGTCGAGGTCGAGGCCGGCCCCGACGGGTGCTACCGCATCGACTTCCAGCTGAGCCCGATCCTGTTCGTCGAGGTGGACGGCTACGCCTACCACCATTCGCCAGAACAGAAGGCGGGGGACGAACGTCGGCGTAACCGCCTCCGCCTCGAGGGCAAGATCCTTCTCGTCTACAGCTGGCGGGACGTGGTCGGTGACGGCGCGCGGGTGGTCAACGAGATCCGCCAGGCGCTCGCCGCCGAACGGGCAGCCGGCTGACCCGGGCGACGGCGACGCCGTGATCGGCGTTCGGTGCGGGCTCTAGGCTCGCCGGGATGAGCGATCTCGGCGACCCCCACGGCGAGTGGTTCTACTGCTTCAAGCACGGCAGGGTCGAGAAGCGGACGGAGTGCCGGCGTCAGGACCGGATGGGGCCGTACCCGACGCGAGAAGCGGCCGAGCATTGGCGGGAGCGCGTCGAGGAACGCAACACGGCGTGGGACGCCCAAGACGACGACGAAGACGACGCATAGCTCAAGAGAAAGGCCTCCCGCTCTTCTCCCCCCGCCCGACTACGGCTTCACCGGCGCCGCAACCCGGCCCGGGCGATGACCGGAGCCAGATATCCAGCATCGTCACGCGAGAAGTTGCTTCCTGGAGGGACGATCTACGAACCCCTTGTGCCAACGATAGCCTTGGTCGCTCCAGCCCCCGCCGGCACGCCCCCGTCGCTTAAGGGATAGAGCAGCTCTCTCCTAAAGAGCAGATGCAGGTTCGAGTCCTGCCGGGGGCGCCGACCCTGACGGTGGTCGAACCTTTCCGTTGGTGGAGGGGTTCGACGCCGTCGGGTGTGTGTCGTCGAGCGGCATCCGGAAGTAGGGGCGTACCGCGGATCGGCTCTCGACCTCGATGCGGGCGACGAGGGCTTGGAGGAGGCCCTCTTGGGCTTCGGGCTCGCCGTGCTCGATGGTTTCGGTCACGTGTCGGCGGAGCTGGTGGAGGTGCTCTTCGCTGATGTGGGGCTCTTGTTCTTCTTCGAGCAGGGTGGCCAGTTGGGTGCGGCGGGCTTGGAGGGTGGCGATCTTTGCTGCGAGGGTCTCGACGCGCTTGTGCGCAGGTGGTCTCGGTGAGGGTGCCGGCTTCGAAGGCGAGGAAGTGCCGTTCGATGGCTTCTTCTGCCTTGGTCAGCTCGGCGTCGACGACGCCGAGATCGTCTTGGTGCTGGCGGCGTTTGGCCCCGGAGCGGCGAGGCTGGCTGAGAGCGCGGGCCAACAGACCACGACCGCCCGCCCGCTGTTCCAGGGGCCCGGTCGGGCGTCGGGCGGTTCGCCGTCGCTGCGGCGGTGGCTATGGGATCACGAGCACGGGGATGCGGCCCCGGGCGAGCAGCTGGCGCGGACGCCGCCGAGGTGCAGGTGGGGATGGGTGGAGCGGCCGACGATGAGGAGGTCGGCACCACAGGCTTCCGCCATACACTCGAGCTCGGCGGCCACCTCGCCGCTGCGGCGAGTGAAGTCGCCGGCCACCCTGGCCCGGGCGAGCTCGGCGGTGACCAAGCCGGCCAGCTCGCATCATTCGGCGAGGCGAAGAGCCCCATGGCGATGCCCGAGACGAACATCACGGCGGCGAAGGGCCAGTAGGCGAAGTTGGGGGGGAAGGCCATCATCGCTGCGTACATCGCGGCGGAGAGCAGCATGCCGGCGGTGGCGAAGGGCCGGGCGCCGTAGCGGTCCGACAGCTTGCCGGAGATCGGCCCGGCGACGCCGAAGCCGAGCATCCAGGGGATCATGTAGATCCCCGCCCACAGGGGGGTGTCGACGAAGCTGTAGCCGTGCTGGGGCAGCCAGATGCCCTGGAACCAGATCA
>JAKAQB010000026.1 GCA_021811865.1 Actinomycetes bacterium | reverse complement strand
CCGTCACGTCGGCGGTTTGGCCGTCTGCACCGCCGCCGCTCTTCGGGCGCAGCCCTCCGCTGCTCGGGCGGATCGACTCCGGTTTCGTCGGTCCTGTACTCGTGATCATCGCCGTGTGCTCCCCGCTCTTGTGGCGGCGCTACCGAGTAGCGCCCCACTTGCTCATCGGCGCGAGCGTCTCCTATGTCCTCGCTCTCGGACCGTACGTCCGCATCTCGAGTACAGGCTTGACACGCGTTCAGAGCGCCGACTTCTGGCTGCTCAGCCTCCCGCCTCTCGTGAACATCCAGCCGTACCGCTTTGCGGCCTTCACAGATCTGTTCGTCGCGATCGCTGTCGCGATCTCACTCGACTGGTGCGTGCACCGGCTTCGCTCGGACAAGTTCCGGCTCCGACGGGTGAAAGAGGCGATGCTGTGCACGATCGCGGTCTGCTCTGTGCTGTTCTTTCCGATGCTCGGGGACAACTGGCACTACTCGGTGCAGGCTGTCCATGTTCCTCGTGTCTTCACCGCGGGGCCGCTCGCGCGCGTGAGTCAGCCAGCGGTGGCCATTGTGGCTCCTCCGGGCACCATCAACCGCGGTGCCCCACTCGTGTGGCAGGCGAGAGCGGGAATGAATCTCGACGAGACGAGCGGGTACGCCTGGCGGCAGGCCACGCGGTCCGGAGTCGGTTCGACCGAAGTCGCGGTCAACAGCTTGACCAGCTTGATCGGACCCGGGTACTTCGGGCAGGTCGGACGACCACCTGCTCACGTCACGACTGCCACCATCGCACGTGTCCGGTCTCTTCTGCGGGCGTGGCACGTCGACGTCATAGTTCTCGTGGATGGCTACGGGGACACCGGTCCGCAGGACGCACGACTCTTTGCGAGGATCATCGCTCGCCCCCCAAGGCGCGTCGCCAGCTCGTACGTCTGGACCGATGTCTGGCAGAGTGTTGGGGCGACTCGTCACCAGTAGGCGGCCACGTGGTGACAGTCGGTGCTCGCCCTCCGTGGCCCTGTGGTTCACGCTCAATGGGTCAACGCCCCGCGGCCGCGCCAACCGCCTGCAAGGAGAACAACCGGCGCTGCCGAACGGACGAGGCCGGTGAACTCCGATCCGACTGACCCGCGGGCTCCCTCCTCTGTGACGGGAGCACCGAGCCGCGACCCGGTGCCCGTCTGCCCATCACTGGTCGGGACCGGTTCGCGGGCGTCGCGGACAGGTCGGAGCGAGTACCGCCAAGGACGGAGATCGGCTCGACTGCCGTCGGCGGACGTGATGACGGGACCCGCTGGTGCACTTCTGGGCTGTCGGCAGCTTAGGGCCGAGCCCGACGGCGTGATCTCGGTGAGTACCGGCCGCTGAGCCCCCGCACATCCTTGCTCGAACAACGACGCAGGTCGTTGAGACCGGTCGGCGGGCACGACGGGTATGGGTGGTGCCGATCCTCTGCCACCTGCTTCGCCGGCTCCTCGTCGGGCGTCCAGGCATAGGTCAGCAGCGCCGCCGACCCGATCGGCCGGAGCTTCGTGAAGACGAACGAAGCGGCGTCTCCTCGAGGGTTGGTGCCCTCCGGCAGTCAGCCTCAGCCCGTCGCGATCGCGCCTTCGATCTCCCGGCATCGTCGCTGCGCCCACCGACTTGGAGCCCCAGCTCGCGAGCTCCGAAGGGCGCCACGCCCACGAGCGAGCCTGACGAACCCTGCCGGTCGCCCGAGCAGCCCACGCCGCCGAGCGATGAGCGATGCATGCAGTGGCGATGGCCTGCTTGGATGAGAACCAAGTGTGGGATTGAGCCTGAAAGGCATGTGGCGTCCCGTCCTCGGAACGACGTGAGGATCGGGTGGTGCACACAGCATGGGTGGCGGCGTTCCGGGTCCTTGTCCTCTCTGGGCCGGCGCGCTTGGCCGGCTTCCAGCGATGGCATCCTCTGGCGTCGCTCGGCCGACAGGTCGGCATCAGCTGACTGCCGGGTGAACCAGCTTCCCCCTCGTCCTCAGGTCCCCTCGGCCGACCCGCCATCGAAGAGCTCGTCACGTTCGCGCGTCGGGGACGACGGCACGGCTGCGCCGTACACGTCCGCGAAGGCGACCATGATCTCCTCGAAGGGAAGGTCGTCGTACACGCCCCGGACGGCCACGTACTCCATGTGCCGACGGCCGTCGACCGAGTACTCGTGGAAGAGGGCATCGTGCTCGCCATCGAACTCGAGGGCGCGCACACCAAAACGCTGGCACAGCTCCACGTTGAACGCCGGGGTCGCCTTCACCCACCTGCGCTCGAGCCACATCTCGACGTAGCCGTGGTAGATGAACAGGTCAGTGCCCTGTCGCGCCAGCAACTTCTCGCTCGCCAGGTGGTTGCGCACGTCGGCGAAGCCAAGACGGGTCGGTATCCCGACGGCTCGGGTCGAGGCGGCGAGCAGAACGGCCTTCGGGATGCAGTAGGCCGACGTCGCCCGCAGGACGGCGCTCGCCCGGTAGTCCTCCCTCGACGCCGAGATGCTGTAGGGGTCGTAGCGGATACCGTCCCTCACCGCGTAGAAGAGGGCCACCGCCCTCTCCCGGGGGGAGGAGGCTGCCTTCGTTGTCTCCTCGGCGAAGTCCGCCACCTCAGGCTGGTCGAAGTCGAGGAAGAACGTCGGGCGACGCAGCTCGTCCATCGGCTCCTTCGCCTCGGTCAGCCCCATCCGGTCGCCTCCGAGGTCGAGCTACCCGTCTGCCGCCCCGAAGACACGAGATCAGTCTAGGTCAGGTGTCGGCGGACGTGGTTGGTGTCGGTCGACGCCCGCCTGCCGGGGATGTCCAGTTCCGCTCCAGGTTGGCGATAAGACCCGGGCTGTACAGGCAGAGAGCCTGCTCCCTGGAGTACAGACTCATGTAGCTGCGGAACTCGTCGAGCGGCTCGGCCGCTGCCCGCAAGGTGCGCCGGTTCCCGCCAAGGGCTGTCGTCCCCACCCTCGTCAGCATCTCCGCCGCCCGCTCCAGTCGCTCGCCGATCTGCTCGGCTTCGACCACCTCGTCAACCACGAGGCGACCCTCGGGCTCGTCGACCCCGAAGGGCCGATCGAGCAGCACCGCCTGACGGGCGAGCCGGGCGCCGACGAGGCGCGGCAGGCGGAGCGCGGCGCAGCCGGGGATGATCCCCTCCTTGTTCGCCGGCAGGTTGAAGTAGGACCCCTTCTCCGCCACGACATAGTCCGTCACGAGCAGCCACTGGCAGGCGCCCCCGATCGCGAATGTCTCGAGTGCTGCGAGCCAGGGCTTCTCCCTCGCGGTCTCACTCGCCTCGTCGGCCGGGAGGATTCCATGTCCCCGGTACATCTTGTTCAGCGCGCCGAGCTCCCGCTCGATCATGAACTCGACGAGCGAGATCTGACCCTCGTACAAGCTCGTCAGGTTGATCCCGCTGCCGAGGATCCGCCGCCCCTCGTACTTCGGATGCGTCGCCACGGCGCCACGCAGCACTCCCACCTCGATGCGGTCGTCGAGGAGGACGAGGTCGACCGCCACCTCGAGGGCGGCAACCGAGGCGTCGTCCTCGGCGTTCAGGACCGCCAGGTTTTGGATCGTCACCGTGCCGATCGAGCCCTCCCGGTCGACTCGCACCGGGCCGAGGTCTGCGCTCCCCGTCCTCTCGAAGGCGTCCCGTCTGGCGAGTGCCGCCGCGGTCGGCAGTGACATGGCGTGCAGGAGGTCCAGACCGATGACCGGGTCGGCGAGCAGGCGGGCGATGAAGGCGCCCTGGGCGATCTCGATGCCCTGCTTGTCCTTCTGCAGCAGCTGGCGTTCGGCGTCGATGGCAGCACGCGACGGCACGACGCCGGGGAATCGCTCGGCAGCAGCGTAGACCAGCTCGGAGACACGCAGATGCCGCCTCCGGCCGTCGGTGAGCTCGTCGTAGATGGGGGCGATGTCGCGGACTTCGCCGTTCAACGCCCCACCCATGGCCGGCACACTAGCTCCCCGTGCGCGTGCGAGCCGCCTGCGGAGCGCCAGAACCGTAAGCTCTGCCGCCTTATCTCGCTGCTCCCTCTCCGCCCGGCACGGCGGACGAGCCGTCCCGGCGGGCGACGACCCCCGCGACGAAACTGGTGACAGCCTCGACGGTCTGCTCGGGTGCCTCGAGGTGCGGCGAGTGGCCGCAGTCGTCGATCGTCACCTCTGTGCAGTCACCCTGCACACCGGCGGCCACCGCCCTCACCTGGGCAAGCGTCCCGTAGGGGTCGGACGTTCCCTGCACCACAAGTACCGGACAGGTGATCTGCCCGAGAACATCCTCGATGTCCCAGGAGCTGAACTCTGGCGAGAGCCACACGTCATTCCAACCGAAGAAGGTGGCATCCGGGTCCGTGTGGTACTTCGCGAGGCGCGGACGCAGGTCTCCGCTCACATAGGCCCGCCGAGCTGCCTCGATCCCCCTGATCGAGACCTCCTCGACGAAGACGTGCGGCGCGAGCAGGACGAGACCGGCGACCGGCCGGGCGGCCGCGTACAGCAGCGCTATCGAGGCGCCGTCGCTGTGGCCGACGAGCAGCGGCTCGTCGATCGCAAGCTGGTCGAGGAACGCCGGGAGCGACTGCGCCGCCTCGTCGTGCATGTACCGCGCCGTCCTCGGCGCCTCGAATGGGTCCGACCGGCCGTAGCCGTAGCGCGAGAACACGACGGCGCCGCAGCCGGTCTCCGAGACGAGGCGACGCGGGAAGTCGCGCCAGAGCGCCAGGCAGCCCAGCCCCTCATGCAGGAAGACAAGGGTCGGCAGCCGACCGCTGGCCCCCAGCCGCTGCACCTCGAGGCGGCGGCCCTCGACGAGCAGATGAGCGGGCGACGCGCTCAACCGGGGGGCTCCGGCCGCTGCAGGGCCCGGGCAACCGAGGCGGCGACGGCGTCGGGGTCCTCGAGAGGTCCGAAGTGACCGATCCCGCGGAGCACGTCCTGGCTCACCCGCGACAGCCTCTGAGCGAGCAGGTCGAGGACGTCACGGCCGACCGCGTCGGTCGTCTCACCGCAGGCGAGCACGACCGGGCAGGTCACCGTGGAGAGGTGACGGTAGGCCTCGTGGGTCAGACCCTGCGCGTACATCGCCGCCTCGTCGCCACCCCTGCAGCGGAGGCGCACCGTGCCGTCGGGCTCTGGCGCGAAGCCGTGCTCCACGTAGGCCCACAGGGCCGCCGGCGAGAGCACGTTGAGCGGCGGCTTCGAGGCGTAATTGTCGTAGGCGGCCTGCAGCGAGGGGAAGCTCTCCCGCCGGGCACGGGCACCCCCCGAGAGCCTGCTGTCAGGGTCGGGCGGCGCCGGGTCGTCGCTGGCGGCGATGATCGGCTCGAAGCAGTACAGGAACGAGAAGGTGCCCGGACGCGCCTGCTCGGCGAGGAGCAGGGCGGTAGCTCCCGCCGAGTGGCCGAAGGCGGCAGCTGACTCGAGGCCGAGGTCGTCGACGACCGCCAGCACGTCACCGGCGAAGTCGGCCGGCGAGTAACCGGCCATTTCACCGGGGCGACCGGGGAAGGGTACGCCCGACTCCCCGTGCCCTCGGGCGTCGTAGGCGAGCACGTGGAACCGGTCGGACAGCGATGCTGCGAACGGGGCGTAGGCACGCCCGTGAAAGCCGGTGGCGTGCGCGACCAGCAGCGGCCGCCCGGTGCCACCGAGATCGTGGACCGCGAGCGCAACACCGTTGGACGCGACGAAGGTCACGGGCGCGGTCTCTGTCATCGGCCAGCGACCCTAGCGACGATCAGCTCCCATCCTCACCCTCGCGACCGAGCGCCGGTGGATGGGTCTGCCGGCCGCCTCAATTGACTCTGGCGCTACCTGACTTGGAGCATTATGCTACACGTAAGAGAAGACCGTTATGAAAGCGGTCACAAGACAGAGCCGGCAGGTGGCCGAGAGGCTCACCGGCCGGGACGACTCCGGGACGCGGTGATCGGCGAAACCTGCAGACAGCGAGGGCCCGAGAGAGGTGTGTCCGTGCTCGAGCTCGAACGACTGGTGAAGAGCTTTGGCGGCGTGCGTGCCGTCGACGGCGTGTCACTGTCGGTGCCCCAAGGAGAGCTGCGGGCCTTGATCGGGCCGAACGGGGCAGGGAAGTCGACCCTGTTCAGCCTCGTCACCGGCCATCTCCGCCCCGAGCAGGGCACCATCTCGTTCGAAAGCCGGCAGATCGAGCAACTACGCCCTGCCGTCCGCGCCCGCCTCGGCATCGCGATCACGTTCCAGACGGTACGCCTCTTCCGGGGCATGACAGCACTCGAGAACGTGATGGTCGGCGCCCACTCCTGGACCCAGCATGAGTTCATCGAGGCGGCGCTCCGCCTGCCACGCCACTTCCGGGAGGAGCCGAAGATCCGCGAGCGCGCCCGCGCCGTCATCGCGCGGGCCGGTCTCGAACACTGGGCAGACTCGCCAGCCGAGTCGCTGCCGCTCGGACAGCAGCGCTCCGTCCAGATCGCCCGGGCTTTGTGCAGCAACCCGAAGCTCCTCCTCCTCGACGAGCCTGCCGCCGGCCTCCGGGGCGAGGAGCGCCGCGAGCTGAGCGAGCTGCTGAGCCGGCTCCGTGAGGAGAAGCTGACGATGCTGCTCGTCGAGCACGACATCAGTTTCGTGAGCGCCGTGGCCGACCGGGTCACAGTCCTCGACCTCGGACACGTCATCGCCGAAGGGACGCCGGCCGAGGTGCGTGGCAATGAAGCCGTCATTGACGCCTATCTCGGGTCGGTCGCAGGCGATGGTGCTGTCACCGGCAGCTAGCGGGCCGCCGGCCGGCGACGGGACCGGGGAGCACACGCCCCTGCTCTCCGTCGACCGACTCGTCGTCCGCTATGGCGCGGCTGTCGCCCTCGACGACGTCAGCCTTGAAGTCGGGCGCGGCGAGATGGTCGCCCTCATCGGGGCGAACGGAGCTGGAAAGACGACGCTGCTCAACACGCTCTCGGGCATCATCACGGCCAGTTCGGGGGCGATCTCCTGCCGTGGGCGGCTTGCCCATGTACCCGAGGGCCGCGAGCTGTTCCCCGATCTGTGCGTGGACGACAACCTCCGCCTCGGCGCATGGAAGGCCGCCTCTCGCGATCCCGCCGACGTCTACGAGCTGTTCCCGAAGCTCCGGGACCTCGCTCGGCGCAGGGCAGGCTACCTCTCCGGCGGGGAGCAGCAGATGGTCGCCATCGGGCGGGCGCTCATGGCGAAGCCTGATCTGCTCGCGATCGACGAGCTGTCTCAGGGTCTCGCTCCGAACGTCGTGCAGGAGATCGGACGCTATCTCGTGAGACTGAACGCCGACGCCGGACTGTCTGTGCTCCTCGTCGAGCAGAATGCCCGTCTGGCGCTCGAGCTCTGCTCTCGCGCCTACGTGCTCGAGACCGGCCGGATCGCGGCTGAGGGTCCCTCCAGCCACCTGAAGGAGCAGCCAGCCGTCCAGCGAGCCTATCTGGGGGGACACGTCGCGACATGAGCGCCTTGGTGCAGTACCTCATCACCGGGATCTCCCAGGGCTTTCTCCTCGCCCTGCTCGCCACCGGCTTCGTGGTCATCTACCGGGTGACGAAGGTGGTCAATTTCGCCCAGGGCGCCTTCGTCGTGTTCGGTGGCTTCATCACCTACTCGCTCCTCGGCGCTGGCGTGCCACAGGGCGTCTCAGAGGTGCTCGCCGTGCTGGCGAGCGCTGCGATCGGGCTCGTCTTCGGCGCGGTGACCATCCTCGGCAAGATGACGCCGACGGCGTCGCTCATCACGACGATCGGTCTCGCCATCTTGAGCGAGGCCGTCGCCATGCTCGTGTGGGGGACGGTGCCGCTCACCTTCTCCGGCCTGAGCGGTCACGACCTTCATATCGCCGGCATCTTCGTCCAGCCTCAGTACCTCCTGCTCATCGGCGCCAGCATCGTGGTCCTCCTCGTCCTCTGGCTCGTGCTGGAGCGCACCTACGTCGGCAAGGGGATGACCGCCTGCGCCTCGAATCCCTATGCCGCTCGTCTCTCGGGCATCAACGTCAAGGCGATGGGCCTCCTCTCGTTCGCCATCGGCGGCGCCCTCGGCGGCGTGGGCGGAGTCCTCATCACGCCGCTGTTCCCGATCACCTACGACAGCGACGTGAACCTCGCCATCCTCGGTTTCGCCGCCGCCATCGTCGGCTGGTTGACGAACCCGGGCCTCGCGCTGGCGGGAGGACTCGCCTTCGGCGTGTCCGAGGAGCTCGTCGCCGGGTACTGGTCGGACGCCAACCAGACGGCGGTCGCCCTGGCCCTCATGATCGTGCTGCTCCTCTGGCAGTCACACCGGCGCCAGCAAGTCGAGAAGCTCGTATGAGATTCCTGCGCAGCCTCACGGGTGCGAACCTTCCGGCGAGTGTCGCCACGGTCGTGATCGGGGCGGTGACCCTCATCCTCCCCATGATGCTCAACGCCCCCGACCTCATCACCTACGTGACGATCGGCCTCTCGACCATGGTGGTGGCAGGGCTGTCGTTGCTCATCGGCTTCGCCGGGCAGGTCTCGCTCGGCCAGGGCGCTTTCTATGGCTTCGGCGCGTACGCGGCGGCCATCATGGCGCTGCACGGTTGGCCGCCTCTGCTCGCCCTCGTCGCGGCCGTCGCGATGACTGCCGCCATCGCCGGCATCGTCGGCGCCGTGCTGCTCCGCCTCGAAGGGCACGCGCTGGCTTTCGGGACGCTCGCCCTCCAGCTCATCTTCCTCTCGGTGCTGAACCAGACCCCGAGCTTCACCGGCGGTGCCGTGGGATTGACCAGCATTCCCTCATTGACGATCGGCCCTATCGCCATCTCGAGCTACCGCTCGTACGCCTACCTCGTCTGGGTGGTTGCCGCCGCGGTCCTCGTCGTGAGCCGGAACATCACCAGATCGCGCCCGGGGCGAGGGCTGCGGGCAATGGCCACCTCGCCAGCGGCGGCGTCTGCGACGGGCGTCAACGTCGTGAGCTACAAGCTGCGCGACTTCGCGCTGTCCGCCGCCTTTGCCGGACTCGGCGGAGCGATCTACGCCTTCTTCCTCGGCTACATCTCGCCGGACGCCTTCCCGGTGATGCTCTCGATCGAGTTCCTCATCATGGTGGTCGTCGGCGGTCTCGGGACTATCTCCGGCGCCTACGTCGGTGCGGCGGCGATCACGATCATCTCCCAGGTGCTTACCGCGATCGGCACGGCACCCACGCTCCCGCCACAGCTCCCGAACGTGCTCTCCGAAGGCGTCTACGCCCTCTTGCTGATCGCCCTCCTCAGATTCGTGCCGGACGGCGTCGTCGGACTGGCATCCCGCATCACCAAGCGCCTGTTGCCGACGAGATGGCGGCCGGTCGCGGGCCACAAGGTCGCGCCGGCACCCGCCCCGGGACGCGTGGTGCTCGAGGACGCCGGCAGTCCCGACCACGACGCGGCAGCGGCGGATCCCGGGCAAGGCACTTCGCCAGCGCGAGAAGCCCTCTCACGTCCGCTCACGAGTACCGACGGTTGACCGATCCCGTCCCCGTCGTGGGCAGGCCTTCCCTCCAGGACACGCTCACCCTCATCCACTCACGGGTCCGCCGGGTGAGAGGGATCGCCCCGGTGCTCGGGGACAGGGTCCACGGCACCTCGACGTGATCGTGGTCACCCCTCTCGGCCACTGCCCGGTGCGCACGATGATCGAGGCAAGGATCGCCTGGACCCTCTGAGGAGGCAGCGGACGGCGGCGTCTCCGGGGAAACGGAGCGAGCCGGATTCGGCTCTCCATCCGTGCCGCCGCCGGCGACCCGGAACCCCTCCTCGACCTCGTCGCCTGCACCGCCACGAGTTGGGCGCTCGGTACCGACCTCGCAGGCCTCCTCGCGCCGCCCGGGCGCAAGCGGGGGCGGCTTCCCGGTCCCAATCTCACCTCGAGACCAGCAACTCCCCCGTCGGCAGGGATGCCCCGGTGCGTACACGCGCCGACCGGTCAGCTGGCCCGACAGGCGACCTGTTGATCGGCGCTGATCGCCGGGCTCCTTGCCCCCGCCACTCCCGCTTCGCAGCACCGATCAGCTCCACTCCCCTTGTCCGTCGCTCCGCAAGAGTGGGCAGCCATAGGAGCCAGATGTCGACCGCTGACCCGGGTGGTTGCCAGAGAACGATTGAACGTTGCAACGGGGCAAAGAAGTCGCACAGGATTGCAAGAACTTGGCCGAGATGTCTCTTGCTCTTATGGGCATTTACGTATAGTCTCTGACTCAGTGTTGAGTGCGTGTACCGGTCCGTTCCGCGGCGATGCCCGGCAGACGGTGAACTCAGATGGGCTCAGTCCAGACGGTCAATCAAGGGGAAACGGCGACATCTCCGCCGCCCGTCATCCCCTCCATGTTGCATATCGTTGAACTTCTCAAGGAGGGAATCATGACAGCACGGATGCTCATCGATGGGGACTGGACGGCTGCCGGTGACGGTCGCACATTCGAGACCTTCGACCCCGCGACTGGCGAGGCAATCGAGACCGTCCCAGAAGCCACAATGGACGATGTTGCTGCGGCCGTCGCTGCTGCCAAACGCGCCTTCTCCTCACCCGAGTGGGCCCAGATGCAGCCTGCAGCCCGGGCGCGCCTTCTGTGGAGGATCGCCGACCTCCTCGAGGAGCACGCCGAGGAGCTCGCCGAGCTGGAGACACGCAACCAGGGTCAGCCGCTCGGCGTCAGCAGCGGCATCTCCGTACCAAATGCCGTCGAGCACTTCCGCTACTACGCCGGCTGGGCGACGAAGCTCCATGGCGTGACCGTCCCGCTCTCGATCCCCGGCGTCGACTACCGCAACCGCCGGGAGCCACTCGGAGTCTGTGGGCTCATCACCCCCTGGAACTTCCCGCTCATGATCGCGGCGTGGAAGCTCGCCCCAGCGCTTGTCACCGGCAATACCGTCGTGATCAAGCCGGCCGAGCAGACGCCCCTGTCGACGATCCGCCTCGCCGAGATCTGCCTCGAGGCCGGGGTGCCCCCCGGTGTCGTCAACGTCGTCACGGGCGGCCCCAGTGTCGGACAGGCGATCGTCCGCCACCCTGACGTGGCGAAGATCTCCTTCACCGGTTCGACTGAGGTGGGCCGGGAGATCGCGGCCGAGGCCGGGCGCCGCCTCGCACGGGTGTCCCTCGAGCTCGGCGGTAAGGCGCCGAGCATCGTCACGCCCGATGTCGACATCGACGCCATCCTCGAGGGAAATCTGATGGGCGGGCTGCTGAACTGCGGACAGGTGTGCGCCGCCTACACCCGGTTCTACGTCGATCACGAGCGAGCTGACGAATTCGCCGAGAAGATCGGAGCCGTAGCATCCACGATGCAGCTCGGCCACGGCCTCGACCCCACGACGCAGCTCGGCCCGCTCGTCTCGGCGGAGCAGCTCGAGCGCGTCGACCGCTACGTGCAGGCGGGCAGCAGCGAGGGAGCGCGACTCGTGACCGGCGGGGAGCGTGTCGGTGGCTCGCTCAGCGGGGGCTACTTCTTCCAGCCGACCGTCTTCGCGGGCGTCGACGACTCGATGACCATCGCCCGAGAGGAGATCTTCGGCCCCGTGCTGAGCGTCATCCCCTACGAGGACGCCGACACGCTGGCGAGCCACGCCAACGATACCGACTACGGGTTGGCCGCAGTCATCTGGTCCCGCGACATCGGGATGGCGAATCGACTGGCGCACGAGATCAAGGCGGGCACCGTCTGGATCAACCTCCCTCCATTCCTGGACGCGGCCGCGCCGTGGGGCGGCATGAAGGCGTCCGGCGTCGGACGCGAGATGGGCTGGGACGCGATCCTCGCCTACACCGACACAAAGAGCGTCTGGACGAGCCTCACCTAGTGAGCCCTCGGGCGGGCGGCTCCCGGGACCGCCCGGGAGCCGCCGCCGTGCCGTCACGTCGGTCGCTCCTCCCGTTACGGCCGTCACCAGGGAACAGCCCGCACCTTTACGATGTCCTCCTGCCATCGGATATCCGGCTACAGGAGGTGCTGCGGTGGCTTAGCGGTGCCGTCTGCGAAACGACCGAGCCTGAACGGGCTCAGGTTGTGGCTGCTCTTCCCAGTGGTCACGAGGTCGGCGACGATGCGACCGACCGCGGGGGCGACGCCGAAGCCGTGGCCGCTCATGCCGGTCGCCACGACCACGTTTCCTCCCGGGCCGACCGAGTCGAGAAGCGGCAGCGCGTCAGGCGTCCCGTCGATGGTGCCACCCCACGCAGTAACCGTTCGCCATGTGCGGCCCGGGAAGTACTCACCCATCGCCATAAGGGCTTCCGCGATCGCAGCGTGACGAACAGGTCCGTCGAGGTGATCCCTCCCCACCGCGGTCGCGAGACCACCGAGGGCCGCGCGGGGTCGGATCTTCAGATACTCGCGGTTCTTCCAGTACATCGGCAGCGCCTGGCGGAGCTGGCGAGGAGACACGAGGGCCCCGAGGGCGCTCGGGTCGATGACCATCTCCCCACGGCCGCCCGCCGAGACGAGTACCTGTCCACTGGCCGTCTGGCGAAAGCCGACCCGCCCTGTCCACACGCAGGCGTCGGTCAGCCGGGGCATCTTCTCGGTGAGTGACACCGTCTGGGCGACGAGGTGCACCGGGACGTGGTAGCCCAGCCTGCGCAGCAGAGCGCCGGAACCCGCTCCCGCAGCGAGCACCACCGCCGAGGCTGCGAAGAAGCCGGCGTCGGTCTGCAGGCCTGCCACCGCTCCGCCGGAGGTGACGATCTCCCGCGCCCGACATCCGGAGTACATCTCCACCTGGGAAGCGGGCAAGGCCGTCACGTAGGCGGCGACCGCCTTGACCGGGTTCACCTGCCCGTCGCTCGGCGTGAAGATCGCCAGCTCGTAGCTGCCCGCGAAGCCCGGCACGATCTCGCTGACCTCACGGGCGGTCGCCACCCGGCTGTCGAGTCCGTAGCCAGTCGCCGTCTCGATCCAACCCAGGTACTCCTCGGCTCGCTCCGGCTGATCGGTCAGGCGCAGGTTCCCACCTTGCACCCACTCGAGATCGGCGCCCAGTCGGCCAGGGAGCTCCTGCCACATCCGGTTCGCCTCCATCATGACAGGAAGCTCCTCGACGGCACGGCCCTGCTGACGAATGAACCCCCAGTTGCGGGAGGACTGTCCAGCGCCGGGCTCCGCTGCCTCGAGGACGCAGACGCTCAGACCGCGCTCGGCAAGCTCGTAGGCCGAGGCGAGCCCGACAATGCCTGCACCAACCACGACGACGTCGGGCCGACGCCAGAGGCGATCGGTTCCCTGGAGCGCCTGAACGCCTCTCACGGCACCCCTCGGCAAGCGAGCCACTGAGGGTCAGCCATCGATGTAACGCGCACGCTCCCAGTCGGTGACAGCAGACTGCCACAGCGAGAGCTCGTAGTGCCCGAGGGCGAGGAAGACCTGGTGGAACTCTCCGAGCACACCGGCGAGGAACGCGTCGTGCTCGAGGACGGCGAGGGCGCTCTCGAAGGTGGCGGGGAGCAACGGCAGGTCCGCACGGGTGTAGGCATCGCCCGTCACACGAGCCGAGGGAGAGAGCGACCGCTCGATCCCGTCCAGCCCGGCCGCGACACAGGCTGCCACCACGAGATAGGGATTGGCGTCGGCCGCTCCGCCGCGCCACTCCAGCCGGTTCGCCGGTCCATGGCCAGCGATGGCTCGCACGCCGACGGTGCGGTTGTCCATGCCCCAGCACACCCGCGTGGGGGCGAAGCTGTGATCCGAGATCCGCTTGTAGGCGTTCACCGTCGGTGACCCGAGAGCAGTGATGGCCGGCATGTGCTCGGTCAGACCAGCAAGGTAGTGGCCCATCAGCCCGCTCTCGAGGTCGTCCTGGCTCGCCTGTGCGAAGGCGTTGTCGCCACCGGTCCGCTCGGTGAGCGACTGGTGCAGGTGGAAACCGGAGCCGGACTGCTCGGGGAGCGGCTTGGCCATGAAGGTCGCCCTGTAGCCCATCTGGAGCGCGATCTCCTTCACGGCCATCTTGAAGCGCAACGTGTCGTCGGCGGCGTCGAGGGCGTTCGTGTAGTGCATGTTCATCTCGACCTGGGCCGGCCCGTACTCGGTGTTGCAGGCCTCGATCACGACTCCCATCGCCTCCAGATCGTCGCGGAGGCGCTGCATGAAGGGTTCGAGCATCGCCCCTCGAACGAGGCTGTAGCAGTCGATCTCGGCGTACAGCGGTTGGCCGTTCGCGTCGAGGAGGTAGAACTCGAGCTCGGCGCCGACCTTCGGCTCGTAGCCGAGCGCATTGGCGTGCGCGACGACGTCCTTCAGGATCCGGCGGGTGCTGACCGAGACCTCGTCGCCGCCGGGCTCCCTGCAATCGCAGATCACCGAGGCCGCACCGGGGTGCCACGGGACGGGGCGGAACGACTGGAGGTCGGGCACCGCCACCATGTCCGGATAGCCGGTGTCGAAGTTGGTGTAGCCGATCTCCTGAATGACGTCGCACTGCCTCCCCCAGACGAGGGCGGCGTTGGCCAGCTCGAAGCCGCGGTAGGCAGTGTCGAGGAAGTGCCGCGTCGGGATACGCTTCCCCCGCGGCAGGCCCTGTGCGTCGGGGAAGACGCACTCGACCGTCCGGATGTCGAACTCCTTGCAACGTGCTTCCAGCTCGCCGATGTCCACTTTGCTCCCTCTTGGTGCTGAAGACAGGATCTTGTCCTGCGGCCGAGCGCTCGCCCTCATGCCTCCCGGTCGGGCTGGTCGTCTAGAAGCGGCCCTCCCGTCCGGGAACCCAGTCCGTCCCGGCGAGTGGTACCCGGGCCATCGCCGCCGCCTCGATGGTCAGGGCCCTCAGATCCTCGGGCTCGAGGCCGTGCACGTCGCCCTTGCCGCACGCCTTGGCCAGCAGGGTCATCTCCATGACCATGGCGTTGATGAAGTTCTCGACCCGCTCCGCCGCCGCCTCCACCTCGAGGCGCTCGACGAGCTCGGGCTCCTGGGTGGCGATGCCGACGGGGCAGCGCCCCGTGTGGCAGTGGTGACAGAACCCGGGGGCGGTGCCGAGCTTCGCGTAGTCGTCCTCATAGATCGGCGCGTTGCAGTTCAATGCGATGAGGGACGACGTGCCGATGGCGACGGCGTCGGCACCGAGCGCCAGCGCCTTGGCGGCGTCCGCCCCGCTGCGGATGCCGCCCGAGACGACGAGGTTGACCTCGCCGTAGAGACCGATCTCCTCGAGGGCCTCCCTGGCCGCAGCGACAGCCCCGATCGTCGGGATACCGGTGTGGTCGAGCAGGAGCTCGGGGGAGGCCCCGGTCGCACCCTCCATGCCGTCGATGACGATCACGTCCGCACCCACCTTGGCGGCGATCTTCACGTCCTCGCGGACGCGGGTGGCAGGCATCTTCACGAAGATCGGTACCTGGTTGTCCGTCGCGATCCGGAGCTCCTCCAGCTTGACCTCCATGTCGTCCGCGCCGAGGAAGTCCGGGTGGCGAACCGCCGAGCGCTGGTCGATGTTCGCCGGCAGGGTGCGCATCTCCGCGACCCGGGCAGCCACCTTCGCTCCCGGCAAGAGGCCGCCCGTGCCCGGCTTGGCACCCTGGCCCATGGCGACTTCGAGGGCGTCGGCCTGGCGCAGGTGCTCGAGGTCGAGCATGTAGCGCGACGGGGTCATCTGGTAGACGAGCAGGGAGGACTCCTCCCGCTCCTCGGCGAGCATCCCGCCCTCGCCCGTACAGGTGCAGGTGCCGATGGCGGAGGCGGCGCGGCCGAGCGCCGCCTTGGCGTTCCACGACAGCGCCCCGAACGACATCGACGTGATGTACACGGGCACGGAGAGCTCGAGCGGCTTCGCGCAGCCGTGGCGCGCTCCGAGGACCGTCCTCGTCTCGCAGTTCTCCCGGTACCCCTCGAGTGGCAACCTCGTCATCGCCGCCGGGAGGAAGACAAGGTCGTCGAGGCGGGGGATCGTGCGGTGGAGCGAGAAGCCGGTGATCCGGTAGCGGCCGAGATCGGCCTTGGTCTGGATGTCCTCAATCGTGCAACGGTCCCAGATGGGGCTCTCTCGCATGTCGGTGGCCATCGGCGGGGGCGGTACCGCGGGCTCGGCGTTGAGTGCGTCGCTGCTCATATGCTCCTCCAGATCCGGCCGTCGTGCTTGTCGAAGTACCACAGTCGTCCCTCCGCCTCCACCTTGCGGAAGGGATCGTCCGGCCAGGAGAACCCGGCGGAGCCAAGGGCCCGCGACAGCTCTTCGGTGTCGTTCGCGTCCACAGTGCGCTCGATCGCGTCTGCCCCGAGCGAGCTCACGCTGCCCGAGACGAAGATCACACCCTCGTACATCGACGCCCCGAGCCCGTCGGCGGCGCCGTTCAGGACGACGATCTTGCCCCGGTGGGCCATGAAGCCTGACAGGAAGCCGACGGAGCCGGCGACGAGGACCTCTCCCCCCTTCATCGCGATCCCGGTGCGCGGTCCGCCGTCGCCGTGGATGACGATCGTCCCGCCGCGCATGCCTGCGCCGGCCGACCAGGCAGTCGAGCCGTGCACCACGATCGTTCCCGCCGACATCGCCTCGCCGACCCCCCAGCCGGCATTGCCATGGACGACGATGTTGGCGCCCGCATTGAAGCCACCGCAGTAGTACCCCACGCTCCCGAGAAAGTGGATCTCGGCATCGTCCGCCTCGAGGCCGATACCGAGGTTGTGACGGGCTCGGGGATTGTCGACGACGATCTGAGCATGATCCCGCGAGAGCTCGTGCAGCTTGCGGTTCAACTCGTAGGCGCCGAGGTCGTCGGCATCGAGGTGGACGGCGTCATCCGACAACCCGGACCACTTCTGCGCGGGGCTGTGATCGATGCTCACCTTGCTCCTCCTGTCAGGCTCACGGCGCTCGGAACCTCCCACACCCTCGCCGTCCCCTCCCTCACGTACTCGGTCACGAGCTCCGAGTCGAAGACGCGGCGCAGCGCCTGCTCCTCGGTGGCAAATGCCGTCGTCCCGTCGATCTCTGTGACGAGGAGCGGCTTGATGGCCAGGCGGTCCGTCGCGCAGCCGATCGCCGCCTCGGTCGCCAGCAGGTAGGTGAAGACACCGTCGAGAGCCGTGATCGAGCGCGACAGTGCCTCGTGAAGCGAGGAGCCCTTCGCCAGCTGCTCGGCGATGTAGACGGCGATCAGTTCAGAGTCGTTCTCGGTGAGGAACTCGAGCTTCCGCTCCGTCATGAGCCGGCGCATCTTGTAGTAGTTCGTCAGCTGACCGTTGTGGGTGATGGCGACGTCGAGGAAGGGTCGGGCCCAGAACGGATGAGACAGCTCGACGTCCACCGTCGACTCGGTGGCAAGACGTGAGTGCGCCATCCCGTGCGTGCCCACGAACTCCTCGACGCCGTGCCGGGCGGCCACCTCGTCCGCCGTGCCCACGTCCTTCACGATCTCGAGCCGCCTTCCCATCGAGTGCACTCGCACGCCTTCGGCGCTCTCGATCGCCGCCAGCAGCGCTGCGGGATCGCCCACGAAATCCACCGTGAGGCGCAGGAACGTCCCGCCGTCGACCCCGCCCGGCGTGAGCTGCGGCTCCGTCATGAGTCGGGCTCCGACGAGCTTCATCGTGTCGAACACGTCCGAGAGCGTCCCGTCCACGTCGACTCCGGCGAGCGCGCGGGCCCTGACGATCACCCGGTCGTCACGCGCCTGGTCGCCGTAGAGGGCGAACCCGGTCGAGTCCGGGCCACGGTGGAGCATCGCCCCCTCGGTCACGCAGAGCAGATGACCGATCGGACCGACACGATGGAGGATCAGACCACACTGGCCGCACACGTCATGCCTCTCTCTCTTGCTGTCCGGTGTCCTTGAGGGTCGCAAGGAGCGACTCGGCGGCGCAGCGGATGTGGGTGCGAAGGAGCTCCTCCACCAGGCGACCGTCGCCCGACACGAAGGCGTCGACGATCTCCCGGTGCTCGCGGGCCATCTCCCTCACCACACCGACCCTGCGCGCGTAGTAGCGGAATATGAGGAAGGCCGAGTTCTGGTCCCAGATGTCCCGGAGCAACTGCAGCATCCTCTGGTTGGGACACGAGCTGATGAGCGAGATGTGAAGGCCGAAGTTGCTGTTGAAGGCCTCCCGGATGCTGGAGGACGTACGCTGCTCGAACTCGCGATGCATCGCCTTCACGCGGGCGATGTCCATTTTGTCGGCGACCTCGCAGGAAAGGCGGGCCGCCACGGGCTCGAGCAGCTCGCGCAGCTGGTAGAGCTCGCCGATCTCCTCGATCGTGAGGCCGCGGACGAACATCCCTCGATTCGGCACCGAATAGAGGAAGCCGTCCCGCTCCAGGCGGAGCAGCGCCTCCCTGAGCGGCGTCCGGCTCACGCCGAGGCTCACGGCGAGCTGCTGCTGGAACAGGCGCGTCTCCGGCCCGATCTCGCCATTCACGATGGCGCTGCGCAGCCGCTCGTACACCCCGTTGATGAGACGGGTGTCGTGCCTGGCAACCGGGCGGGTCACGGTCCACCCTCCTGTCGGCACTTCGCTGTCTCTCACGAGCCGTCCTCCTCCTGTCGTGCACGGTCTCGCAGGCCGGCGGTAGAAGGGACCTCGGCCCGAGCCGAACCCCCGACGCCCTCTCCCGACGCCTCGCCCGAGGCGCCGGCGTGTCTCATACCGGGCTCTCGGATGGCTCGGCCCCGACGAGGGGGCTCGTCTCCATGAGCAACTCCGACGGCGGCCGGACGGTCGCGCTGTGGTTCTCCCTCACGAGGTTGCGGACCGTGAGCGCCGCTCCGATCGCCACCCAGACGAGGAGATACCAGATCCATTGGTTGTCCGGAGACGCTGTCTTGTAGATGCTGCCGAAGATCCCACCGGCGGCGACTCCGAGTCCGAGCACGACGGCGATGACCAGCCCGACGCGGTTCGTGCTGCTCCACAGCCCTCGGATCGCACCAAGGGAGATGGTGGCGTAGACCACCACGAGACCGAGCCCCCCGAGCCCGACGACCCAGGCGAAGAAGGGGAAGTACTGGGGTGCGCCGTTCAGAGCGAACACACCGTTGTCGAAGCGCACGAGGAGGACGAAGGCGACACCGAGAGCGACCTGGAAGATGATGGCGTTCACAGGGGTGCCCCACCTCGCCGACACCTTTGCGAAGGGCCCGGGGATCCGTCGGTCGCGCGCCAGGGCGAACAGCCCCCGGGTCGAGGAGACGGCCGCCCCGACACCGACCGCCATGATGTCGAGGATGACGACGATGTTGAGGAAGTCGAGCAGCACCGATGTGCCGAAGTCGCCCGGGGCGCCCAGGGTGAACAACGGCGCAGGGCTCGACATCCACTTGGACATGTTGAGGCCGA
Organism: Actinomycetes bacterium; assembly: GCA_021811865.1. The sequence goes on along the minus strand of JAKAQB010000026.1, from coordinate 22,805 downwards.
AGCCGATGTCCTGGGCATAGGCGGCGAGGACGTAGAACAACGCCACCACGCCAACTGACCCGAGGATGGCGATCGGGATCGAGCGCTTCGGGTTCGCCGTCTCCTCGCCGAGGTTGGCCGCCGACTCGAAGCCGACGAAGAGCAGGATGGCATAGACGATCCCGAAGAAGATCCCCGACCAGCCGTCGGCTGCCGAGCTCGGCAGGAACGGGCGCCCGGTGTTGCCGCCGTGGCCGCCCTTCGCGACCACGTAGAGGAAGAAGCCCAGCACGAGCAGCGCCGACAGCGACACGAGGACGAGCTGCGCCTTGGTCGAGATCTTGACGCCGAAGTAGAGCAGGCAGAAGAGAAGGGCGGCGTAGATGAAGTCGATCACCCAGTAGGGGATGTTCACGCCGTAGGACGACTGGAGGAATCCCGATGTGATCCCGCCGACGAGGAGCACGATGGCTGCAGACAGCAACAGTGTGCAGCCGTAGTAGAGCCAGCCGGCCACGAAGCCGGCCCGCTTGCCGAACCCGTCGGTGACGTAGTCGTACAGCGCGCCCGCTGCGTGGATCTTGCGCGAGTACGCGGCGATGATCCAGCCGAGCCCTCCGACACCGATGGCGGCGATGATGATGGCAACCGGGGTCGCGATCCCCGCCCCTTTCCCGGCAACGCCGGCCCCCACGACGAGGGGGATCAGGAGGGCCGACGAGAAGACCGGCCCCATGAAACCCGCTGATTGGGCGATCGCGTCCACCACTGAAAGGTGACGTTCGCCGAGCTGCTCCTGCGACTGGCGCGCGACGGCGCCATTGGTCTTCGCCAAGGCCCTCATCCCCCTCCACCAATCCAGTCGCACCATGCGACTTGGGATGCTGCACCCAAGACTGAATCCTGAATGCAGACCGAGGGTCACTGTAAGAACGAGATCAGTAAAAGTCAAGTAATTCGATCAACGTTTCGTCGGTAACCCGCTACGTAGTTTGCACGCCGGGCACGCAGGCCGCCCGGCTCAGCGGTGCCGGAAGGCCCCCCACCCCCGGGGACCACCGAGCGCCCCACCCCGCTGCGGGCCAGAGAGCGCGAGCGGCGACGTCCTCCGTCCTCATCTCCGGGCGGCGACGGCCAATCGGACCGGCCTCGCCGGTCCGTGGCGCTCGGGGCGGGCCGCCACCGTAGTCGGGCCACGGTGGACGGAGCGGCCGATGGCGGCTCTCGACAGCCGGCATCGACGGGAGCCAGTGTCGGTCCGCCTGTCGGGCCGGCAGCAGAGGACACGGCGCGCGACACCCGCATCGAGTCCACGCAGGCCGGAGCCGCTCGCAGCAACGGGCGCACGGTGGCGCTCGTGCCCGCACGGCCGGGCTCCGGGATGCACTCCGGGGAGTCTGAACTCGCCACGCCCCCCGATCGTCTCGCGCGGCACCCACCGACGTCTCAGATCGCGAGGTCGGACTCGAACCGCCCGCCCATGAGCCTGCGAGCCGCTTCGCAGCCACTCCCGGCCAACCCGTCGGCACCGAGCGCGTCACGGGCGTGAGCTCAGAGCCTCGAGGCTCTCACCGCCCCTGCGTCCGCACCTTGGGTACTCACCGTCTGGAGCTGGCGGGCACGAGACGAGCCGCTCGATCGCAGCTTCGCCTCGAGCACGCCCCCGCCCCTCAGCGCGCCGGAGCGGAGCTCCGCTCAATCACCGCCGATGCGGGTCGAGTGCCCCTCCCAATAGGGCTCCCGCAGCTCGCGCTTCAGGATCTTGCCGGAGGCCGAACGGGGAAGCGATTGCTCCTGCACGACGATCTGCTTCGGGACCTTGAAGCTCGCGAGCCGCTCTCGACAGTGCTCGGTCAGCTCCTCGGCCGTCACCGGGCCCCGGGCGACGACCACGGCGTGCACCGCCTCACCCCAGCGCTGATGAGGGACCCCGAAGACGCAGGCCTCGAGCACCATGTCGTGGAGATAGAGGGCCTCTTCCACCTCGACGCTGTAGACGTTCTCCCCGCCCGTCACGATCATGTCCTTCAACCGGTCGACGAGGAAGAGGTAGGCGTGGTCGTCGAGGTACCCGAGATCCCCCGTGTGGTACCAGCCTTCCTGCAGGGCGGCGGCGGTCTCCTCGGGGCGCTGCCAGTAGCCGGCCATGACGTTGGCGCCGCGGATGGCGACCTCTCCCACCTCGAAGGGCGGGAGGACCCGACCGTCCCACCCGATCACCTTCAGCTGGACCCCTACCGCCGGCTGCCCGCACGATCGCGCCCGGGCGTCGAAGAGCAGGCCCTGCTCGGCGGGGAGCGCCGACGCGATCGGGGCCGTCTCGGTCGTGCCGTAGAGGTGGAGCAGCTCAGAGTCGGGAAAGACCTTGTGCGCCCGCCTCAGCACCTCCGTGCCGATCGGCGCTGCCCCGTGGCTGAGCAGCCGCAGGCTCGAGACGTCCCTCTGCCGTCTGAGCTGCGCCTCGATCATGGAGATCAGCATCGTCGGCACCGCCAGGGTGGACGTGACCTGCTCGGCCTCGATGAGGTCGAGGGCGCGGTCGGGGTCGAACGTCGGGAGCACCACCTGTGTCGCTCCCATCCAGCTATTCGCCAGCACCGCGCAGGTGCCGGCCGCGTGGAACATGGGCGCCATCAGCAGCCAACGGTCGTCGGCTTGCAGCCGCGCCCAGGTGAGCGCCGTCCACGCGTTGGCTACGAGGTTGCGATGGGTGAGCATGACCCCTTTTGCCTTGCCGGTGGTCCCGCTCGTGTAGAAGATCCCCGCGAGGTCACTCTCCTCGACACCGGCGGCGGCGCCCAGCTCTGCCTCCTCCGCACTCCCGAGCGCCTCCTCGTAGGCGTCGGGCATCCGGATGACGTGCTCGAACAGCTGCTCGTAGGGGCGCGGCGGCATGTCGGTCAGCAGCGCCCGGGCGCCGGAGTCGGCGGTGGCGAAGTGCAGCTCCGCCTCGCTCGAGCGCGTGTTGAGCGGAACGATCACGAACCCGGCAGCCGGGATCGCCTGGTATGCCTCGACGTAGCGGTGGCAGTTCGCCGCGACGACCGCCACGCGGTCTCCCTTGCGCAAGCCGAGCGCCCTCAAGTGCCCGGCGAGGCGCCGGCAGCGGGACCACGTCTCGGCATAGGTGAGCCGCTCCTCGCCGCAGACGACCGACACCGAGTCGGGCGCTGTCAGATATCCCCTCTCGATCGGGTCACCCATCGTGTGCAACCTCGACACCTCCTCCTCAGGCCGGCGACGCCGGCAGGACCCCACCTGTCCCGTGCACCTGGCCGGCGGCCACACCACCGGGCCGGCGCTGGACCGTCATCGGTCGCGCTCCCGCCCGGGTCCGGTGACACCGCCGGGACGGATCCGAAGTGGCGCGCTGGTCGTCATCTGAGCGGCCCCGCCATCTTCATCCCTCCCGCCGGCCCGGCCGGGCGTCGTACATCGCTCGCAAGGCCGTCGAGCAGCTCTGCCCCCCGGCGCCGCGCCGCCTCGGCGCGGACGTGCTTCAGGTCGTCGTAGCCCCGGATCGCCTCCGGCAGCCGAGCGATCTCGAGAAGAACGGCCGCGTCGGCGGCAGGCACGTCAGGGCTGCCCTCGCCCGCGCCGCCAAGCCTCTCGAGGGCGTCCGAGACGAGCTCTCGGTACCAGGCGATGAGCGCCCGCTCCTCCCTTCGGTGCGGCGACGCTCCGAAGGGATCAAAGGGCGTTCCCCGGACCACGCGCATCCTGGCGAGCAGCGCCAGCGCCGGGGCGAACGCCGGACCGAGGGCGATCTTCCGGCGCAGCCCGAGACGTCGCAGCACCGGGGGGTGCAGGTGCAGGGTGACCGAGACGGGCGTCTCGAAGGTCGACGAGACCTGCCGCCTCCACGAGGGCTCGCTGTAGAGACGAGCAACCTCGTACTCGTCCTTGTAGGTCATGAGCTTGTGGAGCGAGACGGCGACGGCTGCCGCGACACCGCTGTCGGCGAGCCCGCGCGCCCGCACCTGCTCGGCGACTCCGGCCACGAAGTCGACGTACTGGCTCGCCCACTTCGGGCCCTGGTAGCCGACGAGGTCGAGCGCCCGTGCCCCGACGATCGCCCGGGTCGCGTCGTCGAGGTCCGCGCCCGCGAGAGCGGCACCATGGCGCTGTCGGCGCCCGGCGCGCACCGCGGAGGCGGGTGCCGCCGGCCCGAACGGATCGGGCGGCATGCGATCGGCCAGTGCCGCCGACAGGCCGACCGGGTCGTGGACCCACCACCGCCCGAGGCGGAAAGCTCGCCGGTTCTCGTCGACCGCGACGCCGTTCAGGCTCAGCGCCGCCTCGATGCTGTCCGCCCTGACAGGCAGCATCCCGGCCTGGTAGGCAGCGCCGACCGCCACGACGTTGGCCATCTGGTGGTTCCCGAGAAAGTCCTCTGCGAGCTGGCGAGCGGCGACAGGGACGAGCCGCCGCTCGTCGACCCGCCGGGCGATCGCGGCGACGAGCCCGTCCTTCGACGGGCGGACGGCCACGTCGCGGACCATCTCCCCCGTGGCGAAGGGCGCCGTGTTCACCACCGCGGCTGTTCGGGCAGGATCGCAGCGCTCGAGGTTGGCCGGCGCGGTGGCGCTCACCGGATCGACGGCGAGGTACACGTCGGCGCACCCGCTGCAGACGCTTCGGTGGACGAACGGGTGGCCCTGCGGAGTGAGCACCAGACTCGAGAGCACGGGTCCCCACTTCTGGGCGGCGCCAGTCTGGTCGTAGCTCCACAGCCGCCAGCCGTCTCGCGCGAACGCCGTGGCGAGCACCGCGTTGATGGTGATCACACCGGTGCCTCCGACACCGGGGATCACGACGTGGTACGGGCTCTCCGGCCGCACCTTGACGGCCGGCTCGGGAAGCTCGACCTCGTCGAGCTCAGGAGCCCGGTGGCGGGCGTAGCCGGTCCCCGTCGCCGTCCTCACCGTGGCGAAGGCCGGGCAGTTGCCGGCGAGGCACGAGAAGTCCTGGTTGCAGGAGGAGGCATGGATCCTCGTCTTCGGTCCGAGACCGGTCTGCACCTCCTCGAGCGACATGCAGTTCGAGACGCGGCCGCAGTCTCCGCAGCCCTCGCAGACGCGCTCGTTGATGAGCACGAAGCGATCGGGGGGCGGCAGGAGGCCGCGCTTTTGCCGGCGCCGCCGCTCGTTCGCGCACGTCTCGTCGTAGACGAGGACGGTCACCCCGCCAAGGGTCGCCAGCCCGGCGCCGACCCGCTCGATGTCGGAGGCCGGGTGAACCGTGACGGTCTCCGGGAACCGCTCCCGGCGGTAGGCGCGCGGCGTCTTCGTGACGACTGCGACCCGGGTGACGCCCTCCAGGCTGAGCAGACGTGCCAGGCCCGCCACGCTCTTCCCGCCGACCGCCTCCTGGGCGCCGGTGTTGGCGACGAAGCCGTTGAAGAGGATCTTGAAGGTGATGTCAACCCCGGTGGCGATGCAGAACCGGATGTTCAGGTAGCTCGAATGGAACAGCGAGCCGTCCCCGACGTTCTGGACGATGTGACGCCGGTCGGTGAACGGCGACAGGCCGATCCAGGGGACCCCCTCGCCGCCGAGCTGCGTCATCGCCTCGATGTGCCGCTCCGGCTGTTCGATCACCGAGGCGAAGCTGTGGCAGCCGGGGCTCCCCCAGGCGACCTGTCCGGGAGCGAGCCGGGTCGAGGTGCTGTGCGGACATCCCGAGCAGTAGTTGGGCGTGCGGACGACGAGGGGGGCGTCCGCCCGCCGGCGGGCGTGTGCCAGCTCCTCCAGCCGCCGCTCGACCGCCACCTGACCGGGCTCGCCGAGCTGCCCGACGAGCAGCGGACCGAGGCGTTCGGCGACTGCGTCGGGATCCATGCCTCCGTGGAGAGGGAACAGGGGCCGACCCGAGGCGTCCCGCTTTCCGACCACCTCGACGCGACGACCGAGATCCAGGAGGGCCGCCCGCACCTGGTCCTCGAGAAAGCCGCGCTTCTCCTCCACCACGATCACCCGCTCGACCCCACCCACGAGTCCGCGCAGGCTGGCGGCGTCCAGCGGGTAGACGAGCCCGACATGGACGAGGCGGATGCCGGCCCGGCGAAGCGCCTCGTCGCCGAGCCCGAAGCTCGCGAGTGCCTCCCGGACGTCGGCGAAGCTCTTTCCTGCCGAGACGATGCAGACGCTGTCGTGCTCCGACCCCACTTCGAGGCGGTCGATGCCGTTCGCCCGCGCGTACTCCGTGACGGCGGCGTGGCGCTCCTCGTAGAGGTGCCGTTCGATCTCGACGTTTCGGCCGGGGAAGAAGCTGAAGTCGGTCCGCTTCTCAAAGGGCCGCCCGTCGATCTCGAAATCGGGGAGGACCGGCTGCGGCTCGAGGTCGAGCTCGACCGTCTCGCCGCTGTCGCACAGCGCCGAGACGAGCTTCAGCGCGACCCAGCAGCCCGAGTAGCGCGAGAGCGACACGGCATGCAGCCCGTAGGCGAGGAGCTCCTGCACCGTGCCCGGGTACAACACCGGGATACCGGCAGCCTGGAAGGCGTACTCCTCCTGGAAGGGCATGGTGGAACTCTTCGCCTCGTGGTCCTCGCCGCTCAGGAGGACGACGGCTCCGAAGGTGCTCGTCCCGGCGAAGTTGCCGTGCTTCAGGGCGTCACCGCTCCGGTCGGCGCCGGGTCCCTTGCCGTACCAGAAGCCGACCACCCCCTCGAAGCGCTCGTGCGGGTGCTGCTCGAGCATCTGGGTGCCGATCAGGGCGGTGGCGGCGAGCTCCTCGTTCGCACCGGGAACGTGGACGACCCCGTGCTCGGCCAGCAGGTCCCTGCGCCGGGAGAGCGCCAGGTCGAGGCCGGCGAGGGGAGAGCCGGGGTAGCCCGTCACGAAGACGCCGACCGAACGGCCCGCTCTGCGGTCTCGCCGGCTCTGCTCGAGGGGCAGGCGGACGAGAGCGTCGATCGCCGGCAGGTAGAACCTCCCGGTCGCCGCGGTGAGCCTGTCGTCGAGCGGCCTGCGCCCGTCGGCCATCTCGAGCTCCGTCAGCCCCGCACGTACGCGAAGTCGCGCTCGCGGCCGCCCACGCCGGTCTCGGGAGGCGCGATCCAGGAGGCGAACTCGCCCGGCGTCGTGCACGGCTGCATCAGGTCGGCGACGACCGCGCGATCGTCTGCCGAGGGGAGCCAGTCCGCTGCGCCGAGCTCCCACTCGGCGGCAGACACGATGCGCCCGTCGGGCGTCACGTGCCTGTCGGCAAAGGCCCCGACGGCGCGGTTGAAGCCTCGGTGCGGCAGGCGGAGCTGCACGTCGACCCCTGCCTTGGCGAGGATGCGGTTCCATCGATCGACGCCCTTCCTGCAGTCGTCGATGAAGTCGTCCTGCAGCATGACGTTGAGCGCCTGCAGCGCCGGGGCCTCCCGCACCGCGATGTCGCCGTCGCGAGGAGACTCCACCGGATAGCTGGCGTCGACGAGGCGGTGGTCGTCCCCGCGGTCGCTCTCGTGGAAGCGACCCTTCAGGCCTGCGGCGTAGTAGGAGGCGGCGTTGGAGGACCCTTCGCTCCCGAAGAGGTCGAGCGTGACGCTGAAGTGGGCGTTCAGGTACCGCTGGATCGTCGAGAGGTCGATCGCCCCGAAGCGCCTGACGTCGTCGGTGTCGTTGGCGCGCATGAGCTCGGCCGTGCGCTGGACCACGCGGCCGATCCCGGTGGCGCCGACGAACATGTGGTGCGCCTCCTCTTTCAACATGAACTGGGTCGTGCGCGCCAGCGGGTCGAAGGCGCTCTCGGCGAGCGCGTGGAGCTGGAACTTGCCGTCCCGGTCGGTGAAGTAGGTGAAGAAGAAGAACGAGAGCCAGTCGGTCGTGGGCTTGTTGAACGCCTCGAGGAGGCGGGGCCGGTCGACGTCGCCCGAGTGGCGCTCGAGCAGTGCCTCGGCCTCCTCCCGCCCGTCGCGGCCGAAATACCGGTGCAGCAGGTAGACCATCGCCCAGAGGTGCCGACCCTCCTCGACGTTCACCTGGAGGAGGTTCCTCAGGTCGTACAGGCTCGGGGCGGTGGCACCGAGATGCCGCTGCTGCTCGACCGAGGCCGGCTCGGTGTCCCCCTGCACCACGATCAGCCTCCGCAGGTCGAAGCGGTGCTCCCCGGGCACCTCCTGGAAGACCGGCTCGCCTCTGCGCTCGCCGAAGGCGATGCGCCGGTCCGCCTCTGGCTCCGCGAGAAAGATGCCCCAGCGGTACTCGGGCATCTTCACGTAGTCGAAGTTGGCCCAGCCGTCCTTTCCGACCGAGACCGCCGTGCGCAGGTAGACCTCGGACGAGGAGAAGTGCTGGGGACCGGCGCTGCGCCACCATTCGAGGTAGCGCGGCTGCCAGGAGGCGAGCGCTCGCTCGAGGCGCTTGTCGTCGGCGAGCTCCACGTTGTTCGGTATCAGGTCGCCATAGTCGACTCGACTCACCGCAACCTCCTTGCCTGGTGCCGCTGTCGCACTCGCTTCCTCCCGTTGGTGACCGCTGGCCGCTCTAGGTGCGCTCGGCGCCGAAGACCGGTGCGCTGCCGGTGCCGTAGCGGCGCAGGGCCCCCTCCGAGCCGCTCGCGTTCGGTCGCTGGAAGATCCAGTTCTGCCATGCAGACAGGCGGCCGAAGATCTTCGTGGCGCACGTCTCGGGGCCGGCGAAGCGCAGGTTCGCCTCCATCCCGGTGAGCGCGTCCGGCGAGAAGCTGGTCCGCTCCTCGACGGCCACCCGGATCTCGTCCTCCCAGTCGATCTCGTCGTACACGAACGTCACGAGCCCGGCCTCGAGCGCCGCCGCCGCCTCGAGCGGGTGGCCGGACAGCTCCTTCAGCCGGTCGATCCTGGAGGGCTCGCCGAGGAAGCGCGCCCCGAGCCTCGTGAGTCCGTTGTCCATCTCGAGCCGGCCGAAGTTCATCCCCGTGAGGACGACGCGAGCCTCGGCCGGCTCGCTGTCGTCCTCGAAGGCACCCTCGGCCATGTAGCTGCGGTCGGCCGCGAGCGCCAGCTCGAGGAGCGTGCCGGCGAAGCAGCTGTGGGGCTCCACCAGGGCGAACATGCTCCGCCCGCTCGTCTCGAGCCGGCGGAGCACCCGCCGGAGGAGCCCGACGACCTCGTTGACGAACCAGTCGTCGCCGTGGGCGGCGAGGAGGTCGTCGAACGTCCGGACGAGGTCGGCGTCACCTGAGGTGTGCAACAGCCAGGTCCCGCAGGTGGCTGCGTTGAACCGCAGCCAGAGGAGGGTGTCGTCGAGCTCGAGCGCCATGCGGAGTGGCCAGAAGTCCGCCCCCTCGGCCCTCGCCGCCCCCGGTTCGGCCGGGCACTCGCGCTCCGGTCCGGCGACCGTGATGTCGACCGTCCTCGCCGCCGGGTCGACGGCCGCCCGGACATAGCGGTGGGCGATCACGCCGTTCGTCCGGCTGGGCGAGAGGACAGGGAGCGCCACACCCGGCCCCGTGCCCCGCGGGGCGCAGTCACCGGCGAGCTCGACAGCACGCCGGGCGACCGCCTCGACAAAGGTGCTGCGCGGGGCGAGCTCGTCGACGAGTCCCCACTCGAGCGCCCTCGTCCCCCTCGTGCCCTCGGCACGGGTGCACACGACGTCGGCGAGGTCACGACGGACCTTGCGCTTGTCGACGAGACGCGTGAGCCCGCCGGTGCCGGGCAGGACGCCGAGCAGCGCCACTTCTGGGAGCGACACCGCCGCCGCATTGTCGTCGACGAGCAGGATGTGGTCGCTCGCCAGCGCCAGCTCGTAGCCGCCGCCGGCGGCCGGCCCGTTGAGTGCCGCCAGGTAGCGCTGTCCGGAGTGGAGACTCGCGTCCTCGATGCCGTTGCGCGTCTCGTTGGTGAACTTGCAGAAGTTCACCTTGAAGCCATGGGGGGACTGGGCGAGCATCTGGATGTTGGCGCCGGCCGAGAAGATCCGCTCCTTGGCGCTCGTGAGCACGACGACCCTCACCTCCGGATGCTCGAAGCGCAGGCGCTGGACGGCGTCGTGAAGTTCGATGTCGACGCCGAGGTCGTAGGTGTTCAGCTTCAGCTCGTAGCCCGGGCGCAGACCGCCCCCCTCGTCGATGTCGAGGGCGAGCGTCGCCACCGGGCCGTCGAAGGAGAGATGCCAGTGGCGGTACCGCTCGGGATGGGTGGCGAAGGTGATCTCGCCTTCGACAGGCTCCTCGGTCGCCAGGGCGTCCGCCGGCGGGGATTCGCGGCTCACCCCCTGCTGCAAGGCGCCCATCGTCTCTGCTCCCTCCGGTGGTCTTTCGACCCACCCTGCGGCGGCTGCACGGGCCGTCCGTGAGAAATCATCCTACATACTCTGAACGCCCGTCGAAATTGCATAGCATGGTGTCATGCCCGCGAGACGGCCGCCCGACGCGTGCCGATCTCGCGGCGCACGGAGGCTGCCACCCCGGCCAGGACGGGTGCCGAGGTGAGCGCGGCAGGAGTCCGCCACGGGGGGAGAACGCCGCGTGCGCGCACGCCCCGGCTCCCGGCGAGCCTCCCGCCGCTGCTGGGCGGCAACGGTGCCGGCGAGGGGCCCTACGAGGACGGCGGACCGCCCTCGTGGCCCGTTCCGCTCGAGCCTGAACGCCGGTCCCTGCAGAGAAGCCAGAGCGCCCGCTCGCTCCTGCTCACCGTGCTCGGCGAGTACGTCCTGAGACGGGACGGCACCGTGTGGACCTCCACGCTCCTCGAGGCTCTCGCGCTCTTCGGCGTGGAGGACAAGGCGGCCCGCCAGGCCCTCGCCCGGGCGGCGAAGGCCGGGTGGCTCGAGAGCGAGCGCGTCGGCAGAGAGGCTCGCTGGCACCTCACGGACCGGGGCAGGATCCTCCTCGCAGAGGGGTCGGGGCGGATCTACGCCTTCGACCCGACCCGTCAGGACTGGGACGGCAAGTGGTTGGTGCTCGTCATCTCCATACCCGAGGAGCGCCGCGCCGACCGCCACGTGCTGCGGACCCGGCTCGCCTGGGCGGGCTTCGGATCGCTCGGCCAAGGCGTGTGGCTCTCGCCCGACACGAGGCGCCAGGTGGTCGTGAAGTCGATCTTCGAGGGCCTCGCGCCTCCGAGCCGTCTCGTGTGCTTCCTGGCCGAGCTCGGAGAGCTCGGCGACGCCGCCGGGGTCGTCCAAGACGCCTGGGACCTGGTGGAGCTCGAGCGACGGTACCGGGCCTTCATCACCGAATTCGCCGCCGACGCCGAGACGGACCCGTCGCTCGCCTTCACGGTGAACACGCGGATCGTCCATGAGTGGCGCAAGTTCCCCTTCACCGACCCGGGACTGCCCACCTCGCTCCTGCCCTCGTGTTGGCCCGGCCAGCGCGCACACGTCCTCTTCCAGGAGCTGCACAGCGAGCTCGTGGCCGACGCCGGCGCCTGGTTCGAGGAGGCCGAGCGACGAGCGGCGCGGCGCCACGAACGTCGAGGCTCCCGGGGAACGAGCTGAGCGACCGGGCCGGCAGGCCTCAGGTCGGCGGCTCCAGCGCCAGGGCGTCGAGCTGGCGCAGCTTGAAGCGCTGAATCTTTCCCGTCGCCGTCTTCGGCAGCTCGTCGACCACGACGATCCTCTTCGGTCGCTTGAACGGAGCGAGGCGCTCCCTGCAGAACTCTGCAACGGCGTCGACGTCGAGGTGGCGGCCCGGCAGCGGGACGACGAAGGCCGCCGGCTTGTCGAGTCCCTCCTCGTCGGGAAGGCCGACGACGCCCACCTCGAGGATGCCGGGGAAGTCGAGCAGGACGGACTCCACCTCCGACGGCGCCACCCAGATGCCTCCCGCCTTGATCATGTCGTCCGAGCGGGACAGATAGGTGTAGTAGCCGTCCTCCGATCGGGCGTAGACGTCCCCGGTGTGCAGCCAGACCCCCCGGAACGAGTAGCGGGTGCTCGCCGCGTCGCACCAGTAGCCGGTGGCGATCGAGTCGCCACGGAGCTCGAGGTGGCCGGTGGCTGCCCCCTCGAGGACGTTGCCATCGTCGTCGAGAAGCCGCAGCTCGTAGGAGTCGACCGGTGTGCCGGTCGTGCCGGGCCGGATGTCGCTCTGCTTGTTGGAGATGAAGATGTGGAGCGCCTCCGTCGAGCCGATCCCGTCGAGGATCTCCACACCGAAGCGCTCCTTGAACCGGTGGAACAGCGGCGCCGGAAGCGGCTCTCCTGCCGAGACGCCATAGCGGACGCCCCTGAAGGCGTCGTCGGGGAGGTCGGAGGCGAGCAGGGCGGCGTAGAAGGTGGGAACCCCGAAGAAGAGCGTCGGCTGGTGGAGACGGAGTGTCTCCAGCACCGAGCCCGGGGCCGGCAGCCTCGGGTCGAGGACGGCACACGCACCGGCGGCGAGAGGGAAGGTCAGGCTGTTGCCGAGGCCGTAGGCGAAGAACAGCTTGGCGATGGAGAAGCAACGGTCCTCGGCGCGGACGCGAAGGACGGTCTCGGCATAGGTCTCGGCGGTCACCTTCAGGTCGATGTGGCGATGGATGGCGCCACGTTGGCGGCCTGTCGTCCCCGAGGTGTAGAGCCAGAAGCCGGGAGACTCGTCCCAGGTCGGGTAGGGCTCCTTCCACCCGCCGTTGGCTTCCATCACCTCCTGCCAGGGGTGGGCCTCGACACCGGAGACGCCCGGCAGCGACTCCCCCGCCACCACGAGGTGCTGGAGCTCGGGGGCCGCCTCGGCCATCTCGACGGCCTTGGCCGTGAACGGGTCGCAGGTCACCGCCACCCGCGCCCGGCTGTTCTCCACCAGCCTGGCGAGATCGGCCGAGGTCAGCATCGTGTTCACCGGGATCGGCACCGCGCCGAGGCGCATCGCCCCGAGGAAGGCGGCGACGAGCTCGACACCGTCTGCCATCACGAGCATCACCCGCTCCTCGGGCCGTACCCCGAGGGCGGCGAGCCCCGAGGCGGCGTCGCAGACGCGGGCGAGAAGCGACTCGTAGGTGACCTCCTCGCTCCCGCAGCGGATGGCCACACGGTCGCCGGCAGCCGCCTCGACGTGCCGGTCCACCAGGTACACGCTCGCATTGAACGGCTCGGCCACCACCAATCCCTTCTCGTCCGCGCTCAGGACTGCTCGTCGAGCAGGTCCCGGACACTCGGGAAGAGCATCAGCTCCTCCCGGTCCATGTGTGATTCGAGCAGAGCGCACAACCCGAGGCAAGCCGCGATGTCCCCCCCGTCGCCGCGGTAGAGCTCGTCGCGAAGGGCGAGGATCTCGGCATGCTCGGCGGCGAACACGCCGACGAGGTCGGGCCCGACGCCATCCGCGATGGCGGGGAAGAGGGTTGCGTCCTCTGCGAGGGAGTGGTCGTCCAAGCCGGCGCCGAGCACCGCGGCCCTGCCGGGCAGGGCCGACCGAAGCCCCGTCTCGTCGCCGGCCTCTGCCAGCGCGCCGAGGGCACCAAGAGCCTCCCGCACCGCTGCATGCTCCTGCTCGAGCCGGTCGATCAACTTGACCATGTCGCTCGACATGCGGGCCGTCCTTTCCTGGGCTCTCTGCCTGCGGACAGACGAGGGGGCGTCAGGCGCCGGCCTGCGCCATCCGGCGCGTGTACACCTCGACGTAACGGCTGCAGGCGGTGAGGGCGCAGCTGGCGCACTCAGGGGCGAAGCTCTTCGGCGCGAGGGCGCGCGTCGTCACCTCGCAGCCGAGTGAGGTGTACAGCTCCACGACCTCGTCCACCCTGGCGGCGTCGGCCTCGAATCGCCGCTGCCAGCCGGCGGCCTCGAGCTCCTCGGGCGACTCCTCGCCGCCCTCGGGCGGCTCTGGCCCACCGGTCACGTCGCCATCCACGACACCCACCACCTACGAACCGGCGGCGGCCAGCGCACCGGGACGCCCGGCGCCGGCGGCCCGGCCCTCGGCGATCTTGTTGGCCTGGTGGGCCGCGAGCGTGGCCGCGCCGAGGGCGGCGACGAGCTGCACGAGGTCGCCGTCGGGGACGTTCACGTCCACCTTCAGCTGGGCCCGCACCGCCGTCACCATGGTCGGGTAGCGCATGATGCCACCGATGAGGGTGTACTCCGGCTCCATCTTCACGCGCTTCATCAGCTGGACGGACTTGCCGACGAGCGAGACGATCGCCCCGTGCATGATGTCGGCCGGCGGGATGCCCTGGGAGAGGTGGTTGATCACCTCGGCCTCGGCAAAGACGGTGCAGACGCCTGAGATGGCGACCGCCTCGTTTGACGTGGCGGCGAGCGGACCGATCTCCTCGGTCTCATAACCCATGTAGCGAGCCGTCTTCTCGAGGAAGGCCCCGGTTCCGGCAGCGCACTTCTCGTTCAACCGGAAGGACTTGACGCGCCCCATCTCGTCGATCCGCGACGCCTTCACCGACTGCCCCCCGACGTCGAGGATCGTCCTCGTCCCTGGGTAGAGGGCGTGGCAGCCCCACGCCGCAGCGGTGAGCTCCGTCGCGGTGACCTGGCTGAAGGGGACCTGGAAGCGCCCGTAACCGGTGGCCACGATGTAGTCCACCTTCGACCGGTCGATGCCCGCTTCGTCGCAGGCAAGCCCGAAGGCGGCCTCTGCCGCCTCGCCCGGCTTGTAGCCCGAACGGACGAGCGCCTGGCCGGCGATCTCCCCGTCCCCGGTCACGACGACCTTGGTGTAGGTCGCCCCGACGTCGATCCCTGCCGTGACGCTCATGACAGTGCCTCCGAGGAGTGGGCCGGGCTGCGCCCGGCGACGATGCGGTCCATGGCGAACAGCGCGGCGCCGAGGGCGCCCATGTAGTGGGAGTCGGAGCTGACGTTCACCGCGAACCCGAGCTCCTCGTTCAGCACCTCCACCATCCCGAGGTTGTTGGCCACGCCTCCGGTGAAGGTCACCTCCTGCTCGATGCCGACGCGCCGCATGAGGCTGAGCGCCCGCGAGACGACCGAGCGGTGCACCCCCATCAAGATGTCCTCGACCTTCTTGCCCCTGCCGAGCCACGAGAGGATCTCGGAGTCCGCGAAGACCGTGCAGGTCGTCGAGATCTTCACCGGCCGCTCCGACTTGAGCGCTGTCGGGCCGAGATCGCCGAGGGCGATGTCGAGCGCCGTCGCCGCCGCGCCGAGGAAGCGACCCGTCCCGGCAGCGCACTTGTCGTTCATCACGAAGTCGAGGATCTCCCCGGTCGGGCTCACCCTGATCGCCTTGGTGTCCTGACCACCCATGTCCACGACTGTCCGAGTGTCCGGGAACATGTGGACGGCCCCGCGCCCGTGGCAGGAGATCTCGGTCGTCTGGGCGTCGCCGAAGGTGACCTTGTAGCGCCCGTAGCCGGTGCCGACGATGAAGCCGACCCCCTCTTCTTCCTCGTGGATGTCCCCGTCGCGAACCGCCGCCTGGTAGGCGTTCTGGGCGGCGAGGGTGACGCTCGCCCCTGTGTCGACCAGCGCCCGGCCGACGATCTCCAGGTCGTCGTCGATGATGACCGCCTTGGTCTGCGTCGAACCGACATCGACTCCAGCCGCGTATGCCATCGCTCTCAGCTCTCCCTTCCCTGCCGGTCCACTCCCGCCGCCCTGCGCTGGCGTCGCGACGCAAGGCCCTCGAAGAAGGCGTCGATGCGGTTCTTCAGCTGGGCCTCGGACACGGCGCGCTTGTCCATGTGGTCGGACTCGATGAACAGCGTTGCGGCGTCGGTCCGTTCCATGATCACCCGGCGGCTGTCGGCCAGGCCTGTCGAGACCGTGCGGCAGGACTTGATCGGGTGGTAGACGACGCCGTCGATCCCGAACGGCTCGACCATGTCGGCGAGCAGCGTGTCCGAGTAGAACATCGCGTCCATGGCGTCCCGGACCGTCACGAGCGTCCCCTCGGCCAGGCTCTCGAGTGGACGGTCGAGGTCGTACTCGAAGCCCATGTTCGCCCCGCCCGAGGCGAACCAGAGATAGGTGGAGCCGACGAAGGTGCCTCCCCACTCACTGAACATCTCCCCGAAGCGGCGGAAGATCGGGTAGCAGGGGACACCGGCGAAGACGAGGCGGTACTTCTCCTCGAACGGCGTGCCGATGTGGTGGGCAGCCTTGTACTCGAGCTCCTCCACGAGGTCCTCGAAGTACCTGGCACCCTCTTCTCGTCCCCGGAAGCCGTTCACCATGCCGAGGTAGACGGTGCCGTCGGTGACGGCGTTGTAGACGGCCGGGGTGGCCTTGT
Source organism: Actinomycetes bacterium (assembly GCA_021811865.1). The sequence continues at coordinate 6,719 of JAKAQB010000026.1, read as the reverse complement.
TGAGCTCGATGATCCTCTTCCAGGCCCTGCTCATCCGGTTGGCGAAACCCATGGTCTCGCGGAGCTTGTCGATGTCGAAGCGCTTGCCCGACACCGTCTCGCAGACGCCGATCAGCTCCTCGATCTGGCCCTGGACGTAGCGGAGGTCGTTGGCGAAGTCGTCGCTGCCGCGCCAGGTCTGGCCGCCGGCCCGGCGCGTGCCGGGCACGTCGAGGGTGAAGATCGGCACGTGGTAGAGACGCTCCCAGATCTCCGCCCACTTGATGTAGGTGTTGCAGGCGTTCGTGTAGACCGAGAGTGCCGGCTTCGGGATCGTTCCCATGGGGTGGCTGCCGTCCCGCAGCTGCAGGCCGACGTCCGCCTTCACGTACGCACAGACGTCGGTCGAGTACCCGTAGTCCTCGGCCTGGGCGATGTAGTCGTCTGCCACGTGGCGGACGGCTGTCTGCAGCCCGTTCACCTCGGGGAAGATCGTGTGGAAGTCGAAGACGCGGAGCAGCTCGGCCATGCTTCCCATCACGAAGACGTAGGCGGCCTGCTCGCCCTTCTCGGGCGCTGCGGTCAGCTCCTCGAACCACTCGCGGAACAGCCGGTTGCCCTCTTTGTTCCCCCGCCCGACGAGCGGCGTCCCGGAGGCGCTCGTGGCGTCGCCCGGTGTTGCGGGCGCTCGCGTTGACGTTGTGGACATCGTGCCTCCGATCAGGCGAAGAGCAGGTTCTCGATAAACGTCTCGAGCTGGATCTGCATGTTGTCGAAGTTGGTCATCCGCTCCTCGAACTCGCTCACGAAGTAGGGGATGCCTTCCTCGTCGAGCGCTTTCACGTAGGCGACGACCTCGTCGAGGCCCGGCTCGCACATCTTGGCGGCGGTGACGATGGCGGCCCCGGCGCCGGCGTTGCGGATCCGCTCGATCAGCATCGCCTCCTTCGGCTTGCGGAGGTCGTGCTGGACCGGGCTGTAGGAGGACTGCTCGAGATAGGCCACCGCCAGGTCGGCCAGCGGGTCCTCGCCGGCAGGGACGTCGGAGGTGATCCACCGCAGCCCGATGAGCAGGTCGTCGTCCACCACATAGGAGAACTTGGCGATCGTGTTCAGCAAGTCGAGCGGCGGCTGCTCGCAGAACCCGCCCTCGAACACGAGGCGCATGCGGTCCTGCGGCGACGCATCACGCTCCCGGATCCGCGGGAGGAACCAGGAGAGCAGCTCGTTGTGCTCGTCGCGGGGGATCATGCCGCCGAGGGCGACGAGCACGTACGCCTCGTCCACCGCGACGAGCCAGGGAGTCGAGCGCTTGATCTCGTACAGCTCCCGCATGAGCCGCCGGTTCTCGTTGAAGACGCCGAGGGATCGCCGCAGGTCGTCGTCGGTGACGGGATGCTCGGCGACGGCGGAGACCCCCCGGACGAGCCGGGCGTACTCCCCCCGCAGATAGTCGGCCGAGTGCGCCGAGTTGGCGTTCTGCGGCAGGTAGAGGATCTCGCAGGGGTAGTCGGCGTTTCTGCCCCACACGGCTGCGAGGTTGCGGGCGGAGTCGCAGATCGGGTGGGAGACGAACATGTCCAGCTGCACCCGGTCGCTCAAGATGAGCTCGAGAGAGGTCTTCAAGATGGAGCAGAGACCCGAACCGAAGTGTGACTCTCCCTGCCTCGCCTCGACCGGAGCGCCGCGCACCTTGAAGGGCAGCGCGCCCGCCGCGTGGACGATCTCTTCGGGGAAGTACACCTGGAAGTGGCCGACGACCTTGCCGCCCGCCTCCCGCCAGCGCCGCACGGTCGGGAAGTCGGGGTCCTCGACGAGGTCGCGGCAGTAGGCGAAGGCCTCTTTCAAGCTGAGGTCCTGATACGGATCGAGGACCGCCAGGTTCTGCATCCTCATCCCCCCTTTGCTCCGTTACCCGATGCCGCCGGCTGCAGCTCCTTGCCGCACCGGCCGCAGTAGCTGAAGTCTTCCGGCAGGTACGTCGCCCCGCAGTCGGGGCAGTTCTGCACGTACGGCCCCCAGGCGAACTCCGGCGAGCCGCCGGCGGCGGCACGCTCGCGCAGCTCCCGGTAGCGCGGTGGCCGCTTCTCGACGAAGGCACCCATGCCCTCGAGCGGCTCGAAGCTGGCGAAGTGGACGCTCAGCCAGTCACGCGCATGGCCGGCGGTCTGGTGCCAGGCGAGGTCCTTCCAGAAGTTGGTCTGCTGCTTGGTGTAGCGGGTGCACTCCGGGAACTTGTCGATGAGATCGGCGCAGAGGGCGTCGACCGTCTCATCGAGCCGGGAGAGATCGATCGCATAGCCCTGCTCTCCCCGCTTGGCCAATCTGATCTCCTCGGCGCTCGCGTGGACGACGAAGTCGCCGTCTCGCGTCACCGACGGAACGACCTCGTTGACGAGCCCCCACTCGAGTGCCTGGTAGGCGGGCACCGGGCGGTTGAGCATCAGCATCCAGCGGGCGCGCCGGTCGCCGACGAAGAGCGGGAGCCACTGGGTGGCACCGCCGGCTGCGACGCTGCCGACCCGCGTGCCGACCTGGCCGACGTAGGCGTGCTCGGCGATCACCGAGAGGTCGCAGGCGAGGTGGCTCTCGTTGCCCCCGCCCACCGCCATGCCGTTGACCCGGGCGATGACCGGCTTGCCGCTCGTCACGATGCTCTCGATGTAGGCGCTGAAGAGTCCCATGTACTTCCAGTAGTCGTGCGGCGACCGGGTGTAGACCTGCTCGTACTCCTTCACGTCACCGCCGGTGCAGAACGCCGTGGTGCCGCTCCCGGTGAAGACGATGACGGCCACCTCGTCGTCGAAGGCGGCGTCGTGGAAGGCGGCAGCCAGCTCGATCAGCGTTCGCGTGCTGTAGGCGTTGTAGAACTCCGGCCGCTCGATCGTGATGCGGGCGACCCAGTCGCTCTTCGTGTACCCCACTTCGGTGTACTCGACCTGCGGCAGCTTCTCGAACCCCATCGACTCACCCGTCCTTCCGACCAGTTCTACATTCTCTTGATCATCGTTCCTATTCTGTAGTACATCATTCTCGTCGTCTCACGTCAAGTGCCTTGCTTGTTGTAGGGCGTCGTGAACATGCCAGGCAGGGGCGCGGACGTGCCGCGGCTGCTTTCCCGGGGCTGCCAGGTGAGAGCGAGGCGCCCGCTTCCTCGAGGCCCACGGCGAGGAGCCGGGACGCCGACGCCGGTTCAGTCCAGCCGGCGCTCGTCGACGACGCGGGCCAGCTTCCCGCCCTGCGACCTCGGCGCCGTGCCGGGCGCGAGGAAACGGACCTTGGCGGTCACGCCGACGGCGGACTTGATGGCCTGGGTGAGCGCCTCGCGTAGTCCTGCCAAGGCGTGGTGGGCGTCCAGCTCGTCCTCGCTCAGCATCTCGGCGGCGACGGACCTGAAGAGCATCTCGGTCAGCTCGACCTCGACCCGCAACTCGTCCAAGGTGCCTGGACGGGTGACCACGAGCCGGTAGTTCGGCGTCAGCTCGGCGAGGGTTCCGAGGACCCCCTCGATCTGGGTGGGGTAGACGTTCACGCCGCGCACGATGAGCATGTCGTCGGTGCGGCCTCTCACCGCCGACATCTTGGCGAAGGTGCGCCCGCAGGCGCACGGCTCTCGCGAGAGGCTCGTGACGTCGCCGGTCCAGTACCTGAGCAGCGGGAGCGCCCTCTTGCTGAGCGTGGTGACGACGAGGACGCCCATCTCGCCGTCGGGCAGCACAGCCCCCGTGTCGGGGTCGACCACCTCGGCGAGGAAGTGGTCCTCGGCAACGTGGGAGCCGCAGCGCGCCTCGGCGCACTCGAAGGCGACCCCGGGCCCGACGATCTCCGACAGCCCGTAGCAGTTCGTCGCCCGCGCCCCGAGGAGCCCGTCGATCTCCTTTCGCATCGACTCGGTCCACGGCTCGGCGCCGAGCACGGCGAAGCGGACGGGCACCTCCTGTGGAGGGACCCCTCGGCGCGCCAGCTCCTCGGCAAGGGTGAGGGCATAGCTGGGCGTGCATGCGAGCACCTCGGGCCGGAAGTCGAGCATCAGGTCGACCTGGCGCGAGGTCGACCCACCCGAGACCGGCAGGACGGCGAGGCCGAGGCGCTCTCCGCCGGCGTGGAAGCCGAGACCGCCCGTGAACAGCCCGTAGCCGTAGGCGTTGTGCAGGATCATGCCGGGTGTCGCCCCGGCAGCGGCGAGCGCGCGAGCGCAGACGGTGGCGAAGACCTCGAGGTCGTCGCGCGTGTAGCCGACGACGGTCGGGTGGCCGGTCGTCCCGGTCGAGGCGTGGATGCGGACGACCTCGGACATCGGGACGGCGAACATGCCGAAGGGGTAGGTGTCCCGCAGGTCCGACTTCCTCGTGAAGGGCAGGCCGGCCAGGTCCTCCAGCCCGGAGATGTCGTCGGGCTTCACGCCCATCTCCTCGAAGCGCCGCGTGTAGAGCGGCACGCGTTCGTAGGCGAAGCGGACGATCTCACCGAGGCGATCGGCCTGCAGTGCCCGGAGCCGATGATGCGGCAGCGTCTCGAGGTCGGGCTGCAGGATCATCTCGCCGGCTCCCGTGCCGGGCGGAGCGAGGCCGCCGGCACGTAGGCCGAGCCGTCCAGCAACCGCCTGGCGGTGCGGCTGTAGGCCGCCCGCTCGACGCTCGGAGCGCCCGTGGCGTCCGCCCCGAGGGCGACGTCGACGAGCGTCCGCCCGCTCGGGTGGCCGATCCTCACCGGCCCGGTGCCGTTCGGCACGGCCGCCACCGTGCCGGCGAGGCGCGCCGTCACGGCCAGCGTCACGCCCGCCCCGCCGGGGAACGCCTTGTGCTGCGCGAGCGGCTGGCCACCGATCACCTCCGCCACGATGTCGATGTCCGAGGCGGCCACCTGCTCTCCCTGCAGGGTGAGGTAGTCGTGCGGCTCATCCACGAGGATCGGCACCGGCACGAGCGTCCCCTCCGGGAGTCCGAGGCGGCGGGCGGCGGCTCGCTGCAGACGGTCGACCGCATCGAGCAGGCCCTCGGACGGCGTCACCGGGAGCGCCTCCGCCGGCACCCCGAGGGCGGACGCCCTCACCGCCACGCAGAGATAGGCGATGTCGACGATCGACACCTCGATCGGGCCGAGGCCGGGCACGTCGAGCAGCTCGACCGGCGAACCGCTCGGCAGGAGGCTGCCCGTCACGGTGCCGACCGTCTCGCGCAGGTCGAGGAGGATCTCGGCACCCGAGCCGGGTACGCCGTCGACCCTGCAGGCGCCTTCGACACGGGCGTGCCCGGCGGCCACGGGCACGTCCGCGTAGAAGACACGCCCGGTGTTGACGTTGTTGATCCGCACGCTGACCCGCTCGCCGTGGCTCGCGACCAGACCGCGCTCGACCGCGTACACGCCGACCGCCGCCGAGACGTTCCCGCAGTTGATGTCGTAGTCCACCCGGGCGTCGCGCACGCTCACCTGGGCGAAGGTGTAGTCGAGGTCGGCCCCGGGGACGCTCGGAGGGCCGATGATGGCGACCTTGCTCGTGAGCAGGTCGGCACCGCCGAGGCCGTCGATCTGGCGGGGGTCCGGGCTTCCCATCAGGGCGAGGAGGAAGCGGGCGCGCTCGTCGGGGTGCGCCGGCACGACGGACTCGTCGAGGAAGACCGCCTTGCTCGTCCCGCCCCGATACAGCGAGCACGGGACGGCGATCAGCTCGCCCTCCTCGAGCCATCCCTGCGGTTCGGGCGGTGAGGCGCCGTCGGTGATTGCCATCGTTCTCGTCCTAGACCGTGAGGATGTTGACCGTGCAGGCCGTGCCCTCGACGCCCTGCGCCTTCCCTCCCCTGCAGTGGGCCAGGCCCACGCGGGCACCGGGGATCTGCCTCGCCCCGGCCTCGCCCCGCAGCTGGCGCACCACCTCGACGACCTGGGCGACCCCGGTCGCACCGAGGGGATGCCCCTTGCCGAGCAGGCCGCCGCTCCCGTTCACCGGCAGGCGCCCGTCGAGGTCGGCCTCGCCCTTCACCACGCGGCCGGGGTACTCGCCGTGGGGGAACAGCCCGAGACCCTCGACCCTGAGCGCCTCGGCGATGCTGAAGCAGTCGTGCACCTCGGCGAAGCGGACGTCGCTCGGAGCGAGCCCCGACTGCTCGTAGGCCGCCTCGGCTGCCCGCCAGGTGAGGTCCTCGACGGTCATGTCCTTCAGGCCCACCTCGGCACGCCCGCTCTTCAGCACGGAGGCGGCGAGGCGTACCGCCCTGCTGGCACCGAGCTCGGCGCGCTTGCGCTTGCTGACGAGGACGACGGCGGCAGCGCCGTCGCTCACCGGCGCGCACTCCTGCAGGTGGAGCGGGGCTGCGATCAGCCGTGACGCCAGCACCTCTTCGACGGTGACCGCCTTCTTGAACTGCGCGAGGGGGTTCGCCACTGCGTTGCGCTTGTTCTTGGCCGCGATCGCCGCCAGCTGCTCGGAGTTCGTGCCGTACTGGGCGAAGTGTCGCTGCGCCCGCATGGCGTAGACAGAGGGCATCGTGAGACCACGCTGAGCCTCGACGTCGCTCTCGTCGGGCGTGAAGGCGCCCCGGAAGCGTCCCGTCAGGTGCTCGACGCCGAGCGCCAGCGCCACGTCGACGGCACCAGCCCTGATCGCGAGAGCGGCGTCCCAGATCGCGGTCGAGCCGCTCGAGCAGGCGTTCTCCACGTTCGTGATCGGGATGCCGGAGAGGCCTCCCTCGCCGAGGGCCCGCTGGCCCATCGCCATTCCCTGGAACACGCTGCCGACCCAG
>JAKAQB010000025.1 GCA_021811865.1 Actinomycetes bacterium | reverse complement strand
ACCTCCAAGCGACCCTGTCGCCGAGGGCGAGGATCTCGTCGAGCTCCGAGGACACGAGGAGCACGGCGACGCCCTTGTCACGCTCCTCGACGATGCGGCGGTGGACGTACTCGATGGAGCCGACGTCAAGGCCTCGCGTCGGCTGGGAGGCGACGAGCAGGCGGACGGGTCGCGACAGCTCGCGGGCGACGACGACCTTCTGCTGGTTGCCGCCCGACAGGGTGCCCACCGGGACTTCGGCGGATCGCGCCCGGATGTCGAACTCCTGGAGCTTGCGCTCGCCGCTCTCCCTGACGGCGGTGAGGTCGCGGGCGCCGCGGTGCGCGAACGGCGGTCGGTCGTGGACGTCGAGCACGAGGTTGTCGGCGATCGACATGTCGAGCACGAGCCCCTCCGCCTGGCGGTCCTCGGGGACGTAGGCGATGCCGGCGCGCAGCGCCTCCCGGGGGGTGGCCCGGGTGATGTCCTTGCCGTCGAGGAGGATGCGACCGCCGCTCGGCTGGGTCAACCCGAGCAGCGTCTCGGCCAGTTCCGTCTGCCCGTTGCCCTGCACGCCGGCCAGGGCCACGATCTCGCCGGCGCGCACCTCCAGGTCGACGGCGTCGACGACAGTCACGCCCCGCTCGTCGGTGACGGTGAGGCCCTCCACCTGCAACACCGGCGAACCGGACCGGGCGTCCTCCTTGTGGACGACGAGCTCGACGTCGCGCCCGACCATCATGGAGGCGAGGACGTGCTCCCCCGAGCCCGCCGGGGTGGTGGTGCCGACGACCCGGCCGAGCCGCATGACGGTGATGCGGTCGGCGACGGCCAGGACCTCCTTCAGCTTGTGGGTGATGAAGAGGATCGACCGGCCCGTTTCCTTCAAGCCGCGCATGATGGTGAAGAGCGACTCCGTCTCCTGAGGGGTGAGCACCGCCGTGGGCTCGTCGAGGATGAGGAGGTTGGCGTCGCTGTGGAGGGCCTTCAGGATCTCGACCCGCTGCTGCAGCCCGACGGGCAGGTCCTCGACGACGGCGTCGGGATCGACCTCCAGGCCGAACTCCGACGACAGCCTGCGGATGTCCTCCCGGGCCTTCTCGCGGTCGAGGAACCCACCGGAGCGGGTGGGCTCGAAGCCGAGCACGACGTTCTCGGCGGCCGTGAAGACGGGCACGAGCATGAAGTGCTGGTGGACCATGCCGATGCCGTGGGCGATGGCGTCGCCCGGATCGGCGAAGTGCACGGGTGCCCCGTCGATGCGGATCTCGCCCTCGTCGGCCCTCTGGAGTCCGAAGAGCACGTTCATGAGCGTGCTCTTGCCGGCGCCGTTCTCACCGAGGAGGCAGTGGATCTCCCCTGCCTCCACGGTGAGGTCGACGCCGTCGTTGGCTACGAGCGACCCGAAGCGCTTGGTGACGCCCGCCAGCTCCAGCCGCAACGTCAGGACGCTGGGTACGAGTTGGGGTCGACCGAGATCTTCCCCGACTCGATGCCGGCCTTGATGGTCTGGAGGGCTGTCTTGACCTTCGCCGGGATCCTGTTCTGGAAGTCGTGGAACGGCGCCAGGGCCACGCCCCCGTTGGCGAGGGTGCCGACGTAGACGCCGCCCTTGAACGTGCCCTTGGCCGCGGCCTCGACGGCATTGCTCACAGACGTGGCGATGCCCTTGGTGACGCTGGTGATGAACAGCGGGCAGTAGTTGGGCGAGGAGATGCACCCGTCCACGTCCACCCATTCCATGTAGTTGGTGCCGCCTGCCTGCTTGACCGCTGCCGCGGCGCCGAGACCGACGGCGCCTGCGACCGGGAAGATCACGTCGGCGCCCTGGGCGAGCTCGGTCTGGGTGTCGGTCTTGCCGAGCGCCTGGTTGGTGAAGTCGTTGGTGAACAGGCCGGTGCCAGCCAGGCTGCCCTTGGCGCGGCCGGGTGTCGGGGTCCAGCCGAGCACCCGCACGTGCGTGTGGTTCTGCTGGTTGTAGTAGCGCACGCCGGCGACCCAGCCGTCCATGTAGATGGTGACCGGCGGGATGTTCTGGCCGCCGAAGGTGCCGACCACCCCCGACTTGCTCATGGCTGCCGCCAGGTAGCCGCCCATGAAGGCGTCCTGGTTGGTCTCGTAGGTGAGCCCGAGGACGTTGGGGATGTTGGGGGAGTAGGAGAAGTCCACGATGGCGAACTTCTGGCTCGGGTGGGCCTTGGCGGCCGTAGCGGTGGCCGGGCCCATGTCGAAGCCGACGGTGATGATGATCCCGCAGTGCTCCCCGAGGAAGGTGTTGATGTTGGGCGTGTAGTCGCTCGTCGAGTTGGACTGCAGGAAGCGGTACGTGAGGCCGGGGATCGCCGCGGCGGCGATCTTCAGGCCCTGGTAGGCGGCGGCGTTGAACGACCGGTCGTTGATGCCGCCGGTGTCAGTGACCTCGCATGCGAGGAAGTGGCTGCTGGTGGTGCCGGCAGCGCTCGTGCCCGATGCGCTGGTCCCGCTCGGCGCGCTGGTCCCGCTCGGCGCGCTGGTCCCGCTCGGCGCGCTGGTGGAAGGCGTCGAGCTGCCGCATGCGGCGACGCCCAACGCCAGTGCCGCCACAGCGCTCAACGCCATCACCGACCGGCGCAACCCTCCGCTCTGGATGTCCCGAATAGCCACCTGGTGATCCCCCTTGTCCGGAAGTTGTAGCCCTTACACCACGTCCGTGGTTGGGCTGCGACCCTACTCCCCTGAACCACCGGTCGCGCTTCACCGGCGGCGGGCACCTCCGGCTGCTTGCATGGTGAGATGACCCCCAATGAGGACGACCAGCGCGTCGTCACCGCCTACCGCGACATCGATGCCCCCGCCGAGGTGGTGTGGGAGCTGATCGCCGACCCGGCACTCCAGCCCAGCTGGGACGGCAACGACAACCTTGCTGAGGCGCCCGAAGGGCAGCGGGTGAAGGCCGTTGGCGAGGTCTTCACGATGGTGCTCACCGGCGGAGCCGTCCGGGACAACCACGTCGTCGAGCTGGAGGAGGGCCGCCGGATCGCCTGGAAGCCGGCCGAGCCGGGGCGGGAGCCGCCCGGGCACCTCTGGCGTTGGGAGCTCGAGCCGCTCGGGCCGTCCCGGACGCGGGTCACCCACACCTACGACTGGACCGGGCTGGCCGACGAGACCCGGCTGGCCCGCGCCCGGGCCACCGGCGCGGACCAGCTGCGCGCCTCGCTCGACCGGCTCGCCGCCCTCGCCCAAGGGTCCTGATCCGCCTGCCTGCCAGCCAATCCGATGGGATGTGGCGGCGGTCGGGAGGCTCACCCGGCGACGAGCTGCGGCTCCGCGGCGTCGGTCGTCCCCGCCACCCCGGTGCGGGAGCCGCCGCCGGCACGACCACGCACCAGCCCGAAGGCGACGGCCCCGGCGGCGGCCAGGATCGCCGCGCTGTAGACGAATCCGGTGGCGTAGCCGTGCACGGCACCAGCGGGTACGAAAGCCGGGCCGTGGTGGACGGTGAGGTAGCCGGCGGTGGCGGTGGCGGCGACGGTGTTGAGCAGGGCGGTGCCGAGGGCGCCCCCGACCTGCTGGGTGGCGTTGACCAGGGCGCTGGCAACACCGGCGTCGTGCTCGTCGACGCCCACGAGCGCGGTGGCGCTGAAGGACACGAACGCGAAACCGAGCCCGAAGCTCGTGAGGATCTCGGCGGGCAGCACGTGGGTGGCGAAGCTCGTGTGCACCCCGATCTGGGTGAACCAGGCGAGGCCGGCGGCGGCCATCGCCAGCCCGGCCGTGGGCAGGGCTCGGGGTCCTACCCGCGGGAGGAGCCGGCTGGCGAGGGTGGCGGAGACGATGATCCCGGCGGAGAACGGCAGGAAGGCGATCCCGCTGCGCAGGGCGCTGTAGTGCAAGGTGCCCTGGAGGTAGAAGGTGAGGAACAGGAACGTGCCCATGAGGGCGATCCCGACGAGGAACGAGGCGAGGAACGACCCGCCCCGATTGCGGTCCAGGACCACCCGGATGGGCAGGAGCGGGTTGGCGCTGCGGCGCTCCCAGGCGACGAAGGCGGCAACCAGGACGGCGCCGGCGACGAGCAGCGAGACGGTGAGCGGGGACCCCCACCCGTTGGTCTCGGCCTTCGTGAACCCGTACACGAGGCAAAGCAGCCCGGCGGTCGCCATGAGCGCGCCGGGCAGGTCGTAGTGGCGCTCCCCGCTGCTGCGGCTCTCGCGGACCTCCCGAAGGGCGAACAGCGCTGCGACGGCGGCGATCGGGGCGTTGACGAGCAGAGTCCAACGCCAGGAGGCGTACTCGGTCAGCACCCCGCCGAGGACCAGACCGATCGCGGCGCCCCCACCGGCCACGGCGCCGTAGACGCCGAAGGCGTGGGCCCGTTCCCGTTCTTCGGTGAAGGCAACGCTCAGCAGCGACAGGGAGGCGGGGGCCATCACGGCGGCGAAGGCTCCCTGGAGGGCGCGGGCACCGAAGAGCATGGTCGGGTCCTGGGCCAGGCCGCCGAGGGCGGAGGCGGCGGCGAATCCGAGCAGGCTGGCAACGAACATCCGCTTGCGGCCCAGGTAGTCGGCAACCCGGCCCCCGACGAGGAGCAGGCCACCGAAGGTGAGGGTGTAGGCGGTGAGCACCCACTGGCGGTTGGCGACGGAGATGTGCAGCGCTCGCTGGGCAGAGGGCAGGGCGATGGTGACGACCGATGCGTCGAGGACGATCATCAGCTGGGCCACGGCGATGACAGCCAGGGCTCGGTAACGGCGGGGGTCGGGGGTGGGCGGGGCCGGCAGGAGGGCGCCGGCGGCGAAGTCGGTGGCTGTCATAGGTGCTCCCTCGGGTGTCGGGACGGCTACCATGCGGAGCGGTAGTTCCGGTTCCAATATACGGAACGTGCGTTCCGCTTGTCAACCTCATCTAGGAGTGCCTGCTCCCGTGACGCCAGCTACGACCCGGGCCACGGCCGCCGGCCCGGGCGAGCTCGTCGGGCCGGCCAGACCGCTGCGAGCCGATGCCCGCCGCAACCGCCAGCGGATCCTCGACGCGGCCGCTGCGGCCTTCGCAGAGGAGGGGCTGGCGGTGCCCATCGACCGGATCGCCGCTCGGGCCGGCGTCGGCGTCGGCACCCTGTACCGCCACTTCCCCACCAAGGATGCCCTCTTCGAGGCGATCGTCGTGGACCGCATCGACGGGCTGCTCGGGCGGGTCGACGAGCTCTCTCACGGCGCCGACGCCGGCGGAGCCTTCTTCACGTTCGTGGCGGAGATGGTCGTCCTCGCCACCGACCACAAAGACCTCCTGGAGGAGCTCGGCCGGCGCCAGGCCGATGCGCCTGGGCTCAAGGTGGAGGTGAAGGCACGCCTCGAGGCAGCCGTCGGCCGGTTGCTGCGCGAGGCTCAGGCCGCCGGGGCGGTCCGAGGCGACGTCGACGTCGTCGAAGTCATGTGCCTGCTGATGGGCGTCTGCGCGGCTGCGGTGCACGCCGGGCCGACCGGCCTGGTCCGCGTCGTCTGCGACGGCCTGCGCCCCCGTCAGTGATGGCGGTTCTGACCCGCTTTCCCGGGACAGCGGAAGTCAATGCCCGGCAGGGCCCGAGGACGCAGCGGCGGCAGCGACGGCGGCGGCGAGAGCGGCGTTGCCGCGCACGGCGGTGACGTTGGCCGCCAGCGCCTTGCCGCCCGTGGCCTCCACGAGGTGGGCGAGGAGGAACGGAGTGAGGGCCTGGCCGGTGACGCCGGCGGCCCTGGCGGCGGCGAGGGCCCCCTCGAGCGCCCGGTCGTGGAGGCCCGGGTCCAGCTGCTCGTCCTCCGGCACCGGGTTGGCCAGCACCAGCGCCCCGGCGAGGCCAAGCGTGTCCTGGGCGCGCATCACCGCAGCGACCTCCTCGGGGCTGCGCAGCGCCCAGCCCACCGGGTGGCCGGAGGAGTGCAGGTAGAAGCCGGGGAACACTTCAGTGCGGTAGCCGGCGACGGTCACGTTCAGCGTTTCGAGGCGTTCGAGGGTTGCCCCGACGTCGAGGATCGACTTCACCCCCGAGCAGACCACCGTGACCCGGGTGGAGCGGAGGGCGTCGAGGTCGGCGGACTCGTCCCGGGACTCGAGCCACCCCCGGTGCACCCCACCGAGCCCCCCCGTGGCGAACACGCGGACGCCCGCCCGGGCGGCGAGCACGGCCGTCGCCGACACAGTCGTGGCGCCGCTGGCCCCGGTCGCCACGGCGACGGGGACGTCCCTGGCGGCGAGCTTGCGCACGCCGGGGTCGGTGGCCACCCGCTCCAACTCGGCCGGGGTCAGGCCCACCCGGGCGACGCCGTCGAGCACGGCCACTGTCGCCGGCGTGGCGCCAGCGCTGCGCACCAGCTCCTCCAGGTCCCGGGCGACGCGCAGGTTGTCGGGCTGCGGGAGGCCGTGGGCGACGATCGTCGACTCGAGGGCGACGACCGCCCCGCCGGCATCCAGCCGGGCGCGGACCTCCTCGCTTACAGCGATGGCGGGACCGCTCACGGTTCCCGACGCTACCGTCTCGCCGTGATGGACGATCCCTATGCCGCGGCCGGCGCGGCGGCCGAGCAGCTCGCCAGGCGGACCGGGCGGGAGGGTCACGACATCGCCGTGATCCTCGGCTCCGGCTGGCAGGAGGCGGCCGGAGCACTCGGCGAGCTGCGAGCCGAGCTGGCCACCACCGACCTGGCGGGGTTCGCCCGCCCGACCGTCGCCGGCCACCACGGCGTGGCCCGATCCGTCGACCTGGCCAGTCGCCGGGTCCTGGTGCTATTAGGTCGCGTGCACCTCTACGAGGGGCGGACGCCGGCGGAGGTGGTCCATCCCGTGCGCGTCGCCGTGGCGGCCGGCGCCCGGGTCGTGATCCTCACCAACGCCGCCGGCGGCATCGACCCCGGCTACCGAGTCGGCCAGACCGTCCTCGTCCGGGACCACCTCAACCTGACCGGTGCCTCGCCGCTCTCCGGGCCGCCCCCACCCGCCGGCTTCGCGCCCCGCTTCGTCGATCTGACCGACTGCTGGTCGGCGCGCCTGCGCGGGATCGCCCGGCAGCTGCACCCCGACCTGGCGGAGGGCGTCTACGCCGGCCTGCGCGGTCCGCAGTACGAGACGCCGGCCGAGGTGGCGATGCTCCGCAGCCTCGGCGCCGACCTGGTGGGGATGTCGACGGTTCTCGAAGCCATCGCCGCCCGGCACCTCGGCGCCGAGGTGCTCGGGCTGTCGCTCGTGACCAACGCCGCTGCCGGCGTCACCGGCGAGCCGCTCGCTCACGACGAGGTGCTCGCCGCCGGGTCGGCTGCCGCGCCGTCGCTGGCCGGCCTCATTGCTGACGTCGCTGCCGTGCTGTGACCGCTCCCGGCGAGGAGCTGCGCCGCCGGGTCGAGGCGTGGATGGCCGCCGACCCCGACGCCTCGACACGCGCCGAACTGCGGGCGCTCGTCGCCGCCGGGGACGTCGCCGGCGTCGAGGAGCGCTTCGCCGAGCCGCTGCGGTTCGGTACCGCCGGGCTGCGGGCGCCGCTCGGCGCCGGCCCGGCGCGCATGAACCGCCTGGTCGTGCGCCGCACCACCGCCGGCCTCGCCCGCTGGTTGCTCGAGCGGGATGCCACCGGCGGGCTCGTCGTCGGCCGCGACGCCCGGCACGGCTCGGATGCTTTCGCCGCCGACACAGTGGAGGTGGCCGCCGCGCTGGGGGTGGCGGTCCACCCGCTGGGCCGGCCGCTGCCGACGCCTGTGACCGCCTTCGCGGTCCGGCACCTGGCCGCCGCCGCCGGCGTCATGGTCACCGCCAGCCACAACCCGGCCGCCGACAACGGCTACAAGGTCTACGTCGGCGACGGCGCCCAGATCGTCCCGCCCGACGACGCTGCCGTCGCCGGCGCGGCCGAGGCCGCACCCGACGTGCCGGTCGGTTCGCTGCCGACCGCAGCAGTGGACGAGCCGATCGACGATGAGGTGCTCGCTGCGTACCAGGCGATGGCGCTCGGCCTGGTCGACCCCGGCGGCCCGCGGGCGCTGCGGATCGTCTACACGCCGATGCACGGTGTGGGCGCAGCGGTCGTGCCGGGCCTGCTGGAATCGGCCGGCTTCGACCCGCCGGTGCTCGTCGCCCGCCAGGCCGACCCCGACCCCGACTTCTCCACCGTCACCTTCCCCAACCCGGAGGAGCCGGGAGCCCTCGACCGGGCACTGGCGACGGCGCGCGAGGCCGGCGCCGACCTGGTGATCGCCAACGACCCCGACGCCGACCGCCTCGCCGTGGCCGTGCCTGGCGGTGACGGCTGGCGAGTCCTCACCGGCGACGAGCTCGGCATCCTGCTCGGCGACCATCGCATCGCCAGCACCTCCGGTCCCGACCGGGTCGTGGCGACGACGATCGTGTCGTCGAGCATGCTCGGCAAGCTGGCGCGCGCCACCGGCATCGGATACCGCGAGACGCTGACGGGGTTCAAGTGGGTCGCTCGAGCCGCGCCCCACCTCTTGTTCGGGTACGAGGAGGCGCTGGGCTACGCCGTCACCGACGCCGTCGCCGACAAGGACGGCATCACGGCCGCCCTGGTGGTGGCGGAGCTGGCGGCGCGGGCGCGAGCGGAGGGACGCTCGCTGCTGGACCGCCTCGACGACCTCGCCGCCCTCCTCGGAGTGCATCTCACGAAGCAGTGGACCCAGCGGGGGGATCCCGGCGAGCTCGCCCGGATCGTCGAGTCGTGGCGCCGCGACCCGCCCGCCCGGCTCGCCGGCCGTGCCGTCACGGGGTTCGTCGACCTCGCCCACGGCGCCGCCGGCCTGCCGGCGACGGACGCCGTCGTGATCCGGCTCGGCGACGCCGGGCGGGTGGTGCTGCGCCCGAGCGGCACCGAGCCCAAGCTCAAGGTGTACCTGGAGGTGGCCACTGCTCCCCCCGGGCCCGACGGCCTCGAGGCTGCCCGCCGGGAGGCAGCCGAGGGAATGTCGGAGCTGCTGGCCGACGTCCGCTCCCGAAGCGGCGGCTGACGCCGGGCCAGCCGGTCCGCTCTCATGTGGCGCCGTCGCCGGGCACCTGGCTCGACGCCGCATCCCTCGTCGCCACCTTGCCGATCAGTCGCTTGTAGTGGGCCTCGATATCGTCGAGGTCGTTCGGCTCGGTCACCGATGTTCTTGCACTGCGCACGATCGCTGCCGCCTGGCGGAGCAGGACACGACGCCGCTCGGCTGAAGAGGTCTCGTCTGCAATCGTGGCGAGCGCGTCGATCATGCGGATGATCACCGCGGGCATGCCATGCGCTGCCTGGCGGACCTTGTCGAACGCCCGGTTCACCATGCGGGCATACGACGGGTCGTTCGCGAGCAGGCGGACGCGCCCCGATCGGTCTCGGTAGACGCCTTCGGTGAGCGGCCGGGTCGAGACGCGGCTGAGCCCGGCTGAGAGCCAGTCGATGCAGGTGAGCGCGGTGAAGGTGTCGTTGACCGCTGGTGACAGCGCGCGGATCGCGATCTCGACCAGCTGGTCGATCGCGAAGACTGGGTCCTGCATCAAGGTACGGTGCGGTCCGGTCACGTGGGCCTTGGCGAGCGCGGTCGCCACCTGTCCAGCAGCTCTACGCGGCCAGACGGTCGCCAGCGGTCGGCCGGCCACGAGGAAATGACCGGGGCTGTGCTCGAGACGGATGACCGAGTCGGTCCGGGCCGCGATCTCGACGAGCTGCGCGTATCCGACGAACTGCAGGTAGCCGCTCGCGTTCGCGGCGACCGGTGCGCCGTGCTCTTCGATCAGGACCAAGAGCTCCGACAACGACTTCCCGCCACCTGCGGGCAAGGGTGGCGTGGCCGGCGCGGTCTCGGGGAGCTCCGCGTCGATCGCGCGGAAGAGGTCCCGGGCGATGCTGGCGATGACTTCGGGGAGTTGGATGGACTTCGCGATGTGGTGGATGAAGTAGATGAGCACCGCGAGGTCGACCAGCATCAGGGCCTCGGAGACGGTGATCGAGAGATGCGGAACGAACGTCCCGTGTGGACCGTTCGTGATCGCGACGGTCGTCAGGATCGAGTAGACGAACGTGGACACGAAGATGCCGAGGGTGAGCTGGTTCCCGAGGTCACGGACGAAGTTGCGCATCATGCGCGGCCCGAACTGCTGTGAAGCCAGCGTGAGCGCCACGATGGTGATCGAGAACACCACGCCGACGACGGTGATGACAGCCGCGGCGATCGCGATGAGCACCTGGCGACCGGCGTCAGCGCTGCCTGCCACGATCCAGGACGGCAGGGTCAGGTGCTTGTGATAGACGGCCCAGTCGATCTCGAACGTAAGGAGGAAGAGGAGACCGGCGACGAGCACGAGGATGGTCGGCACCAGCCAGAACGTGGTGCGCAGCGCCTCCCACCGCCAGCTCGGCAACCGCTGCTGCCCGCTTTGCCCCCGCACCTCGTCGGACGGCTCGACCGAGGTCTCAGGGTCGGTCAACGGTCTGCGCCGGCGATGGCACGACATACCTGCGCCCGATAGCTGCAAGCAGTCACTGGTCGACCTCTTCTGCCGACCAGTCTTCCCGGCGCGCCTGAGAGTGATCCCTGATCACAGGCTACCACGGCGCCACAAGGTGACTAAGGCCAGCCGGCACCCACCACCTCCACGACCCGCGCGGCGGCGGCCAGCGCAGCGTCCACGGCCGCCTCCGCGCCGTCACCGGCGAGGCGGCGGGCGACCCAGGTGCCGGCGAAGGCGTCGCCCGCCCCGGTCGTGTCGATGACGCGTGCGGGGAGAGCGGCGCGGCGCAGCGGGGGCCGACCCCGCTCGGCCAGCAGCGCCCCGCCCGGCCCGAGGGTGACGGCGACCGCCGCGAAGCGGTCGAGGAGGGTGTCGGGCTCCCGCCCGGCGGCCAGCGCCCGGGCCTCCTCCAGGTTCAGGCAGCACCAGTCGGCCTCGGGGAGCCACTCCTCCACCCCCGGGGAAGCGTCGACCGACGTGGACATCCCGGCGGACGCCGCCCGCCGCAGGGCGGCCAGCCCGACGTCGCGGGTGGCGGCGTCGACGAGCACGTAGCCCGACACGTGGAGGTGGTCGCCGGCCAGTGCGCCCGGCAGGCGCAGCTCCCGGTTGGCACCCCGGTCGCTCACCATCGTGCGGCCGCCGTCCTCGTGGACCAGGGCGACGACCGACCCGGTCGGGCCCTCCCCGCGTCCGAGGTGGATGCGGACGCCGGCCGAGCGCAGCGCCACGGCGGCGCCTTTCCCAGCGGTGTCGTCGCCGACGCAGGCGAACAGGTGCGCTTCGACCCCCGCCGCCGCGGCGGCCACCGCCAGGTTCGCCGCCGACCCGCCCGGGCGGACCACCACGTCCGCCGGCGTGTCCCCGCCGGCGACCAAACCGCCGTGCAGGCGGGCCACGACGTCGGTCATCACGTCGCCGACGACCACCAGGACCGGCGGCACCCGCCCGACAATAGAGTGTCCGGCCGTGGGCATCGACTGGGCCGAGCTGCGAGCCGCCGCGACCGAGGTCGCCACCCGGGCCTACGCCCCCTACTCGGCGCTCCGCGTCGGTGCCGCCGGCCTCACCGACGGGGGCGCCGTCGTCGCCGGCTGCAACGTCGAGAACGCCTCGTACGGCCTCACCCTCTGCGCCGAGTGCGGCCTCGTCTCAGCGCTGGCCGCCGCCGGCGCCGGGCGGCTCGTCGCCGTCAGCGTCGTCGCCGGCGACGGCCAGCCCCTCGCCCCCTGCGGCCGGTGCCGCCAGCTGCTGGTCGAGCACGGCGGGCCGGAGCTCCTCGTCGACGCCGGCACGTCGGCCCCGCCGCGACGGCTCGGGGAGCTGCTGCCCGGGGCCTTTGGCGGCGCTGAGCTGGAGGCCCGCCGTGACCGCAGCGTTTGACACCGTCGACGTCATCCGCACCAAGCGGGACGGCGGGCGGCTCGGCGACGCCGAGATCGACTGGGTCATCGCCGC
This sequence comes from Actinomycetes bacterium, assembly GCA_021811865.1. Next base: position 30,207 of record JAKAQB010000025.1, on the reverse strand, counting down.
CTACGCCGCCGGCGAGGTGCCCGACGAGCAGGCCGCCGCCCTGCTGATGGCCGTGTTCTGGCGGGGCCTGTCACCGGCGGAGCTGTCTCGGTGGACGGCAGCGATGATCGCCTCGGGTGAGCGGCTAGATCTCTCGGATCTCTCCCGGCCCACCGTCGACAAGCACTCCACCGGCGGCGTGGGCGACAAGGTCTCGCTCGTGGCGGCCCCGCTCGTGGCCGCCTGCGGCGCCGCCGTGCCGCAGCTGTCGGGGCGGGGGCTCGGCCACACCGGCGGCACCCTCGACAAGATGGAGGCGATCCCCGGCTGGCGCGCCGAGCTGTCCACCGGGGAGATGCTCGCCCAGCTGGAGGAAGTCGGGTGCGTCATCTGCGCCGCCGGCGCCGGCCTCGCCCCCGCCGACCGCAAGCTCTACGCCCTGCGCGACGTCACCGCCACCGTCGAGTCCATCCCGCTCATCTCGGCGTCGATCATGTCCAAGAAGATCGCCGAGGGCACGGCCGCGCTGGTGCTCGACGTGAAGGTGGGAAGCGGGGCGTTCATGCAGGACGCGGCGCGGGCCCGGGAGCTGGCGTCCACCATGGTCGGGCTCGGCCGGGACCACGGCGTCGCGACCCGAGCGCTCCTCACCGCCATGGACGTGCCCCTCGGCCGGGCGGTCGGCAACGCCGTCGAGGTGGAGGAGTCCGTCGCTGTCCTCCGCGGCGGCGGTCCCGACGACCTCCGTGCCGTGACCCTGGCACTGGCGCAGGAGATGCTCGACGCCGCCGGCCTCGGCACCGCCGACCCGGCGGCCGCCCTCGCCGACGGGCGCGCCCTCGCCACGTGGGAGCGGATGGTCGCCGCCCAGGGCGGGGACCCATCTGCCGCGCTGCCCCGCCCGTCGCACGTCGAGGCTGTCGTCGCCGAGCGCTCCGGCGTGCTGCGGCGCCTCGACGCCCGGGCGGTCGGCGTGGCGGCGTGGCGCCTCGGCGCCGGGCGGGCCCGCAAGGGGGACGGCGTGGACCCCGCCGCCGGCATCGTGTGCCTCGCCAAGCCGGGTGACGCCGTCGCCGCCGGCGACGTCCTACTCGAGCTGCACAGCTCCGAGGCCTCCCGGGCCGACCGGGCGCGGGCGGCCCTGGCCGGCGGGGTCGAGATCGGTGACGAGGCCCCCGCCGCGGCCCCACTGCTGCTCGAGCGCATCACGTAGCCTCTCGCATGCCCTCGCCCGAGGAGATCCTCGTCGCCCCCAAGGTGCTGCTCCACGACCACCTCGACGGCGGGCTGAGACCGGCGACGGTCGTCGAGCTCGCGTCGGAGGTCGGCTACGGCGGGCTGCCGACGACCGATCCCGACGAGCTGGCCCGGTGGTTCGTGGCGGAGACACCCAAGCGGGACCTCGTCCGATACCTCGAGGGCTTCGCCCACACCGTCGCGGTCATGCAGACGGAGCCGGCGCTACGGCGGGTCGCGCGGGAGTGCGCCCTCGACCTCGCTGCCGACGGGGTGGTCTACGCCGAGGTGCGCTTTGCCCCCGAGCTGCACACCGAGGGCGGCCTGGGTCTGGAGGAGGTGGTCGAGGCGGTGCTCGACGGCTTCGCGACTGGGACGCGCGAGGCGAGGGAGGCGGGCCGGCCGATCGTGGTGCGCACCCTGCTCACCGCCATGCGCCAGGCTGCCCGGTCGCTGCAGATCGCCGAGTTGGCCGTGCGGTACCGAGACCGGGAGGTGTGCGGCTTCGACGTCGCCGGCCCCGAGGCGGGTTACCCCCCCACCCAGCACCTCGACGCCTTCCAGCTCGTGCAACGGGCCAACTTCCACGCCACGCTCCACGCCGGCGAGGCCTTTGGCCTGCCATCCATCTGGGAGGCGCTGCAGTGGTGCAACGCCGAGCGCCTCGGCCACGGGGTGCGGATCACCGACGACATCACCGTCGACCCGGACGGGTCGGTGAAGCTCGGTTCGCTGGCGAGCTACGTGCGCGACCTGCGCATCCCCCTCGAGGTGTGCCCGACGTCCAACGTCCACACCGGGGTGGTCGCCTCACTTCCCGAGCACCCGATCGGCCTGCTCCGCCGGCTGCGGTTCCGGGTGACGGTCAACACCGACAACCGGCTCATGAGCGGCGTGACGCTGTCGTCGGAGCTGGCCCGCTGCAGCGCCACGTTCGGCTGGCGGTGGGCGGACATCGAATGGTTGACGATCAACGCAATGAAGAGCGCATTCTGGCCGTTCGACGACCGGCTGGCGCTCATCGACGGGGTGATCAAACCGGGGTTCGCTGCCCTGCGCGAGGTCTAGCAGGTCGCGACTCGCTGGTCCACGGCGCGCAACGCGTGCTGCTCGACCCGGCCTGCTGAGCCGACCCTCATCAGCGCGCCCGCCCGCAGCGCTGTTGCCGGGCAGCTGCCGGCTGTTAGCCTCCGTTCACACGAGCCGGCAAGCGGGTGGAGGGACTTCATGGACTTCATCGAGTCGCCTGAGCAGGCGATGCTGCGCCAGTCCGTAGCGAAGATAGCGAGCGGGTTTGGGCACGAGTACTTCGTCGCCAAGGCGCGAGCCGGCGAGCGGTCGACCGAGCTGTGGAACGAGGTTGGGCGCAACGGTTACCTGGGGGTGAACATCCCTGAGGGACACGGCGGCGGCGGCAAGGGGATCAGCGAACTAGCCATCGTGGCCGAGGAGCTGGCGGCGGCCGGCTGCCCGCTGTTGCTCATCGTGGTGTCGCCGGCCATCTGCGCCAGCATCATCGTCCGGTTCGGCACGGAGGACCAGAAACAGCGCTGGCTGCCACGGATGGCGACCGGCGAACTGAAGATGGCGTTCGCCATCACCGAGCCGGACGCTGGCTCCAACTCGCACCACCTTTCGACCGTGGCCAGCCGCGACGGCGACGTCTACCGCCTCCGGGGCACGAAGTACTACATCTCAGGCGTGGACGAGGCCGAGGCCATCCTGGTGGTCGCCCGTACCGGCGTCGACGAGGTGACTGGCAGGGGCAGGCTGTCGCTCCTGGTCGTTCCGACCGACGCTCCCGGTCTAGAGCGAACCGTCATCCCGGTAGAGATCGTGGCACCCGAGAAGCAGTACACCCTCTTCTTCGACGGTGTGGAGGTGCCGTCCGACAACCTCATCGGCACCGAGCACGCGGGGCTGCAGCAGGTCTTCTTCGGGCTCAACCCGGAGCGGATCCTCGGCGCGGCGATCTCCAACGGAATCGCCCGCTACGCGCTCGGCAAGGCCGCGACCTATGCCAACGAACGCCGCGTGTGGAACGCTCCGATCGGGACCCATCAGGGCCTCTCCCACCCGCTGGCCAAGACGCTGATAGAGGCCGAGGCAGCCCGGCTGCTCACCCAGAAGGCAGCCTGGCTCTACGACGAGGGGCTCGATGCCGGCGAGGCCGCCAACATGGCCAAGTATGCCGCGGCAGAGGCCGCCATCGCCTGCCTCGACCAGGCCATCCAGACACACGGAGGCAACGGCATGGCCAGCGAGTACGGCCTCGCGACCATGTGGGGCACAGCGCGCCTGCTGCGCATCGCCCCTGTAAGCCGCGAAATGATCCTCAACTTCGTGGCTCAGCACTCGCTCGGACTGCCCAAGTCCTACTGACCGGGGGTTCGTGGCGGTCAGGGAGCATCGAACCAGTCGTGGAAGCGCTCGCGCAGCACGTTCTTTTGCACCTTGCCAGTCGACGTCCGGGGCAGGTCGTCTGTGACGATGACGGCCTTCGGCACTTTGAAGCCAGCCAACTGCTGGCGGGCCGCGCCCAGCACCTCAGCCTCGGTGAGGGCCTGCCCGGGACGGGGGACCACCACGGCCGTGATCGCTTCGCCCCACCGCGGGTGGGGAAGGCCGACGACGACGACCTCCTGGATGCGGGGCTCGGTCTCGTACAGGACCCTCTCCACCTCGATGGAAGCAACGTTCTCTCCGCCCGTCTTGATGACATCCTTCTTGCGGTCCTCGAACCACAGCACGCCGTCGCCGTCGAAATGGCCCACGTCGCCGGAATGGAACCAGCCGTGGGCGAAGGCCTCGGCGGTCGCCTCCGGGTCGTGCAGGTAGCCCTGCATCGCGTGCGGGCCTCGGTAGACGATCTCCCCGCTGCGTTCCGGCGGCAGCAGGGCACCGTTGTCGTCCATGACGCCCACCTGCACGTTGAAGACCGGCGTTCCGACCGAGCCGGTGTGGGTCAGCTGGTGCTCGGGCTGGAAGACAGAGGTCAATGGGGCCATCTCCGTCTGACCGAACCCGAGGCAGAACTCGCATCCGAACACTTCGATCGCTCGGCGCAGGTCGGCGTCGGGCATGGGCGCCATGGCGTACATGGCCCGCCGCAGGCTCGACAGGTCACGCCGGGCCACGTCGGGGTGGTCGAGCATGGCCCGGTACATCATCGGCAGGCCGAAGATGTGGGTGATGTGCTCGCTCTCGATGAGCTCGAGCAGGGCAGCGGGGTCGAAGGCTCGCATGAGCACGACAGTGCCACCGACGATCACGAGCCCGGTGACGACGCCATTGAGCTCGGCCGTGTGGAACAGGGGCATCACCGCAGCGGTGCGGTCCGCGGCGGTGAAGCGGAACTCCAGAGCGGCGGTGAGTGACTCCACGTACACGGCGGCGTGACTACTCGCCACCCCCTTGGGGGCCGAGGTGGTGCCGCTCGTGTAGAGGTAGCTGACGGGGTCTCGGTCGTCGACGTACGCGTCGGGTTCGGTGCCCGTCCCCTCCGCGCAGAGTTGCTCTATGGCACACCAGCGGCGGTCGGGCAGGGACGGCTCCGCGCCAGCTCCGGTGCCGGGCGCCACGATGATGTCCCGCACCGCGGGGGCCTCGGCGAGCGCCGCAGCGAGGGTGGCGACGAACTGGGCTTCCACCACAACGCCCCGGGCCTGCGAGTGCCGGAGCACATACGCGATCTCGGTCGGGCGCCACCCGAGGTTGATCGGCACGCAGACGACGCCGAGCTTGGCGCACGCGTAGTAGGTGAGCAGGAACTCGAGGCTGTTGCCGCTCACGAGCGCGAGAGCGTCGCCACGGCGGTAGCCGGACCCTGCGAGCGCGTTCGAGAGCCGGTTCACCTGGTCGTTCAGCGTCCGGTAGTCCACCCGGCGCGTGCCATCGACGACAGCGAGCAGCGACGGCACGCGTGCTGCCGTGCGCGTCAGGGTGTCGCCGACGTTGATCCGCCGGATCAAGTTTGCTGATCGGTCGACGTCGTCGGCCGGCAGGGTACGAGGGGTGCGGGCGATGGTCATGCGGAAACCTCCGATGGTGCGTCGGGCAGAAGGGCGTCAGGCAGGTCGACCAGCCGCGACCGGATGTACTCGCCGAGGCTCTTCGCCTGAGGGTCCGGCCTCACCGACGAGGCGACGCCCTCGCCGAGCAGGCCGCTGACCACGAAGTTCAACGCCCGCAGGTTGGGCAGTTCGTAGCGCTGCACCGGCAGGTCGGCCGCTTCTGGCACGAGCTGGCGAAACCGCTCAACGGTCAGATGCGCGGCGAGCCAGCCGTAGCCAGCCTCGCTGCGCGCCCACAGCCCGACGTTGGCGTTGCCACCTTTGTCACCGGACCGGGCGCCGATGACCGTGCCCAGCGGGACGCGTGTGGTGGGTGTGAAGGCAACGGCGGGGATCGGCGGTGGGAGCGGCTCCACGATGGCTGCCGGTGATGGCGCTGTGGGCGGGATGGTGCGGCGGGTTCCGTCAGGAAGCACCACGGTATGCGCCACCTCGTCGGCGGGCACGAGCGTGGGCCAGTACACCCCGTAGGGGACTTCACCGCTCGGTGGGGTCGTCGTGTAGCACCCGGGGTAACTGGCCAGCGCAAGCTCGATGACCGCGTTGGAGAACGCCCGGCCGACCGTGTGGGGGTCAGTGTCTTTCACCGTGACCCGGAGCTGGGCGCTGGCCAGTTCGTTGCTCGGCGCGTCGGGCTGGTCGGCCCGGGTGAGACGCACGTCGACGGAGTCGAAGCGGTCCCGCCCGCCCAGCAGGTCGAACAGCATCTGCTCGGCGCGGGCTGCCTTGGCGTCGATGTCTAGTCCGGTGAGCACGAACGTCATCGCGTTCCGGTAGCCACCGACGTAGTTGATGCACACCTTCACCTCAGCCGGAGCGGGCTCGCCGCGAACTCCGCTGACCGCCACTCGGTCGGCTCCCTCCTGGGTCAGCCGGATCGCGTCGAAGCGGGCCACCGCGTCCGGGTTGGCGTAGCGGGGACCGCCGATCTCGTAGAGCAGCTGCGCCGTCACGGTGCCCACCGAGACGGCGCCGCCCGTGCCGGGATGCTTGGTGATCACCGAGCTGCCGTCGGCGTACACCTCGGCGAGGGGAAACCCCGGGTAGCGGCTGTCGGCGATCTCCTTGAAGAACGCGTAGTTGCCGCCCGTGGCCTGGGGGCCGCACTCGATGATGTGGCCCGCCACCACAGCACCGGCCAGAGCGTCCCAGTCGTCGCGGCGCCACCCGAAGTGCCAGGCGGCCGGGCCCACGACGAGGGAGGCGTCGGTGACCCGCGGGCAGACCACCACGTCGGCGCCAGCGGCAAGTGCTTCGGCGATGCCCCACCCGCCGAGGTAGGCATTCGCGCTCACCGGCTTCACCCCCGCCTCGGCCAGCGGGACACCGCGGTCGAGGTGCGCGAACAGGTGGCCGGCGGCCTGCAACTCCTCGATCCGGCCCAGCAGGTCGTCGCCCTCCACGTGGGCGACCCGAGCAGTGAGGCCGAGGCGGTCGGCTAACGCCCGCACTTCGGCTGCCAGTCCTGCCGGGTTGAGACCCCCCGCATTCGCGACGATCCTGATACCCCGCTCGAGGCAGGTGCCCAGCACCTCCTCCAGCTGGTGCAAGAACGTCACGGCATAGCCGGCCGTCGGGTCCCTCCGCCGGGCCCGCCACAGGATCATCATGGTGAGCTCGGCGAGGTAGTCCCCGGTCAACACGTCGATCGGCCCGCCCTCCACCATCTCGCGGGCAGCGGCCAGCCGGTCGCCGTAGAAGCCGGAGCAGTTGGCGATGCGCAGCGGAGCACCGGGTTCAGGCACCACACCTCCTTTGGAACTGGCCCGGCCGTCGCCCGGCGCCAGGAGGGCCGGCGAACGCCTGCGCGATCGGCAGCCACGCCTCGGCCGCCGGTCCTTGCATGGTGAGGTCGGTGTCGGCGAGATGCCGGCGCTGGGTCACCACCAGGCAGAAGTCAACGGCGCTGCCCCGCACCACGTTCCGCGCGCCGGCGTCGCCCCAGGTCCAGGCTGTCCCCGACGGGGATGCCAGCTCGACCCGGACGGGCGCGGCGGGCACGGCCAGCCCGCGGGCCTGGAAGCTGTTGGGCAGGGCCCGGACCCCGATGTGGGCCACATGGCGGAGCCGATCGGTTGGGGCCCGGCAGATCCCGAGAGCGTCGACGACATCCTGGCCGTGTGCCCAGGTTTCCATGAGCCGGGCAGTCGCGAACGACGCGGCGCTCATGCCCGGTCCATACCAGGGCAGGCGAGCAGCCGGATCGAGCTGACGGAAGGCGTCGAGCATCCCGACCCGGGCCTCGCGCCACCAGCCGAGCAGTTCCCCGTGCGTCATCGCCCGACCGGCCTGTACGGAACTGGCGACGAGCGCGTCCAGATCGGCGAGTGCATCCCCCACGCCGGCACGGAAGCGCTCGGGGTCACAGGCCGCAGTGGTGGCGGTCCCGTCGAAGAAAGCCAGGTGGCTGATCTGGTCGCGCACCGCCCATCCCTGCGCCGGTGTCGGTCGATGCCAGCCGCCTTCGTCCAGCTCGGCCACGACCGCGTCCAGCTCGGCGTGCTCCGCCGCCAGGTCGTCAGAGATCATCGCCATGCTGGGCACGGTTTCCCCTCCTACAGTCAGCGATCCTTCCACACCGGGTGCCAGCTTCTCGCGAAGAGCCAGCACCCTTCCTGGGAACCTCGTCAGGCGTCCCTGCTCTCCTCCTGTGCGATGACGACCAGCACCTCCCCTGCGTTCACCGCCTGTCCGACCTGCACGCGGACGTCTGCGACAACCCCGGCGGAGGAGGCGGCGATGACGTGCTCCATCTTCATAGCCTCCATCACGACAAGCGGATCGCCGGTCTGCACCGCGACGCCGATGCCGGCCGCAACCCGCACGATGGTCCCAGGCATGGGTGCAAGCAGCGAGCCCGGGACAACCTGGGCGGCCGGTTGCGGCAGGCGATCCACGATCCCGAGCCCGGACGAGCCGAGGGGGCTGTCCACGTAGGCGACGCCCGCTACGACGTGCACCTCGTAGCGGCGCTGTACCCCGGCCACCATGAGCTCGACAGCGTCAGGCGAGGCGTCAACGACTTCGACGGCGAGCCGCTCGCCGTCCACTTCGATGACCGGGTCGCGACCGAGGCGGTAGCCCACTTCGATGGTGCCGGCCGGATGCTCGAACACCGCCGGTTGGAGTTGCGACGGGTTGTTGCGCCAGCCAACCGGCAAGCCGCCCAGCACCGGCGCGGACGCCCGGCGACCGGCAGCCAGTGCCAACGTGGCGGCCAAGGCATGCTGCCGGTCGATGTCCGGACCCCGCGCCGCGGCGGCCAGGTCGGCCGGATCGTGGCGGTCAAGGAAATGGGTGTCGGTGCGGCCGGCGAGGAACTCGGGATCGCGCAGGACGCCGACGAGGAAGTCGCGGTTGGTCGTCACCCCGTGGATGCGCATGCCGGTGAGGGCTGCCGCCAGCCGTTGGGCCGCCTCGGCTCTCGTAGGGGCGTGGACGATCACCTTGGCCAGCATCGGGTCGTAGTTGACGCTGACCACCGAGCCGGTTTCCACGCCGCTGTCGAGCCGCACGCCCGGGAGGGCAGGGGCTGTGAACCGGCAAAGCGTTCCAGTGGTGGGGCGGTAGCCGTTCTCCGGGTCCTCAGCGTAGAGCCGCACTTCGATGGCGTGCCCGGTCAGGCGTGCAGCGGTGACATCGTCCGGCAGCGGCTCGCCCTGGGCGACGAGCAACTGCAGACGGACCAGGTCGAGCCCGGTGACGCACTCGGTGACCGGATGCTCGACCTGCAGGCGGGTGTTGACCTCCAGGAAGTAGAACCCTCCGTCGGGGCTGAGCAGGAACTCGACGGTGCCCGCTCCCACGTAGCCGATGGCCTCGCCGGCCGCGACCGCGGTGGCGCCCATCTCCTCCCGCATCCCGCTGCCGGTGACGACCGACGGCGCCTCCTCGAGGACCTTCTGGTGGCGGCGCTGGATCGAGCACTCCCGCTCGAAGAGATGGATGACGTGGCCGTGCCGGTCGCCAAATATCTGGATCTCGACGTGGCGGGGCGCCTCGACGTAGCGCTCGAGGAACACCGTGTCGTTGCCGAAGGCGGATGCCGCTTCACGCCGGGCGCCGGCCACCGCCTGAGTCAGGGTTGCGGGGTCCCGGACGATGCGCATGCCCCGCCCCCCGCCGCCGTACGACGCCTTCACCAGAACCGGCCAGCCCACCGATTGGGCCCCGGCCAGCAGGTCGTCGCCGACCAGGTCCGTCGCATCGACGGAGGGCAGCACCGGCACACCCGCCCTCTGCATGATGGCCTTGGCCGTCAGTTTCGAGCCCATTGCCTCGACCGTGTCGGCGGATGGGCCGACGAACACGAGACCGGCCTGCTCGCACCGGCGGACGAACTCGGCGTTCTCGGAGAGGAACCCGTAGCCCGGGTGCACGGCATCGGCGCCGGTACGCACCGCTGCCTCCACAATGGCGTCCGCCCGCAGGTACGATTCAGCCGGGGTGGCTCCACCGAGCGCGACGACCTCATCGGCTTCACGCACGAACGGTGCGCGCCGGTCAGGATCGGAGCACACCGCCACGGTGGCGATTCCCATGTCCCGGCAAGTGCGGAACACGCGGCCGGCGATCTCGCCGCGGTTGGCCACCAGGAGCTTCTGGATGCGTGCCACTGTTCTTTCTCCTACATCCGGAACACGCCCCACCCGCGCTGGCCCTCGATGACGTTCGAATGCACAGCGGATAGGGCCATGCCGAGGAGCGTGCGGGTGTCCCGGGGGTCGAAGATGCCGTCGTCGTACACGCGAGACGTGTTGGCGAGGGCGAGCGACTCTCGTTCGATCTGGTCTTCCACGTACTGACGCTGGACCGCGTCGGCCCCCTCATCGAAGGGCTTGCCGGCGGCCGCGGCCGCCTGGCGAGCCACGATCGACAGCACCCCTGCGAGCTGTTGGGGACCCATGACCGCTGACTTGCAGTTGGGCCAGGAGAACAGGAAGCGCGGATCGTACGCCCGCCCACACATGCCGTAATTCCCTGCTCCGTACGAGGCGCCGACGTTCAACGTGACGTGCGGCACGGTGCTGTTGGTGACCGCGTTGATCATCTTGGCACCGTCTTTGATGATGCCCCGCTGCTCGTAGGTCTTACCCACCATGTAGCCAGTGGTGTTCTGCATGAACACCAGCGGAGTGTCGACCTGGTTGCAGAGCATGATAAACTCAGTCGCCTTCTGGGACTCCTCGTTGAACAGCACCCCTCGGTGGTTGGCCAGCACGCCCACGGGGTAACCGTGGATCGAGGCCCACCCTGTGACCAGGCTGTCACCGTACAGCGGTTTGTACTCCTCGAATCGAGAGCCGTCGACCACCCTGGCGAGAACCTCGCGAGGGTCGAATGGGACTTTGAGGTCGACGGGGACGATGCCGAGCAGATCGGCGGGGTCGTAGAGCGGCTCCTCGGCCGGCTCGCTTGGGCCAGGGCCGAGCTTGAGCCAGTTGAGGTGGGCCACGATGTCGCGACCGATCCGCAGGCAGTCATACTCGTCCTGGGCGAGGTAGTCCGATAACCCCGACACCCGCGAGTGCATCTCGGCGCCGCCCAGCTCTTCGTCGTCACTCTCCTCCCCGGTGGCCATCTTCACCAGCGGCGGCCCGCCCAGGAAGACCTTGGCCCGTTGCTTCACCATCACCGCGTAGTCGCACATGCCCGGCACGTAGGCGCCACCCGCAGTCGAGCTCCCGAAGACGAGCGCCACGGTCGGGATGCCCAGCCCCGAAAGCCGGGTGAGGTCGTGGAACAACCGTCCCGCCGGGATGAAGATCTCGGCCTGGGCGGGCAGGTCGGCTCCACCCGACTCGACGAGGTTGACGAGCGGCAGCCGGTTTTCCCGGCTGATGTCGAGCGCCCGCAGCACCTTCTTCCATGTGTAGGGGTTGGACGCACCGCCCCGCACCGTGGAGTCGTGCGCGATCAGGATGCACTCGACCCCGGAGACGACGCCGAGCCCGGTGACGACGCTGCCGCCCACGACGTAGTCGGTGCCCCACCCCGCCAGCGTGGACAGCTCGAGGAACGGGGCCTCGGGGTCAACCAGCAGCTCGATGCGCTCCCGGGCGAGCAGCTTGCCGCGGGCGTGGTGCCGGGCGACGTACTTCTCGCCTCCGCCGGCTCGGGCCACGGCTTGGAGCTGGTCGATCTCCGCCAGCTTCGCCAGCATCGCCGCCCGGTTGGCCTGGAATTGCTCGGACCTGGGATCTACGTACGTGGTCAAGACGAGCACCGGCCGAACCCTAGCCCCCCGGTTAGCGGGCGTTCGCGTACCGCCCGTGCTCCAGACCCCCGATCCTCTGCCGCGAGATCCTGGTGGGAGGGGCGGCTCCACCGGCAACGCCACTGGCAAGCACTCGAGGTTGGAGAGCATACGTTTAGTCATGCACTGGAGACTCGGGCTAGGGTGTCGAGCCTCCTGAGATGACTCCTCCATGGACCGTCCCGACCTGCCCACTACGACCACCACCCGAGGTTCCTGCGTCCCTCCTGCCGGGGTCGGATCGAAGCAGGGTCAGGGGCTGCGCGCCCTGAGCGGGCTCACCTTGGCATCGGCCTACCTCCTCGTCGTCCTCGGCGACACCGTCCGAGTCACCGACTCGGGCATGGGTTGCCGGAGCTGGCCGCTTTGCAACGGCCACCTCGGCCTGGTGGGCTCCTACCACGCTCTGCTCGAACAATCCCACCGATACCTCGCCGTGGTGGTGACGATCCTCGTCGCCGCCACGTTCGTGGCGGCGTGGCGTCGACAGCGACGCCACCCCCTCGTCCTGCGGGCTGCTGCAGCCTCCGCGGGCCTTATCGGGGTGCAGATCGCCCTCGGCGCCATCACCGTGTTCGCACACAACGCCGGGTGGACCGTGGCCCTGCACCTCGCAGGCGCCTGGCTGCTGCTCGGGGCGATCACCGTGACCGCCTTCAGGGTGTGGCGAGCGCCCGCCTACGAGAGCGTGCCGGGCGCCGGGCGCGAGGCGGTCCCCGCCGGCCGGATAGGTGCGGTCGCCGTCGTCGCCGTGTTCGCGCTGGCGGTGAGCGGGATGCTGGTCCTTCACGACGGAGCGAGTCGGGCATGCCCCACCTGGCCGCTGTGCCGAGCCAGCAGCGCTCCCGCCCGCCTGGTGGCACTGCAGTACCTGCATCGCACCCTCGGCCTACTTGGTGGCGTCGCCGTCGTCGCGGCGACCTGGAGGACATGGAGATCGCCGGTAGCGACGCCATTGGACCGGCTCCTGGCTGTTGCGGTTGCCGCGCTGCTCGCCCTGACCGCCGCCCTGGGAGGCATCGTGGCCACCACGGGCGCTCCTCCCAGCGCCCAGGATCTCCACCTCGCAGCGGCGAGCGCATTGTGGGCAGCTCTGGTCGGCCTGGCCACCCCGGCCGCTCGGCATGCCCGAGTGATCCACCAGCAGGCCATTGTCAGTTAGCCCCAGTTGGCCCCAGTTGGTTAGCCCCGCTCGTCACCTGGGGGCAGGTCGGCGAGGACGGCGGCGGTGCGGGACATGCCGAGGCGGGTGGCGCCTGCGTCGAGGAGCGCCACCGCATCGGCCGCCGTTGCGATCCCCCCGGACGCCTTGACGCCGAGGCGCGTCCCGACCGCGCCGGCCATCGTGCGCACCGCCTCTAGCGTCGCCCCTCCGGTCGGGTGGAAACCCGTCGAAGTTTTTACGAAATCGGCACCGGCGTTCTCTGCCGCCCGGCAGGCAGCCACGATCCCGTCGGCGTCCCACAGGCTGGCCTCGATGATCACCTTCAACAGCACCGGCCGGTCGGCCCGGCACCGCAAGGCGGCGATGTCCGCCTGCACGGCGTCCCAGCGCCCGGCGGCGGCCCGGCCGAGATCGATCACCATGTCGATCTCGCTGGCCCCGTCGGCGACGGCTCGCGACGCTTCCGCTGCCTTCACCTCAGGGTGGTGGGCCCCGGCCGGGAAGCCGACGACGCTCGCCACCGCTATGCCGCTGCCGGCTACGGCCTCGACGGCCGTGGCGACCAGTGTTGGGGACACACACACGGCGAACACCTGCAGTTCACGGGCCTCGGCGCACAACCGCCCGACGTCGGCGACCGTCGCCTCCGGCTTCAACAAGGTGTGATCGGTGCGCGCTGCCACCCTGGCTCGCGTCCACGGGAGGGCGGCCGTCATGGCCGGCGAGCGTACCCGGGCCGGCGGCGCCACCGGTCGTCACCCGGTCAGCCGATGCCAGCGAGCTCGGGTGCGACAGGGGCCCCCGCCGCCACCCCACGCTGCGGTGTGATGACCTGGTCGATGAGCCCGTAGTCCTTTGCCTCCCCGGCGGTTAGGAAGTAGTCGCGGTCGATGTCCCGCTCGACTCGCTCGATCGGCTGGCCCGAGTGGTGGGCGATGATCTCCGCCATGCGGCGGGTCGTGGCGAGCACCTCGCGCAGGTGGATCTCCATGTCGCGCGGCGCTCCCCGCGCTCCTGCCGAGCCCTGGTGGATCATGATCTTGGCGTTGGGCGTGGCCAGCCGCTTGCCCGGCGCGCCGCCGCAGAGGATCATCGCAGCCGCCGACATGCCCATCCCGACGCACACCGTCGACACCTCGGAGCGGACGTGCTGCATCACGTCGTAGATCGCCATGCCTGCGTAGGACAGGCCGCCGGGCGAGTTGATGTAGAGGGAGATGTCCCTGCCCGGGTCGTTGGCGTCGAGGTAGAGGATCTCGGCGACTAGGAGGTTCGCGATCTGGTCGTCCACCTCCTGGCCGAGGAACACGATGCGCTCTCGCAGCAGCAGGGAGTAGATGTCGTAGGCACGGTCGCCCCGCGCCGACTGGTCGAGGACGGTGGGTATGACCGACATGGGCTTTCCTCCGAGGGCGGGCGTCTGTATAGTTGCCGATATACTACCGATGAGATCGCAGTGCCGATATACTACCGATGAGATCGCAGTTACCGATGAGATCGCAGTGATGGGAGCGCGATGACCGAGCGTCGCCACGAACCCGTCTTCCCCGGTTTCGCCGAGATGGCGCGCCGGCGCCGATCGCTCACCGAGGAGCTCGTGTCCCGCCGGGTGCACCTCGGCCTGTCCCAGACCGAGGTGGCGGCCCGCATGGGAACGTCGCAGTCAGCCGTGGCCCGGCTGGAGTCGGGGACCGCCGACCTGCGGCTGTCCACCCTCGAGCGCTACGCCGCCGCCCTCGGCCAGGTCCTCGACTGGAAGCTGGGGGAGGACTAGGTAGGTGGCCGCCTGGCGACCGGAGCGCTGGAACGTCGAGGATTTCTTGTTCGAGCGCCGGATACTGCAGTTGCGGGGGCCGCTCGACGAGGCGATCGCCGGCGAGGTGTGCAGCCGGCTCATGTACCTGGACGGCGGGGGCGACGACGCCGTGACCCTGTACGTGGACAGCTCCGGTGGCCCCGTCCACGCCGGCCTCACCGTCGTCGACACCATCGAATTGCTCGGCGTGCCCGTCGACACCATCTGCGTGGGGCGGGCGGAGGGTTCGGCGGTGGCCGTGGTCGCCGCCGGCCGGCGGCGACGGGCCGCGCCCCACGCCCACTTCCGCCTGTGCGAATCCGACGTGACCGCCGGCGGCCGGGCAGCGCAGCTCCAGGCCTGGGCCGAGCACCATGTCCGGCAGTCGGCCCGCATCGCGGGCGTGCTCGCCCGGACCACCGGACGGCCTCAGGAGCACGTCGAGGCCGATCTCGCTGCCGGTCGCTGGCTGGACAGCGAGGCTGCTATCGCTTACGGGATCGTCGACGGGGTGTGGGCGGCCGAGCGCGGCTCCCATGGATCCGTTACTGAATAGATCTAACGGCTGTTAGAATCAAAGCAATGACGGGAGCCCTTCTCTTCGCCGCTGCCTTCCTGGCCTGCGCCGTCGAGGCGGTCGAGGCTACGACGGTCGTGCTGGCCGCCGGCGTGACCCGCAGCTGGAGCTCGGCGTGGCGCGGCGTCCTGGCCGGGATCATCGTCCTCGCCGCCGTCGTCGCCGCCCTCGGGCCGGCCATCTCCTCGATCCCGCTCGGCTCCCTCCGTCTCGTGGTGGGCGGCCTGTTGCTGGTCTTCGGCCTCGGATGGCTCCGCAAGGCGATCCTGCGGGCGTCGGGCCACAAGTCGCTCCACGACGAAGCCAGCCTCTATGACAAGCACCTCGCCGAGGCACGCGCCGCCCGCGGCGACGCCGGCCGCCGGGGCGCGATGGGTGATGACGCCTACGCCTTCACGCTGTCGTTCAAGGCGGTGGTGCTCGAGGGGCTCGAGGTGGTCTTCATCGTCGTGACCTTCGGCGCCAACGCCGGGCGGATACCCCTCGCGGCGCTGGCGGCCGTGACCGCGATCGCCGCCGTGGTAGCCGTCGCTCTCGCTGTCCGGGCCCCGCTCGCCCGGGTGCCGGAGAACACCATCAAGTTCGCCGTCGGCGTGCTCCTCTCGAGCTTCGGCACGTTCTGGGGCGCCGAAGGCGCCGGCGCCCACTGGCCAGGCACCGACGCCAGCCTGCTCTGGCTCATCCCGGCGATCGCCGTGCTGGCCATGGCCGTGGCCCGGGCTCTGCGGTCCGTGCGTTCGGCGCCGGCCCCTACGGGTACCACCCCGGGGACCGGATCGGCGCCGGTACCGCCCGCCGGTGCGCTCGCACCCGCCCGGCGGGCCCTCCGGGGGTTTGGCCTGTTCTGGTGGGACTTCATCGTCGGTGACGACTGGAGCATCGCCGCCGCCGTCGTGATCGGCCTCGGCGCCGTCGCCGCCCTCGCCCGCGGCGGGATCGTCGCTTGGTGGGCACTGCCGGTGGTGTGGGCAGCGGCCCTCCTGGCCTCCCTCGCCCGGGCCGTCGGCATCTCCTGGGCTCGGGCGCTGGTCACCTGAGGGGCTAGCACCGCTGTGGCGGCCGGTCGGAGCGGGTGAGCCGTCCCGGGGCTGGCCAGCAGGTAGCGTCCAGACCCGGATGCGAAGCGTCGAGCGTGGAGTGCGCGCCGCCCGCCGCCCTCGCCGCCGCTGGACGGGCGAGGCGATGGTGATGTTGGTGGTGGCGGTTGTGGCCGCCGCCGTGGTCGCATGGGCGTCCGGGGGTAGCGGGCGGGCTTCGGCTGGCCGGAGCAGCCGGCCGTCCCTGTCGCCCACGGGAACGGGGACCGGTCAGTCAACCGCCGCGTCGGTCGGGTCCCACACGAGCACCCCGCCCACCACGCCGGCGCATCGAAGGGCTCCGCAGGTGCGGCCGCCGTACCCCGTCGGGACGGCATCGCTGACCCTCACCGACGGTGCCCGCAGCCTTCCCACCCTGCTGTGGTACCCGGCGTCACACGGCGGCCCGGGCGCGGCAGGTCGACGGCGACCGGGCGGATGGCCGCTCATCGTCTTCTCCCAGGGTTTTGCCATCGCCCCCCAGGCCTACAGCGACCTGCTGGCGTCCTGGGCGGCCGGTGGGTTCGTCGTGGCTGCTCCGTCGTACCCGTTCACGTCGCCCGGCGTGGCCGGCGGGCTCAACAGGGCCGACATCGTCAACCACCCCGCCGACCTGCGGGCCGTCGTGGCCGAGTTGATCGCCGACGGCTCCTCCGCCTCGCCCGATCCCCTCCTGCAAGGCATGGTGGAGGACCGCGTCGGCCTCGCCGGTCACTCAGACGGGGGAGATGTGACCGACGCGGCCATTGCCAACAGCTGTTGCCGGATCAACGGCGTCGTCGCCGCCGAGGTGCTCTCGGGGGCGGAGCTCACCTGGTTCGGCGGCAGCTACGGCACAGGTCCTGCCATCCCCCTGCTCGTCGTCCAGGGCGACCAGGACACCATCAACCCGCCGGCCTGCAGCGAGCAGATCTACGATGCCGCACCCGCCCCCCGGTACTACCTCGACCTGATCGGCGCCGGCCACCACGACCCGTACGTCAACCCGGCCGTGGCCGCCACCTACCCCGACCCCAACCCCCCCGAGGCGCCGGTCTACCGCCAGATCGTCGCGAGGACCACCCTCACCTTCTGGGACCGCTACCTCGCCAACGGGGCACACGGTGACAGCCTGCAGGCTGGCGCGAATGTAGCCGGCGTCAGCTCACTGACCGCTGGACCGGCGGTCCCCATCGTCGGCACCTGCCCCGGGGCACCTCCCGGTTAGCGCTTCGGTGGCCCGGCTGGCATCCTTCGCTTGGGCCACGGCCCACCATGCGGTCCGAGTACACCCCGGCGATCAGCGACTGGATGTCTCCGACTGCCGGCGAGGTCGTCGAGCGCGCCGCCGGCAGCGGTGACATGGCCGCCGCGTGGGCGCGCACCGACCGCAACCTCGCTGAGCCGCTCGACGTGTCCGGATGGTTCGAGGCACCGACCGTCAGCGCCTTTCCCTGGTGTCCAGCTACGACCGGGACACCTACCTGGGCATGCTCGCCAGCGAGTCCTCCTACACCCCGATGCAATCAGGCCCGCGGATCGCCCTGCTCGAAGGCGTCAGCTCATTCGTCGACGCTTGCTGGGTGGCCGCTTGACTAAGCTCAACCTGAGCTACGGGCGGTACACACGAACAGCGACTTCGACGACTACTGGCACTTCCACCTTGACCACGAACGCCAACGCGTCCACGAGTCCCGCTACGACAAGGGGGTCATCCCGAGCTCCTCCAGCACCGGCCACCGCCGGAGGGCTTCCGGCCGCCGCGGCGGCGTGCAGCCGGCGCCGACGGGACGGTCAAGACGCGCTCAGGCCCGCGTCCTCTCGGGTGCCCGTCGCCGGGCAGCACGGCCGGCCGCCGCGGCGACGAAGCTCTCGAACACGGCGAGCAGCTCGGGCCGGACGCGCCAGTCCTCGTGCAGCTCGCACTGCATGCCGAGCACGAAGCTGCCCTCGGCCTCGAGGGCCTCGACGAGCCCGTCGGGAGCGCGCGCCGTGACGCGAAGGCCGGCAGCCACCGTGTCGACCGCCTGGTGGTGGAAGCTGCTCACATCGGTTCGGGTCGTGCCGAGCGCGGCGTGAAGAAGGCTGCCGTGCTCGATCTCGATCGGATGACGCGGGTGGGCCGGCAGCTCGCCGTCCTCCAGCGACGCCCGCTCGACCGTCCTCCAGATGCTCCAGGTTGGGTCGCTCGGGTGGTCGGCCCACTCCGGGACGAGGCTCACGTCCTGAACTAACGTGCCGCCAAAGGCGACGTTGAGGACCTGGATCCCCCGGCAGACGCCGATTACCGGAATGCGTTGATCGATCGCCCGCCGAACGAGGTCGAGCTCGAACCGGTCGCGGTGGGGGTCGGTCTTGCCGAGCAGCGCATGGGGACGTTGCCGATAGTGCTCAGGGGAGATGTCGTGGCCGCCGGCCAGCATGAGGCCGTCGCAGCGCTCGAGGATGTCCTGAAGGCCCTCCTCGAGACGAGGGATCGTCACGGCGACGCCGCCAGCGCGCACGATCGGGCGATGAAACCCGACCGCAAGGTAGTCGTCGAAGTCGCGGTAGCCGAGCGAGATGCCGACGAGCGGCCTGCGACCCGGCCCGCTCATCGTCCACCGAGCTTGCCGAGCCGAAGCCCGATGAGGAAGTCGCCGGTGCCCACGACATGCCGCTCAGTGGCGCTGCGAGCGAGGTGGGCGTCTCGCAGCGCGATCGCCTCGGTGATCGTCGCGTGCTGGCCGTTCGAGACTCGAAGCGCCGCCGCTGGATGGGGGATGAGGGCGAGCAGGTCGCGCAGCTCCGACTGGATCGACGCCTCGGCAGCGGCGAGATGGGGGGAACGCGCCGCGCTCGCGAGGAGCAGGTGGAAACGGCTGTCGGCGCGGCGGAACTCGGCGTACGAGCGTGGGCGGTCCATGCGGCGCACGAGGCTGCGTAGCTCGGCGAACTCCGCGTCGCCGGCTCGCTCGGCTGCACGCGCCGCGGCCGCGCCCTCGATCACGACGCGAAACTCGCACAGGTCGCGCAGGTGGTCGACGGTAAGGCGCTCAAGGCGGTGGCGCGCCTCGGCGCTCGTCGGCGGTGGCACCGCCCGGCGCACGAAGGTGCCTCCGCCCCGTCCCCGTCTGGTCTCGAGATAGCCGGCGCGCCGGAGGATGGCAAGCGCCTCGCGCAGGGTCATCGTCGCCAGCCCGAGCCGTTCGGCGAGCTCTGCCTCCGGAGGCAGCCGCTCGCCCACCTCGAGCAGTCCGAGCCCGATCGCCTCGCCGAGACGCCGCACCGCCACCTCGACGAGCGTCTCTCCGCCGATGCGCGAGAGTAGCGCGGCGCGAGCAGTCCCGAGCGGGTCGTCCTCTGCCGACGCGAGCACGTGGTCTTGTGCCGCCTCGAACGAAGACCTTCGAAGGTGACCGCTCAACGGGCCGGGCTCCAGTGTTGACATCTAACGTTCAACCTTATATGTTGAGTTGGCCCCCAACCATAGCAGGAAGGCGAGCGTGGTGACCGAGACAGACGTGTCCTTCAGCGGCGGTGCAGGTAATGGAGCCGGTCACTCGCCGGCGAGCAGCGACCTGGTCGCGGAGTGGCGCGAGGCCGCGTACAACTGCTTCAGCTCCGGGCACAAGTTCTGCCGGGAGGTCTGTCCTGTCGTGCAGGTCACGCGAGACGAGGTCCACTCTCCGACGGCTTTCCACGCCAACGTCGTGGCGATGGAGCGTGGCCATCTCGGGATCGATGACGTGGCCGAGGACTACGTCTATTGCACGATGTGCGGCGCCTGCGAGCTGCGCTGCCCGAACACGCTCTTCGTCGGCGACTTCTACCGCTTCCGCCAGCGGACCGTCGAGGTGGTGAAGGCGATGCGGACCCTCGCCGTGCAGAGCGGGATCCACCAGCCGCGCTGGAAGCGCTGGAACAACCTGACGGCGCGCTGGGGAAACGAGCCGGTGCTCGGGAACCAGCCCTGCTCGCAGGACAAGGTCCGCAGGTGGGCGGTCGGGCTCGACCTGCCTGTCGGTGGCGAGACGGTGCTCTTCTGCGATTGCGAGGCGGCGTTCTACCGCACCTCAGTGCCGCGGGCCGCGGCGTTGCTGCTCAAGTCGGCGGGCGTCGAGTTCGGCCTCATGCGAGAGCAGTGGTGCTGCGGCGGGCCCGCCTACGAGATGGGCTACACGGACGTCGGACTGGCGATGGCCGAGCACAACGTGCGCGACTGGCGGAACGCGGGAGCCCGGCGCATCCTCTGCCTCGACCCCCACGACTACCTGACCTTCGTCGACGTCTACCCAAGGGTCGTCAGCAAGGACTTCGACTTCGAGATCGTCCTCGTCATCGACCTCGTCGCCAACCTGGTCGCCGAGGGACGGGTTCGCCTCGACGTGCCGGTCGAGCGGACGGTCACCTACCACGACCCCTGCCGGCTGAGCAAGCGGCTCGGCGTGCACCGCTCGCCACGCGAGCTGCTGCGGGCGATCCCCGGCATCCGCTTCATCGACGTCGACCCGGTCACGCAGTGGTCCTACTGCTCGGGCGCCGGGGCCGGCCTGTCGATCGAGCGGCCTGAGATCACCGCGGCGATCAGCCGACGGCGCGTCGAGGCAGCTGCCGGCGTCGGCGCCGACACGCTCGTCTCAGCCTGCCCGTGGTCAGAGCGCCCGCTCAGCGCCGAGGGCGAGGCGAGCGGGATCGAAGTGTTGGACCTGCTCGAGATCGTCGCCGAGGCTGCAGGACTCGAGGTCTGAGATGGCGCTCACCTCCCTTGACGGCGGCGTGATCGACGAGCTCGTCGCCATCTGCGGCACCGAGCATGTGTTCACGGGGCGCTCGGCCCGCTTCAACCGAGCCCGGGTCCCGGCTCCCTTCCCGGTCCACCGCTGGGAGGAGTTCATCCCCGACGCCGTCGTTCTGCCCACCTCCGCCGAACAGGTGAGGGAGGTGGTGAGGCTCGCCAACCGGGCGCGGATCCCGGTCGTCCCTCGCGCGGGCGGGACCGGACTCGCCGACGGTGCCGTCCCGCTTCGGCACGGGATCCTCGTCGACATGAAGCTCATGAACCGCATCCTCGAGATCGACCCTGACGACCGTACGGTGACGGTGCAGCCGGGGGTCAACATGTTGAAGCTCTCCGAGGAGCTGCGCCGCCACGGGTTCATCTACCCGGACGATCCCGCGTCCTACCCGTGCTCGCTCGTCGGCGGGCGGATCGGCACAAGCGGCTGGTCGCTGATCGGCGCCCGCTACGGCCACACTCGCGACCTCGTGATCAGCTTCGAGATCGTGCTGCCGACCGGCGAGCGCATCCGCGTCGGCGACGGCGGCGGACGCAAGATCCGCAAGTCCTCGAGCGGATATCAGCTGAAGCATCTATTCATGGGACACCAGGGCACGCTCGGCATCGTCACCGAGGCGACCCTCGAGCTCGTCGCGCGACCCGAGGCCGAGTTCTCGGCGTTCTTTGCTTACCCGGACTACCCGGCTGCCTGGCGGGCGACGGGCGACCTCACCCGCTCGGGCGTGGCGACGCTCGCCGGCGTCGTGCTGTTCGACGAGTGGAAGCTTGCCTACCTGCGGCGCGACGACGAAGCCTACATCCCGCTTCCCGACGACGTGCGGGCCGTCGTCGCCGTCGCCTCCTACGGGAACGCCGACGAGGTGAGGGTCGGGGCGAAGCGGCTGCTGCGACTCGGCCTCGACTCGGGCGGGCGCTACCTCGGCGACGAGGTCAGCCAGGGGGACTGGGCCTCTCGCCACGACCGGTACGCGACCCCCCTCCACGGCCGCACGAGAGACGGCCAGGTCGCCATCATGAGCTGGCACTGCGAGGACGCCGCCATCACGCACTCGGCGCTGCCGGCCGTGAGCGAGGAGTGGCACGCTGTCGTCTCGGCCCTGCGAGAGCGCCACGACATCTTCGACGACTGGGGGATGTTCGCTTATACCAACGGCGCGTTCCGGCCAGGCGGCGACTACCTGACCGAGATCGACGTTGGGATCCTCGAGCAAGGCTGGGACGATGAGACGTGGGCGGCGTGGGTCGACGCCAAGCGGGAGATCGCCGCGATCGCGCTGCGCCACGGCGGCTCGATCAGCGCTTGCCACGGGTCGTGCCGCGAGGGCGAGGTCGACCTCGTTCCTGAGGAACTCGGAGGTGGCTACGAGGTGATGAAGGCCGTCAAGCTGGCGCTCGACCCGAACAACGTGATGAATCCCGGCAAGTACGGGCTCGACTCCGCGTACGAGGGCTGACGTGGCTCCGGAGACTCGCGATCGACAGGGCGGCGACGACCGGCCGGAGGCGCGGCGGGTGACCGAGGTCGTCGTGGAGCGGCCGGGCGAGGGCCTCGAGGTCGATCCGGCACTGATGGCCGAGCACGTCCGCCAACAGCAGATCCCCGAGTGGGACCGGGTCCGGATCGTGGACAGCCGCGAGCGGCATCTCGCCTGGATGCACGACCACTTCGCCGACTCGGTGGTGTCGGGCGAGGAGCTGCTCGAGGAGCTCGCGGCCGAGCGCGGCGAGCGCTGACGGACTGCTCAGCCGGCCGGACTGCTCAGCCGGCCGGGCGCGCACGTGAGGCTCGGTAGCCCCACCGTCGCCGAGTGGCGCATGAGCAGCGAGTAGGGCGGCGCGAGGTCGACGCCGTCGGGGTCGTCCAGGTAGCCCGGCCTGCTGCCGGCGGCGCCGTCGTGGCCGTACTGCCAGACGATCCGGTTGGTGCGAGATCGACGACGATCATCCGGTCGTTGTGGTCGTCCTTGCACGGGATGTCACCGATGGTCGAGATCGGCTCACACAGCGACGGCTGGTTGAGCGCCTCCGGACCGCTCGCGGGGTCGTAGCGCCAGAGCAGCCGCCCCTGCCGGTCGAACTCCACGATCTGGCCCGGCGTGGAGTAGTCGACCGTGAGGTAGACGCCCGGGATACCTCGTTGGTGTCCGAGGGGCAGGCGACGCAGCCAGGCGGATGCGTCGACCAGAGGACCCTGCCCGACAGCGTGACCTCGTCCACCCAGTCGCCGTTGATCTCGGTGATCTTGACGAGGTAGTTCCCGTCGCTCAACGGGAACGCGCCGTTGGGGCGGCCATAGCGCAGCGGCGGTGCGTGCAGGCACGACGTGTCCTGGGTTGCAGTATGTGAAGCTTCACATAACTCATCGGCGCAGATCACGTACTCATCGTCGCCGAGCGCTTGGCCCTCGAAGACCCGGTAGTAGGGGTCCAACGCCCGGGCCGCCTTGGTGGCGAAGTCCGGGTCGCGGGGGAAGATCCACATCCGATGCCGCCACGGGCAGATCGCGTCGGTGCCCAAGATCCGCTACACCGTGGCCGGCGAGATCGACCCGACCAGCCCCCGGCCTACGAGCTCAGCCGCCAGCTCCTTACAGCTCCAGCGCGACAGAGGGACCCCGCTGGTCGCCGGCAACTGGCACGCCAACGCCTTCACCTCCGTCACCTCCAGAGGGGGAAAACGACCGGCGTCGGCCCGGCCGCTTCCGGTCCGCCAGGCCGTCCACGCCCTCCTCGAAGAACCGCTTCCGCCACTTGATCACCGCGTTGAGCGCCACCCCCAACCGCCCAGCGGTCCGGGCGTTCTCCTCGCCCGCGGCAGCCGACAACACGATCCGGGCGCGAACCACCTGGCGGTGCTGAGCGGTCTGCTTGCGAGCCAGCACCTCCAGGCGTCGACGGTCATCCTCGCCCAACACGATCACGAACGGGCTCCGACGAGACACCACCCCTCCCGGTGGCCAGCCACCCGCAACCTGCCCTGCCCCGCGCCTTCCGTCGCAACAAGCGGCTGAGGTGTTACATCGGCCTTCCTTGTTCCGCCGCGCGCTCGTGGTGCTTCATATCGAGATGGGCCGAATGCCGAAGGGGGATCGGCCTACAGGCGATCGCCGATGCCCATGCGGCGGTAGGCCTCGCGTGCCCGCTCAGAGGCAGTGCTGGCGGCGTAGCGGTTGAGCATCGCCGGCGAGCGCCAACCGGCGAGCTGCATGAGGTCGCCCTCGTTGCCGCCCTGGGCGAGGTACGCGTACGCGAAGCTGTGACGGAGCTGGTGAGCGTGGATGTGGCTCAGACCGGCTTGTTTGGCTCGCCTGTTGAGCATCTGGCGGAGCCCGGAGTAGGTCATCGTCCCGGCTCGACCGAGCCAGAGCCGGTCGGATGCCGCTGTTGGGTGGCGACCTCGGGCGCGGAGGTACCGATCGAGGGCCTGGGCAGTCTTGGTCCCGAAGGGGCATGACCGTCGCCCGCGACCTTTGCCGAGCACGATGGCCACGCCGAGGTCGAGGTCAATGTCCTTTAGGCCGAGGTTGACCAACTCGGCGGCCCGCATGCCGGTGCCGATGAGCAGCCGCAGCATCGCCGTATCCCTGCGGGCATCGAAGTCGTTGCCGTCTGCGGCGGCGAGCAACCGGCGAAGGTCGTCGTCGGAGATGACCGGAACCTGGTCCTCGGGAACGCTCGGCGGCGACATGCGAGCCATCGGAGAGCCGGTGACCTCCCCTTCCTCAACGAGGAAGGCGCACAGCCTGGCAAGTGCCCGGTACCTGTTGGACGCCGTCGCCGGCTTGTGCCGCTCGAGCAACTCGTTGATGAAGGTCTCGACGTGCTCGCTCGTAAGTTTCGCCACCTCTGTGGGCATGCCGTGTTCCACCAGAAAGCGGTGGAACTGCCGCGCTGCGTCGCTGTACGTCTCGATCGTCTTCGGGCTCTTGTTCGCCGCTCGGAGCCACCGCACCCATGCGGGGATGAGGTTCACGAGGTCGCTTGCGCTTGTCGCTGGGGACGTCACATCATGCTCGGGCACCCTCTGAAGTTATCTGCTCCCGGAGCGGTGTGCTAAGGTTGGTACCGCCGCCGTTTCCACGAAGGAGCAGGTCAGACGGCACAAATCCGGGGACGTAGCTCAGCTGGTTAGAGCACCTGCTTTGCAAGCAGGGGGTCGTGGGTTCGAGTCCCATCGTCTCCACCGGCAGGTGTGTACTCAATAAGGTACACTTTTGGCCATGAGTAAGACTGTTCCTGTTCGGGAGCTTCGTAGCGAGCTGAGCCAGGTGATCGATCAAGTGGCCGACCTGCGAGAGCACGTCGTCGTCACCCGGCGGGGTCGGCCCGCCGCCGTGCTCATCCCGGTGGACGAGTACGAGGCGCTGGAAGAGACGGCAGAGATTCTTTCCGATCCCGAGACCATGGACGCCATCGAAGAGGGCCTCCGGGAGGCCGAACGAGGAGAGACCGTGACGCTCGCCGATCTCCGTCGAGACCTCGAGCAGCGCGGCAAGCGGTAGGTGGCCCGGGTCGAGCTCGTCCGCCGAGCCCGACAGGAAGTGCTCGACCTCGACTGGCCGCTCGCCAGCGCAGTGGATGAAGCATTGGGTCTCTTGGAGCGAGACCCCGAAGCAGGCAAGGCGCTGCGCGGCCGTCTCCGCGGACTCCGATCGCTTCGGGTGGGGACGTACCGGGTCATCTACCAACTCGACGAGCGACGTCGTCTTGTACGCGTCCTGGCCGTTCGCCATCGCGCCGTCGCC
The DNA here is from genome assembly GCA_021811865.1 of Actinomycetes bacterium. The sequence goes on along the minus strand of JAKAQB010000025.1, from coordinate 4,547 downwards.
TATAGGACCGACCCACGCTGAACGGTTCCCTGGCAAGAAGCATCATCACGTAGCAGTGCCAGCCGTTCTCGCAGCTCGGCCGGGTTTGAATAGGACATCGTCTTCTCCACGCGAAAGTCCTGGTCGGAGGCTCATGCAGGCCTCTCACAGGGCTCGCGGTGGCTGGCTGTAGCCACGGCGCTGTAGCCACCGGCGACGCTCCTGGACTTGCGTGGGCGCTGGTTGACGAGATCGCTATGCTAGACGGCCAGTTCTCCCAAGGCGGCTCGCACGTCGGCTCTCGGAGGCGTTGTCCTCGATCGCCGATAGCCGGTGTCCTGTCGCCCTGTGCCGGTAGCGTAGTTGCGTGGTCGACGTCACCCGGATGAGCCGTACCAGCTCGACGACGTTCGGGCCAGGCGAGATCGTGAGGCTCGCGCTCGATGGTCGTCTACGCGTCCCCCACTTCCAGCGTTCCTACGTGTGGGATGAGCGCAACATCACGGACCTCTTCGACAGTATTTGGAAGGGTTTCCCCATCGGGACTCTTCTGCTCTGGGAGCGAGCGGAGCCAGCGGGGCGCCTGACCTTCGGCTCGGTTAGCGTGGATGCGGCCCAGACCGACCGGGCGCTCGTCGTTGTTGATGGCCAGCAACGATTAACGACGCTCGTCGCTAGTCTCGGTCCGGCATCGGTCCCGCCCGATCCGCGCTTCGAGGTGTGGTTCGACCTCCGAGCGGGACGGTTCACTCACGCCCACCATCGGGTGGTTCCGGAGTTCTGGCTTCCGGTGAGGGTCGCTCTCGAGAGCCGCACGCTCCTTAACTGGCTCTCCAGCCATCAAGACGCCCTCGAGCCGGGGGACGTCGACCTGGCAGACACTATGGCCGGCTCGCTGCGCGACTACAAGGTGCCCGCTTACGTGATCGAGCAGGACGACGAGCAGCTGCTCCGTGAGGTCTTCGACCGAACGAATTCGGCCGGCAAGCCCATCAAGCGGGCTCAGGTGTTCCATGCCCTTTTTGGTGGCGGTACGGAGTCTGCGAGCGCTGCTGCTGTCGTCGATGATCTCCGCCACCTCGGTTTCGGAGACCTCGACGAGCAGCGCATTATCCAGAGCGTCTTGGCAATCCGAGGCGGGGACGTCGGGCGCGACCTCCACGGTGAGTTCGCTCCTAACGAGGATCCCACAACCTGGTACGACCAGACCTCTGAGGCTTTGTCCCGGGTCGTCCGGTTCCTACAGGCTCTCGGCGTCCCGCATGTGGAGATGCTGCCCTCAGCCTTCCCAGTTCCTGTTCTCGCTTCCTTCTACTACTTGCACCCGGAAGCAAGTATGTACGCCGAGGCCCTGCTCGCCCGTTGGATCTGGAGGGGGTGGGCTCACGGCTACGGCCGGGCCGGACAGACACCGGCGCTGCGGCAGGCGGTCAGGTCCGTCAACCCGGTCAAGCTGGATCCGGCATCCGCGCCGGGAGAGGCCCAAGCCGTGATGGCTCTGTTGGCGGATATCTCCGACCAACCGCCACCGGTGGCACTCGTCGGCTTCAACTCCAGCTCTTCAGCAAGTCGCTTGGCCTTGCTCGCCATCGCCGCGTTCGGGCCCAAGGGTCCGGATGGTGACCTACTGGATCTCCCTGCCCTGTTTGCAACACACGGCTCTCGGGTCGTGTCCGTGCTCGCCGGCGGCCCTGCCTCCGATCTGGGGCTGCGGGCACTCTGGGATCCGAGCGCCCCAGGGCTTTCGGGAGCCGAAGATCAACAAGTGCTTGCCAGCCACGTCATCGACCGCGAAGCGGCGGCCGCCCTGAGAGCCAAGGACATCCCGAAGCTCGCCGCTCACCGAGGTGCCGCCGTAAAGGCGCTGGTCGAGAAGTTCCTCGTCCAGAAGCTGGAGCCGGGTCTGCCCGTAGTTCCGCCCCTCGATGAGCTCTGGGTCCCCGACCCAGCATGAGCGACGCGATCCCGTCTGCCTTGCAGGTCGACCTCCAAGATGCGGAGGGTCGGTGGATACCGGTCGGGCGCCTGGCTCGTGCAGGCGAAACAACTGTCTTCTCGTCGTTCGAAAGCTACTGGGAGGCACCTTTGAGGCCGGTTCTGGGGCAGGTCTTCGAGCAGCGCGGGCCATCGTGGCGGCCGGTCGCCGGCCCCGCGTTGCCGACCTGGTTCTCCAACCTCCTTCCCGAGGGAACTCTTCGGGACTCGATCGCTCGTGCTGTCGGGGTCAAGCCGGAGCGCGAGTTCGCCCTCATTGCTCGGATCGGCCGAGACGATCTCCCTGGTGCACTGCGTCTCCATGCGGTCGATGTAGAGGCGGACGTGTTCGTGCCCGATGATGAAGTCGTTGGGTCCGAAAACGACGAGGCGCCCGGTTCCATCAAATTCTCGCTCGCCGGCGTGCAGCTTAAATGTTCGTTGACAGAACGTGGCCCGGGCTTCACCATCCCGGCGACCGGCGAGTGGGGTACCTGGATCGTCAAGCTCCCGGATGCTCGCGTCGGCTACGAAGGGGTCCCGGAAGCTGAGTACGCGGCCATGCAGTTGGCCGCGGCTTCGGGCGTAGACGTGCCCGAGACCCGATTGGTCGATGTCAGCAGCATCAGCGGTCTGCCGGAGTGGGCCCGAACCAACGGCAGGGCGCTCCTTGTACAGCGCTTCGATCGTCGGTCGGCCGGGCGGCGCGTCCACGCCGAGGACCTCGCCCAGGTCCTGAACGTTCGGCCCGCTCGCAAGTACGAGCGAGCCAACTTCGAGACGGTCGCTCGAACGGTCGCAGCTCTTACCGGTGCCGAGCGGGTTGGCGAGGTGGTCGACCGTATTGTCCTGAACGTCCTCATGGGCAACGGCGACGCCCATCTCAAGAACTGGACGTTCATCTATCCGGATGGCCGCCGTCCGCAACTCAGCCCCGCATACGACATCGTACCGACGGTGCTCTACATCCCCCACGACGATCTCGGCCTCAAGCTCAATGGTTCGCGCTCGTTCGCGGACGTCGATCTGGCGGCCTTTGGCCGACTCGCTGAGAAGGCTGGATGGGATGGGGGTCTCGGCCGCGAACGCGCCGGCCGGGCTGTTCAAAAGGTGCTTGCAGCGTGGCCGGTCCTCGGGGAGCATCTAGGTCCGGACGCAGTACGTCGCCTGACCCAAAGGCGGGACTCCCTGCGAAAGCTCCTGCCCTGAGCGTATCGGCGGTCCCACCGCCGATACGCAGCGGGTTGCGGCGTTCGGCCACGACCGGGCCATTTCAGTGTGGCAGCGACGATCTCGGGCTTCGCTGTAGCCACCGCAGTAGCCACTGGGCCAGTATGGACGCATGCACAAGCGTCGAGATCCCTTCGTCTGGACAATGCTGGACGCTGCTGGACGGTCCATCCCATTGTTTGCAAGCAGGGGGTCGTGGGTTCGAGTCCCATCGTCTCCACCGGCCGGAAGGATTTTGCCTTCTGACCTTCCCCTTGGTGTGCTGCGGGATGAGAACCGTCTCGACGAACTGATCCAACTTGTGCAGGTAGATGTTGGAGACGATCGGTGAAGCGACCCCGCCCTGCGGACATCCGCTCAGCGTGGCGTTCCACCGCCAGTCCCCCAGATACCCGGCCGATAGCATATTCGCTATCAGTCGCAGAAACCGTCCATTGTGGATCTTCTCCGACAGGATCGAGAGCATGACCGAGTGGTCAAGGCTCCCGAAGCAATCAGAGACGTCCCCTTCGATGAACCACGTCGTCCCGGTCCAGGTCTCGGCGATCTCCCGCAGAGCGGTGTGACAGCCTCGACCAGGGCGGAACCCGTGGGAGCGGTCGGAGAACTGGGGCTCGTAGTACGCCTCGAGAAGGAGGCGGACCACTTCGCCGACCAGCTTGTCCGACCAGGTCGGCAGGCCGAGTGGACGCAGCTTCCCCGACTTCTTCGGGACGTAGGTCCGCCGTACCGGAGAGAACCGGTAGCGCTCGTGACGCAGTACGTCGATGATCGCCCCGATCTTCTCCATGGTCATGCCGTCGGCGGTTTCCTGCGTCGGCCCTGGCGTCATCGCCCCCTTGTTGGAGTAGATGCGCCCGTAGGCCAACAGGTACAGCTGCGGGTTGAACAGCTGTCGGTACAGCTCGTTGCACGGCAGGCGTTTGCTGCCACGTTCACGGAGGACACCCAGTACCACTTCGGCGTTTTGCATTTCGCATACCTTTCTGGCCTTTGGTGTCCGATCACCTGTGCCCCTTCGCCCCGTGGACGGCCTTCCCGTCCCCCCTGGCAGGTCGTGACGCCTGCGACTACTACGGGCACTGTGTCGCCATAGGGCTCGCGCCCCGTAGGCGATCCCACGTTCGTCTCTCACATACGTATCGAGCGTGACTTAGGCGGTCCACTCATCTCCTTCAATGTCCTTGTTGGACATCGCTCCAGACCCAGAGGCTTGCAGCAGGCACCACCTCATCCTGGGCGGCGTAAATGGGTGGGAGCGTCACCTCGGTAGAGTCCGTCGACTTCATGGAGGTGGCTGGGTTGGTGTGTGGACCGTTGAGCTTGGCGGATCGGGAGGAGATCTCCCGTGGGGTGTCGGCGGG
>JAKAQB010000001.1 GCA_021811865.1 Actinomycetes bacterium | reverse complement strand
CCTCCCGCCGCTCCACAACCGCCGCCCCGTGGTGGGGGTAGACAACCTTGTCACCAACATCGAAGGGCATGCTTCTCCAGACCGGCCGAGGGGATTCCCGGAGATCAAGGGTACAGGTCACTGCGGGGCTCCGCCGCCGCGGAGCCCCGATACTGTGAAGCGATCCGATGGACGACCTGGCGCTCCTCGCTCGATCCGACTTGTTCTCCGCCTTCGACGAGGCATCCCTCGGGGCCGTCCTCGACGCGTGCAGCACCCTCTGCGGCGAGCGCGGGTTGGTGGTCTTCCAGGAAGGCGACGAGGCCGAGGAGCTCTACGTCGTGCGCAGCGGCCGGGTCGCTGTCGGGCGCCGCTCCCCCGACGGCCGCGAGTCGCTGGTGGCACTCATGGAGGAGGGGGACCTGTTCGGGGACATGCCCCTGTTCGACGGCGGCCCCCGCAGCGCTTCGGCTCGACTGCTCGAGGTCTCGGAGCTGCTGCGCATCCCCTACGCACCCGTCAGGGCGGTCTTCGGCCTGCACCCCGAGCTGCTGTGGAACGTGGTCTCGCTGCTCAGCGCGCGGCTCCGGACCACGGACTCGGCCCTGGCGGACGCCGTGTTCCTCGACGTGACCGGACGGACCGCCAAGCGGCTGCTGGAGCTGGCCGGCGACGCCGACGAGTTCCAGCTCCCGATCACCCAGGAGGAGCTCGCCGGTCTGGTCGGCGCCTCCCGGGAGAGGGTCAACAAGGCGATCGCCGCCTTCCTGCGACTCGGTTGGATCGAGCAGTACGAGCGGCGGTACCGGATCGCTCACCGGGACCGCTTGGAGCAGCGGGCACGCTGACCAGCCGCCCCACGACAGCTTCTCACTGGTTCCCTCGACGCTGGTTCCCGACGCCGGATCCCTCGACGGAAGCCCTCAACTGAAGCCCTCAACTGAAGCGGTCTAGGATGCTCGACTCGGCCAGGCGGGACAAGCCGTCCTTGACGAGTCGTGCGTACACGACGTCCACGCCGGGCACCGTTTCAAGGTCCTCCGCCGCCGCACGCATCACCTTCTGAAGGCTGCCGTAGCGCTCCACGATGGCGGCGACGACCCCGGGCGGCAGCCGCGGCACCTTGCCGAGGAGCCGGAAGCCGCGAGGCTGCAGGGACCCGTCGATGCCTCCCGAATCGTCCAGGCCCAGCAGCTGGGCAACCTCCTTGGGGTCGAGGAGCTGCTTGCCCTCCAGCCGGGACAGCGACTCGGTAGCCGCCTCGACGCACACCTGGCCGCAGTCGGGCAGGTAGTCGCGCAGGACGTCCTGGGGCTCGCCCTCCGTGCCGGCCATGAGCTCCTCGAGCTGGAGCCGCGCGAGCCGGCCGTCGGTGCCGAGCTCTATGACGTAGCCCTCCACCTCGTTGGCGATGCGGCGCACCATCTCGGCGCGCTGGAGCGCGGTCACGACATCCCGGGCGGTGACGAGGTCCTCCACCTCCACCGCCGACAGGGAGCTCATCACCGCGTCGAGCCGGGTGCGGTAGCGCTCGAGGGTCTGCAGCGCCTGGTTGGCCCGGCCGATGAGGCGCGGGAGGGACTCGAGGGCATGGCGGGCATCGTTGCGGAACACGGTGATGACGCCCATCTCCTCCGAGACGGCGATGACCGGGACGTCGATGCTGCGAGCGACGCGTTCGGCGGTGCGGTGGCGTGTGCCGGTCTCGGAGGTGGGCACCGAAGGGCTCGGCACGAGGTGGACGTTGGCCCGGGCGATGCGGCTGGCGTCGGGGGCGAGGATGATGGCGCCGTCCATCTTCGTGAGCTCCGACACCCGCTGCGGTGTGAACTCGGCGTCCAGCAGGAACCCCCCGGAGCAGATCTCGAGGACCTCCGGACCGTCGCCCACGACGATGATCGCACCCTTGTTCGCCTGCAGGATCCGGTCAAGGCCCTCCCGCAAGGGACGGCCCGGCGCGACGGCCCGCAACACCCCCACCATCGCCGGCTTCAAGCGGTCGGCCACCCGCCGAGCCTACCCGGCGCACTTGGACGAGCCCCCGCGGGCCAGCCGGGGATCGCCGGCGGCGGGATCGCCGGCGGCGGGATCGCCGAGGACGTTGCAGACGACCTCCCGCAGGGTTCCGACGCGGACGGCGGGCAACGGTAGGTCGGGAGGGGCGGATCGCGGCACGACCGCCCAGGTGAAGCCGAGGCGGGCGGCCTCGGCGAGGCGGCGGGCGGTGTGGGCGACCTGGCGGACCTCGCCGCCGAGGCCGACCTCGCCCACCACCACCACATCCTGGGGCACCGGGAGCGCCCGGCGCGCGGAGGCCACGGCCAGGCAGACCGCCAGGTCAGCGCCGGGCTCGGTCACCCGCACGCCGCCGACGGCCGACAGGTAGACATCGTCCTTGCCCGTGACAACGCCGGCCCGCCGGTCGAGGACCGCCAGCAGCAGCCCGAGACGCCCCGGGTCGAGCCCCGACACCGAGCGGCGGGGTGCCGGCAGCCCGGACGCCACCGTTAGTGCCTGGATCTCGACGAGCAGCGGGCGGTGGCCCTCCACCGCTGGGAACACCACCGACCCGGGCGAGCCATGCCGGCGGTCGCCGAGGAACACGCCGCTGGCATCCGGCAGGCCCTGCATGCCGGCGTCGGTCATCTCGAACAGGCCGAGCTCCCCCGTCGGGCCGAACCGGTGCTTGACCGCACGCAACATCCTCAGGGCGTGATGTCGGTCGCCCTCGAAGGCCAGGACGGTATCCACGAGGTGCTCCAGCACCCGCGGCCCCGCGAGGGCACCGTCCTTGGTGACGTGGCCCACCAGGACCACTGCCCGATCGCCCTCCCGGGCCAGCTGCGACAGCTCGTGGGCGCAGCCCCGGACCTGGGCGACCGACCCCGGCGCCGACTCCAGGGCGGGATCCCACACCGTCTGGATCGAGTCGACCACGACGACATCCGGCCGCACCTGGTCCACCGCCGCACGGACGCCGTCGATCGCCGTCTCGGCCACCAGCCAGACCCCCGGTCGCGCCGCCTGCAGACGCTCTGCCCGGCGGCGCACCTGCGCACCCGACTCCTCGGCGGACACCAGCAGGCACCGCGCTCCGGCGGCGGCCATCGACCCGACGACCTGGAGCAGGAGGGTTGACTTCCCGACGCCGGGCTCACCCCCGAGCAGCGTCACCGACCCAGGGACGAGCCCGCCGCCGAGCACACGGTCCAGCTCCTCCACGCCGGTCGGAGCGGGGTCGGCGTCACCGGGCTCCAGTGCCATGAGCTCGACGGGCAACACGGTCGGGCGCTCCGATCCCCGACCGCCGGCTCCAACGGCTCCCCGCGCCTCTGGCTCCTCCACGATGCTCCCCCACGAGCCGCATGACGGGCAACGGCCCGCCCACCGGGGCGTGGACCCTCCGCACTCGCTGCAGCGATGGACTGTGCGAGGGCGCGCCATGAAGGGAAACCTACCGACCGGGTGTGACTCTCGTGCTCGTGGGGCCTCCGGGGTGCCGGCGTGGCTATCCTGCCTGGCCGACTTGCCCGTGCCGAGGGCAGAGGGATCTTCTGGTCGAGGTCACGGCGCTGCTCGGGTGATTCGGAACCCACGACGATGCCACGGAAGATGCCAACCACACCATTGGAACGAACACCATTGGAACGAGCCGATCAGTTCCCTGCCGAGCACGACGGGGCTCGGGACAGGGTGGTGTGGGGATGACCCCGCGTCGCGTGGGGCAGGGCCGGGACAGTGCCCGCTCCTCCCGGGGAGTCCGGCCACCGCTGTTGGGTATCGCTGCCCTTCTCGCCGTCCTGGCGCTCAGCGTCGTGATGACCGGGAGCGCCGGCGCCCCCGGCAGCCCTGCATTCGCCGCGCTGGCAGCCACCGCCCCATCGAGGCCCAACTGGCGGGCCCTCCCGACGGTCGCCGCCCACCTGGCGTCGACACCTGCCCCGATCGGCGGGCTCTTCGCCTCGTCCACCGACAGCGAGCACTACTGCACGGCGAGCGTGGTGGAAAGCCCCAAGCAGAACCTGCTGCTGACCGCGGCGCACTGCGTTTCCGGCCGGGCGGCGCGGCTCAGCTTCATCCCCGGCTACGCCCGGGGCCGCGCACCGTTCGGGCGCTGGCAGGTCGTAGCAGCCTTCGCTGCACCGGCGTGGCTGGACGGCCAGAAACCGGAGGACGATGCCGTCTTCCTTCAGGTGGCGCCACGGGTCATCAACGGGCGGAGCGTTCAGATCCAGCAGCTCACCGGCGGCTATGTGCTCGGCAGCGCACCCCCCAACGGGGCCCGGGTGACTGTCGTCGGGTACGCCAGCGGCGAGGACGACCAGCCGATCCGTTGCGTGGCGCCGGTCTACCGCTACGCCGGGTACCCGGCGTTCGACTGCGACGGGTTCGTGGGCGGCACGAGCGGTAGCCCGTGGCTGACGGTCCAGACGGGCAAGACGGACGTGGTCCACGGCGTCATCGGTGGGCTCAACCAGGGCGGGTGCTCACCCAACACCTCGTACAGCCCGCCGTTCGGGGCGACGATCGCATCGCTGTACCAGGCGGCGACCGAAGGGACGCACCCCTCCAGCCTTCCGGTTCCCGGCTCGGACGGCTGCTGAACCGCTGCCTGGCGGGCCGGCGGATGCGGGGCCTGCATGAGCCCTCGCGCACCGCCCTCGTTCCCCCCGTCGAGCCGTAACCGCGCGCAGACATGCGGACCGCGCGCATACGGAACGCAATGACGTCGCCATTGCGCGCAGCTGACGCCGGCGCGCGCGCTTCGAGCCGCTGAGTGGAGCAGCCGGCGGGGCCGAGCAGCCGGCGGGGCCGAGCAGCCGGCGGGGCCGAGCAGCCGGCGGGCCGTGGGCGACTCGCAACGAGCCAGCCCACCGCCCCGTACCCGCGACGTGTTCGCGGCACCGGCGCCGCCGGAGCGGGAGCGGCGCCACCACGACAGCGGAGCCCAGCTACGAGTCGCTACCGGCGCCGGCCATCTCGACCGGCGGCGGCTCTATTCCCTCGATCGAACGGAAGACGATCTCCTCACCTTCGGCGTCGGCGATGACGGTCTCGCCGGCCCGGAACTCCTTCCACAGGATCCTCTCCGACAGCGGGTCCTCGACCAGTCGCTGGAGGGCCCGGCGGAGGGGCCTGGCGCCGAGGGTCGGGTCGTATCCCTTCTCCACGACGAGGTACTTCGCCGCCTGGGTGAGCTCGATGCCTAGACCTTGGGCCTCGAGCTGGGTGCGGACCCGCTTGATCATCAAGTCGATGATCTCGGTGACCTCGTCCTTGGTCAGCTCGTGGAAGACGATGACGTCGTCGATCCGGTTGAGGAACTCCGGCCGGAAGTGCGCCTTCAGTGCGTCGTTGACCTTGGCCTTCATCTTCTCGTAGGTGACCGCCTCGCTCGTCTTTTGGAAACCGACTTGCGCCTTGCGCAGGTCGGCTGTCCCGAGGTTGGAGGTCATGATGATGACCGTGTTCTTGAAGTCCACCGAACGGCCCTGCGAATCGGTGAGCCGCCCGTCCTCCAGGATCTGCAGGAGCGTGTTGAACACATCCGGATGGGCCTTCTCGACCTCGTCGAACAGCACGACGGAGAACGGCTTGCGCCGCACCGCCTCGGTGAGCTGGCCGCCCTCTTCGTAGCCGACGTAGCCGGGGGGTGAGCCGACGAGGCGAGAGACGGTGTGCTTCTCCATGTACTCGGACATGTCGAGCTGGATGAGAGCGTCCTCGTCGCCGAAGAGGAACTCGGCGAGCGTCTTCGCCGTCTCGGTCTTGCCGACGCCCGACGGGCCGAGGAAGATGAACGACCCGCTCGGCCGCTTGGGGTCCTTGAGGCCGGCGCGGGTGCGGCGGATCGCCTGGGACACGGCCTTGAGGGCGTCGTCCTGGCCGATCACCCGCTTGTGCAGCTCCTCCTCCATGCGGAGCAGCTTCGCCGTCTCCTCCTCCGTCAACTTGTAGACGGGGATGCCCGTCCAGTTGGCGAGGACCTCGGCGATGACCTCCTCGTCCACGACGTCGAAGAGGTCGACGCCCTCGGCACGCCATTCCTGCTCCTTGGCGGCTTTGCGCTGGAGGAGCTCCTCCTCCTTCTCGCGGTACTTCTTGGCCGCCTCGAAGTTCTGCTTCTCGATCGCGTGCTCCTTGTCGTGGCGAACGCGGGCAATGTCGTCCTCGATCGCCTTGTAGTCCGGCGGGGTCGCCATGCGCCGGATGCGCAGGCGGCTGCCGGCCTCGTCGATGAGGTCGATGGCCTTGTCGGGCAGGTACCGGTCGGCGATGTAGCGATCCGCCAGGTTGGCAGCGGCGACGACCGCCTGGTCGGTGATCGTCACGCCGTGGTGGCTCTCGTAGCGGTCCCGGAGGCCCTTCAGGATCTCGATGGTGTGGGGCAGGGACGGCTCCTCGACCTTGATCGGCTGGAACCGGCGCTCGAGGGCGGCGTCCTTCTCCAAGTGCTTGCGGTACTCGTCTAGGGTCGTCGCCCCGACCGTCTGCAGCTCGCCGCGGGCGAGCATCGGCTTCAGGATCGACGCCGCGTCGATGGCACCCTCTGCTGCCCCGGCACCGACGAGGGTGTGCAGCTCGTCGATGAAAAGGATGATGTCCCCCCGGGTGCGGATCTCCTTCAGGACCTTCTTGAGGCGCTCCTCGAAGTCGCCCCGGTAGCGGGAGCCGGCGACGAGGGCCCCGAGGTCGAGGGTGTAGAGCTGCTTGCCCTTGATCGTCTCGGGCACGTCGCCGGACACGATCTTCTGGGACAGGCCCTCGACGATGGCGGTCTTGCCGACGCCGGGCTCGCCTATCAAGACTGGGTTGTTCTTGGTCCGGCGGGAGAGGACCTGCATGACCCGCTCGATCTCGCGCTCACGGCCGATGACCGGGTCGAGCTTGCGCTCACGGGCGAGCTGGGTGAGGTTCCGGCCGAACTGGTCCAGCACCGCCGACCCGCTCGGTGTGTCCGCCGGGTTGGGGGCACCGGTGGGCGCCTGCTCCTTGGTGGCGCCCGACCCCGACTGGTAGCCCGACAGCAGCTGGATCACCTGCTGGCGGACCCGGGACAGGTCGGCCCCGAGGCTGACCAGCACCTGGGCGGCGACACCTTCACCCTCGCGCACGAGGCCGAGGAGCATGTGCTCGGTGCCGATGTAGTTGTGGCCGAGCTGCAGCGCCTCACGGAGCGACAGCTCCAGGACCTTCTTCGCCCGCGGCGTGAACGGCGGCGAGCCGGTCGTCGACGACCCGGCCGGCCCGATGGTCTCCTCGACCTTCTCGCGCACCGCCTCGAGGCTGATGCCGAGCGATTCGAGCGCCTTGGCGGCAACGCCCTCACCCTCGTGGATGAGCCCGAGCAGTATGTGCTCGGTGCCGATGAAGTTGTGGTTGAGCAGCCGCGCCTCTTCCTGGGCCAGCACCAGGACTCGCCGAGCTCGGTCTGTGAAACGTTCGAACAAGTGAACCGCCTCCATCGCGGCGTCACGGACCGGGGACGGCCGCGGCAGCCACCTGATCCTCCGTTACGACAGTGTACCCACGCCTCCTGCGTTGGGAGCTGACGCCTTCCGGCGCCGGGGAGCGGGGTTTCGAGATTGGGAACCCCTGTCGCGTACTGTCGCCCCTGGTGAACGTCCTCGAGCAACTCCAGCTTCCCGGCCTGGACGGTCATCTCGGCCGGGTGGAGGACGCGCTGAGAGCGGCGGTGACGGCGGAGGACCCGTTCCTCACCGAGGTCGCCGGCCACCTCGTCCACGCCGGGGGGAAGCGCCTCCGCCCGGCACTCACCATCGCGGCGGCCGTGGCCGGCGGCGGCCCGGTCGACGAGGACGTGGTCCGAGGGGGGGTCGCCGTCGAGTTGGTCCATCTCGGGTCCCTGTACCACGACGACGTGATCGACCAGGCCGACTCCCGCCACCGGGTGGACAGCGTCAACGCCCGTTGGGGCAACCTGGTGGCGATACTGGCCGGCGACTTCCTCCTGGCGAGGGCATCGGAGATCGCCGCCCGGCTCGGCACGGAGGTGGCCGGGCTGCTCGCAGCGACGATCGGGTCGCTTTGCGCCGGCGAGGTCGCCCAGCTGCAGGACGCCTTCGATCCGGGGCGCTCGGAGAAGGCGTGGCTGCGGGCCGTCGAGGGCAAGACGGCGTCGCTGTTCTCGGCGAGCTGTCGGATCGGGGGGATCGTCGGCGGCCTGCGGCGCCCGTGGGTGGAAGCCCTGGCGACGTACGGCAGGGCGCTGGGCGTGGCATTCCAGATCTGGGACGACATACGGGACCTGATCGGCACTGAGGACGCCCTCGGAAAGCCGGTTGGCCACGACATGGTGGAGGGCACCTACACCCTCCCTGTGATCCGGACGCTTTCGCACCCTGGGGCCGGTGACGACCTGCGGGCGCTGCTGGGGCGCCCGCTGGACGGCCCGACCCGGGACAAGGCCCGCGACCTGATCCTCGGGACCGACGCCGTCGAGAGCGTGACGGTGGAGGGGCGGCGGTGGGCCGACCGGGCTGGCGCCGCCCTGGCGCCGCTGCGGGTGGACGCCGACGCGGAGCGGACCGAGGCCCTCCAGGGCCTGGCAGGGTTGGGGCACAGCCTGTTCGACAACCTCGATCTCGTCTAGCCTAGAAAGCGACGAAAGCGCCCCAACTCACCGGGACCCGCTCGGCGGTGCCCTCTCGGCCTACCGCTCCGGGCGCAGCGTCGGGAAGAGGATCACGTCCCGAATCGTCTCCACCCCGGAGAGGAGCATCGCCAGGCGGTCCATGCCGATGCCGATCCCGCCGGTGGGCGGAAGCCCGTACTCGAGGGCGCGCAGGTAGTCCTCGTCGACGGCCATGGCCTCCTCGTCCCCGGCCGCCTTGGCCCGGGCCTGCGCCTCGAAGGTGCGGCGCTGCTCGTCGGGGTCGTTGAGCTCGGAGAAGGCATTGGCCAGCTCCCGGCCGGCGACGATGGCCTCGAACCGCTCGACGAGGCCAGGAACCGAGCGGTGGTCCCGGGCGAGGGGGGACACCTCCTTGGGGTAGTCGAGGACGAACACCGGTCCCCACAGCTCGGGCTCGGTCGTCTTCTCGTACAGCTCGAGGATGAGCTTGCCCGGGCCCCACGACTCGTCGACGGGGATGGCGTGGTCTGCGACCAGCCGGCGGAGCTCTTCGACGGGGGTGGTGAGGTCGACGGCGACGCCGGCGTGGCGGGCGACGAGCTCGAACATCGTGGCGCGGGCCCACGGTGGCGAGAGGTCGAGCTCCCGGCCGGCGTAGGTGAGCTTCGTGGTGCCGCACAGCTCGGTGGCGAGGGAGGCGACGAGTTGCTCGACGAGCTCCATCATGTCGGTGTAGTCGGCGTAGGCCTGGTACAGCTCGAGCATCGTGAACTCGGGGTTGTGGCGCGGTGACAGCCCCTCGTTGCGGAACACCCGGCCGATCTCGAACACCTTCTCGATCCCGCCGACGACGAGGCGCTTCAGGTGCAGCTCGATGGCGATCCGCAGGTAGAGGTCCATGTCGAGGGCGTTGTGGTGGGTGGTGAACGGGCGCGCGAGAGCGCCACCGGGCAGGGTGTGCAGCAGCGGCGTCTCCACCTCGACGAAGCCGCTTCGCTCGAGCCACCGGCGGGTCAGGGAGATCATCCGGCTGCGGAGGAGGAAAGCGTCGCGGCTGCCCTCGTTGGCCCAGAGGTCCGCGTAGCGCTGCCGGTAGCGGAGGTCGACGTCCGAGATGCCCCGCCACTTGTCGCCGAAGCTGCGACGCGCCTTCGCGAGCAGCTGCCAGTGCCGCACCTCGACCGACAGCTCGCCGGTGCGGGTGGCCACCACCTCGCCGGTGGCACCGATCCAGTCGCCGAGGTCCAGGTCCTTGAAGCGCTCGTAGTCGTCGGTCCACGTTGCGCCGGCGAAGAGCTGGATGCGGCCCTCGGAGTCGCGCAGCTCGCCGAAGGTGATCCTGCCGGCCTCGCGGCGCAGCATGAGGCGTCCGGCGACCGAGACGATGTCGCCGGTCTCGGCACCGGGGGGCAGGTTGGGGTGGGTCGCCCGCACCGCAGCGGTCGAGGCCGTGCGCTCGAAGCGGTATGGGATCTTCTCGTCGGTCATGGGGATCCCGATGCTTGCCGACCCCCCGGGCGCCCGTCCAGCGCGTTGCGCCGGGGTGCGGTGGGGCTCAGTCCACCGGCCGGTTGCGGCCGTAGATGATGCGCAGCCCCTGGAGCGTCAGCCACGGCTCGTGGTGGTCGACGGAGTGGGCGACGGGGCCGATGAGACCGGCCAGGCCGCCGGTGACGACGACGGTCGCCGGCCCGATCTCCTGCTCCAGTCGCTGGCACAGCCCGTCCACCTGGGCGGCGAAGCCGTAGATGGCACCCGACTGCACCGACTCGACGGTGTTCTTGCCCAGGACGGTCGACGGCTCGACGAGCTCCACCCGGGGCAGCAGGGCGGCCCGGGCGAAGAGGGCTTCGAGCGATATCTCGATGCCCGGCAGGATCACGCCCCCCAGGTACTCCCCCTTGGCCGACACCACCTCGAAGGTCGTAGCCGTCCCGAAGTCGACGACGATGGTGGGGCCGCCGTAGCGGTCGAAGGCGGCAACGGCGTCGGCGATGCGGTCCGCACCCACCTCGCGGGGGTTGTCGTAGAGGATCGGCATCCCCGTCTTGATGCCCGGCTCGACGATGACGGTGGGCACCGGCAGCCAACGGTCAGCCATCTCTCGCATCGCGGTGCGGAGCCGGGGGACGACGGAGGCGACGGCGAGGCCGCTGACGGTGCCCGCCAGGTCCAGGTCCTCCAGGTCGAACAGCTGGGACAGCAACAAGGCGAGCTCGTCGGCCGTGCGTTGCGACACGGTCGCCACCCGCCAGGTGTGCAGCAGGTCGGGCCCGCTGCCCGCCGGGCCGTCGCCGGGACCGAAGAGCCCGATCACCGTCTGGGTGTTCCCCACGTCGATCGTGACGAGCACTCAGCGCTCCTCGGGGTGAGCGCCAGCGACCGGGTGGGCCGAGGTGGCAGGCAGGTTGTCGATGAGCCTCGTGGTGCCGAGGCGGCCGGCGGCGAGCAGGCGCACCTCGCCGGCGATGGTGTCGGGCACGCTGAGGTCGTCGGGACGGACCACGGCCGCATAGTCCAGCGCCCAACGCGCCTCGCCCGCCAGCACAGCGGCCATCGCGCGCTCGACGTCCCCGGGGTGCCGGGCGCCGTCGTCCACGGCCCGCCGCCCGGCGAGCAGCGCACCGTACAGGCGCGGCGCGACGGCGCGCTCGTCGGCCGAGAGGTAGGCATTGCGGCTCGAGAGGGCGAGCCCGTCGGGGTGCCGGACGGTGGGACAGCCCACCACCGCCACCGGGAGGGACAGGTCGGCGACCAAGCGGCGGATCACGGCGAGCTGCTGGAAGTCCTTCTCGCCGAAGAAGGCGTGGCACCGCCCGGCCAGGCCGAGCAGCTTGGCGACGATGGTCGCCACGCCCTCGAAGTGGCCGGGCCGCTGCACCCCCTCCCACCGGCGGCTGAGGTCGCCGACGCTGACCGTCGTCGCCGGCGGCTCCGGCCACATCTCCTCCACCCCGGGAGCGAACACGAGGTGCGCGCCCGCCTCCGAGGCGACCGCGACGTCGCGCTCGAGGTCGCGGGGGTAGCAGGCCAGGTCCTCACCCGGCCGGAACTGCAGGGGGTTCACGTAGATGGTCACCGCAACGCTGGTCGTCATGGCCGCCGCCCGCCGGATCAGGGACAGGTGGCCGCCGTGGAGGGCGCCCATGGTGGGCACGAGCCCGACCGCCGTGGCGGGATCGGCGGCGCCCAGCCGCGCCGCGTCGAGCGCCGCCACCCACTCGTCACGCCGGCGGACGAGGGTGGCGGTCAGCGGTGGCCTCCGGGCGGACCCGCCGGGGTGGCGATGGCTGCGGACGGCCCGGCCGGGCGTACACCGGTGGTCGCCGGGGGCCCACCGAGGTGGTCTTCGACGAGCCGGGGGGCGAGGTCGTGCAGGGGGACGAGGACGAAGGGTCGCTCCCACAGGCGCGGGTGCGGGACAACCAGCTCGGGCGGCTCGAGGACGACCTCGTCACCGACGAGGAGGACGTCCACGTCGAGGGTCCGCGGGCCCCAGTGTTGGAGGCGGGCACGGGCGGCGGCTTCTTCGGCGTGGCGGGCGGCCGCCAGCAGCTGCCGGGGGCTCCGCGCCGTGCGGAGCTCCACCACCGCGTTGAGGTACGGGCCCTGACCGTCGGGCCCCCCCACCGGGTCGGTCTCGTACACGGCGGAGACCGCTGCCACGTCTGGGAGGCAGGTGACCCCCGACCGCAGGTGCTCCCAGCGGTCGCCGAGGTTGGATCCCAGGCCGAGGAATGCCCGGCGGAGCATGGCTGTCACCGCCCGCCCCCGGGCCGGGACCGGTGGATGGTCACGGCAGCGACGGCCAGCTCGACGGGTACCGGGGGCCGCAACTTGCGCACCGTGACGGTCACAGCGTCCGCCCGCGACCCGGCGGCGGCGAGGGCGGCGGAGGCAACACGGTCGGCCAGGTGCTCGAGCAGGTCGGCGTGCGCTCCGCCGATCTCGCCGGCCACCACCCCTGCGACGGCGCCGTAGTCGATGGTGTCCACGAGCGCATCGGAGGCACCCGCCAGCGAGAGGTCGGCATAGACGTCGACGTCGACCTCGAAGGGCTGGGGGCGCAGCCGCTCCTCCGGCAGGACACCGTGGGTGCCCATGGCGCGCAGCCCGCGCAGCTCGATGCGGTCCCCGCATCGGCCGCGGACCGCCGGGTCAGTTGGTGAGGGGCTCAGGGGCGTGTCCTTCGAGCGTGGGGGCGCCGGCCACGATCAGCCGGCCGTCGGAGCCCATCTGCCGGCGCAGGATGCGCTCGACCACCGCGATGGCCTGGGCGCTGTCGGGGATCATCCCCGACCACCGCAGGTACCCGGCCACCACTCCCATCAGCCGGTCGTTCAGCTCCTCCTGGTGGACCAGGACCCGTTCGCCCTGAGCGAGCCAGCCCCTCAGCCGACCGTACAGCTCGGGCAGGACGACGGAGGGCTCGTCGTGCGGCCCGAACGGCAGGTGCGTGGCGGGGATCTCGTGCTCGCCGTAGGCGTGCAGGTTGTGGGGGGACGGCAGGAGCGACACGATCCGGGTGAAGCCCTGGTTGCGCAGCCAGAGCAGCTCCTCGTGGCGGCGGACCTTGCGGTGGTTGCGGGCGTAGCCGCCCGGCCGCTCGCTCACCGCCAGGCCCCCCTTGATGATCCATTCGAAGAACCGGGGGGGGATGCCCTGTGCCCACTTGCCCCTCATGCCGCGCTCCCCGATGCGCCGGTGGCCGAGACGGCGGGGCGCACCAGCCGCATGGCCTGCACCGTGGCCGCCACGTCGTGCACACGCACCATCGAAACACCCTGGAGGGCCGCCCAGGCGGCCGTCGCCACCGACGCCTCCAGGCGCTGCGCCGGTGGGGCGGGCTGCTCACCCGGGCGCACCGACAATGGGCCGAGGAAGCTCTTGCGGCTGGTGCCGATCGCCACCGGCCACCCCGTAGCCACCAGCTGGTCCAGATGGCGCAGGAGGCTCAGGTTGTGGGCGGCGGTCTTGCCGAACCCGATGCCGGGGTCGATCCACACCTCGCCCACCCCCACTGCGCACGCCTCCTCGGCCCTGGCCGTGAGGTACGCCGTCACGTCGGCGACGACGTCGCCGTGGTAGCTGCGGGCGTACTCGACCATCACGGAGGGGTCCGCCGGCAGGTGCATCGCCACCCAGCCGACGCCGGCGGCCGCCGCCACCGGCCCCAGCCGGGCGGAGACGTCGTTCACGATGGTGGCGCCCGCTTCGACGGCCGCCTCGGCCACCGACGCCTTGCGGGTGTCGACCGACACCCGGACGTGGGGGGCGAGAGCGGCAACGACGGGGAGGATGCGCCGGCGCTCCTCGTCCTCCGGCACGGGGCGCGCGCCCGGCCGGGTGGACTCCCCTCCAACGTCGACGACGTCGGCGCCCTCGGTGACCAGCCGCCGCCCGTGCTCGGCAGCGCGCTGGTGATCGAGCCAACGCCCCCCGTCCGAGAAGGAGTCCGGCGTCACGTTGAGGACGCCCATGACCAGGGTCACCGGGAAGAGGGTACCGGTCAAGGGAGGTGTGCGGCAGGGGCGGCCGACGTCATCGTCCCTGGTTGATGAAGCTCAACGCCTCGCTGCGGGACGCCACGTTGCGCCGGAACAGACCCCGCACGGTCGAGGTGACCGTCCGGACCCCCGGCTTGTGAACGCCTCGCATCGACATGCACATGTGCTCGGCCTCGACCACGACGAGCACCGCCCGGGGGTCGAGCCCCACCCCGATGGCGTCGGCCACCTGCGTCGTGAGCCGCTCCTGCACCTGGGGCCGGCGGGCGAACCCGTCCACGAGGCGGGCGAGCTTGGAGAGACCGGTGATGCGCCCGTCCTCGTTGGGGATGTAGGCGACGTGTGCCTGCCCGAACCACGGCAGTAGGTGGTGCTCGCACATGCTGTACACAGGGATGTCCTTCACCATCACCATCTCGTCATGGTCGGCCTGGAATGTCACCGACATGTGGCGGGCAGGCTCGTCATGGAGACCGGCAAAGACCTCGGCGTACATGCGGGCCATCCGGAGCGGCGTGTCACGGAGGCCGTCACGGTCGGGGTCCTCGCCGATGGCAACGAGGATCTCGCGCACGGCGCTGGCGATGCGCTCCACGTCGACCTCCCCAGCCACAGGGTCGAGGGGGCGGAGCACCTCAGCGTCGCCGCCGTCGCCAGCACTGCCGAGGGGCAGCCCTGCGGTCACGACGAGGCCACCACATCGGGCGGCTCGCCCTCCCGGTACTCGCAGATGAAGGGCAGGTTGCGGTAACGCTCGGCGACGTCCAGGCCGTAGCCGACGACGAACTCGGGCGGGATCCGGAACCCTTCGTAGGAGAGGTCGAGCGGTGTCGACTGCAGGCCTTCCTTGACGAGGAGCGCGCAGACCGACAGCGATGCGGGGTGACGAGCCGCCAGGTTGCGCCGCAGGAATGACAGCGTCAAGCCGGAGTCCACGATGTCCTCGACGATGAGCACGTGCCGCCCCGACAGGTCGAGGTCCAGGTCCTTCACGATCCGGACGACCCCGCTCGTGCGCGTCGCTGCGCCGTAGGAGGAGACGGCCATGAAGTCCATCTCCACAGGGAGGCTGATGGCGCGCGCCAGGTCCGACAGGAAGATGCATGCCCCCTTGAGGACGCCGACCAGTAGGGGCGGGCGGTGGGCGTAGTCGGCCGTGATCGCCGCTCCGAGGACGGCGATGCGGTCCTGCAGCTCGCCGGCGGGGACGATGATCTCGCCCAGCGCCGGATCGTCCCACGGGGCCTCCGGCCGCATCCCCGGGCGCCGGGCGGCGGGGATCCCCACCTGGGCCGACTCGTCATCTGGCCGGGGGTCGGCAACGGCGTTCATGCCCGCTGGACCCTACTCCGGCACCGGCGGGCCCCCGGCCGCCTCGATCCCAAGGCGCCCCCCCCGCCGGCGGACGCGACGGCCCCCGGTGACCTCGCAGGCGAGAACGACACCGGCGGCCACCCGCAGGACGCGCTCGACGTCGGCGGCGGAGGGCGGGTGGCGCTCGCCGTCCCCGTCCCGCAGCCACCGCCGCACCGCACGGCGGGCCAGCGGGACGGCCGCGCCGGCAAGGCCCCGCGCGTCCGTGGGGTCGACGACGCCGGCAGCGGCGTCGAGGAAGCCGGCGTCGTCGCCGAGCAGCTCCGCCTGGCGGCAGAGGATCGGCACCGGGTCGCGCCCGGAGATCTCGGCCATCAGTGGCAGCAGCCGGTGCCGGACGGCGTTGCGCCGCAGGCCCAGGTCGTCGTTGGAAGGGTCTCGCACGGGGTGGAGGCCGGCAGCGGCGCACACCGCCTCGGTCTCGTCGCGCCGCAGGCGGAGCAACGGCCGGCTGACCCGCCCGCTGTCGCGCATCGGTGCCAGGCCGTCGAGGGCCGCCCCCCGGAGGAGGTTGAGCATGACCGTCTCCGCCCGGTCGTCGGCGGTGTGCCCGGTCATGACCCCGGCCGGCAGCACGCCGTAGCGCGCCGCGCGCGCCCGGGCCTCCACGTTGGAGCCGGGGGACACCGGCACGACACGGGGCTCGAAGCGCGCACCGAGGCGGCGCGCCGCGTCGGCGACGACGGCGGCCTCCTCCCCGGAGCCGTCCCGCAGGCAGTGGTCGACATGTACCGCCAGGACGTCGAGACCGGCGCGCCGGGCCAGGACGAGCAGCGCCAGCGAGTCAGGGCCGCCGGACACGGCGGCTGTGGCGGCCGCCCCGGGAGCCGCCGGCCACCGGCAGCGGGCCGCGATCTCGTCGATCGCGTCGGCGAGCCCGAGGTGGGCTCTCATCCGCGTGCTACTTGCTCTCGTCGCGCCCGCCGGCGCGCAGCGTGCGAACCAGCTCGGGGCCGCTCGCGCTCCCGAGCTTGCGGGCCATGCGGCGGAGGCTCGCGTAGAGGTAGCTGCGGCTCACCTCCAGCGAATCCGCCGCCGCCGGCAGGGACGGGGCGGCGATCACGGCTTCCAGGATCTCCCTCTGGCGGTCCGAGAGGAGGGAGCGCCACCGCTCGAGCGCCGGTTGCGGGGGCGCCGGGCCGGGTGCGCCCCCACCACCGACGGGCTCCAGTCGGGTGAGGCGCGGGCGGGCGGGCACGCCGGCTGCGACGCCGGCCGGCCCGACCCGTCCGGCCTCGAGGCGGGCGAGCTCGGCGAGGGACTCGCGCTGCACCCGGCGACGCACGACCAGCTCGTCCTCGCCGGCGAGGATGTCCACCACCGCGGCACGCAGGCCGAGGACGGAGAACGGCTTGGTCAGGTAGGAGACGGCTCCCTCGATGCCTCCCTTCAACCGATCGACGACGTCCGTCCGGGCGCTCAGCATGATGACCGGCGTCTTCGCCACCGCGGCGTTGCCCTTGATCTCCTGCAGCACGGAGAAGCCGTCGCGCCCAGGCATCATCACGTCGAGGACGACGAGGTCGGGGCGGACCCCGTGCACCAAGGCGAGCGCCGCGTCCCCGTCATGGGCTACGACCACGGCGTGGCCGTCGAGCTCCAGGTTGATGCGCACCAGCTCGCAGAGGTCCCGTTCGTCGTCGACGACGAGGACGGTCGCCACGTCCGGTGTCTAGCCGATCGCCGGCCGCAGCGTGCCGGCCCTGGCGATCCAACGGTCGGGCTGGCGGATCTCCGGCAGGCTCGGGAGCCATTCGGGCGCCTGCCAGACCCGGTCGAAGAGAGGCCGGCCTCCGGCATCCTCGACGGTGCGCACGAAGCGTTCACCCTGCTCGTACTGCCGCAGCTTGGCGTCGAGGCCGACTAGGGAGGAGACGGCGCGCGACGCGCCCCGCTGGCGGCGCCGGTCGGTGAGGACCCGCCCGAAACGAGCGGCGTTGGGCACCCGGTCGAGGGCAGCCCGGTCCATGGTGACGTCGCCGTGGCCCTCGAGGAGGCTCATCAGACCGCCGATCTTGCGAATCGCGACTCGCTGCTCGGGCGTGGCCAGCACCGCCAGCAGCCCCCCGTCGTCGAGGGGGCTCCGGCCCGCACGCAGCTCCTCGGCGCTCCGCCGGAGGGCGCCGAGCAGCCGGCGCGGGTCCGCGTCGACGCCCGCGAGCGTCTCCTCGACGAGTCCGAGGAAGTGCTCCCGCATCCACGGCACGCCCGTGAACTGCGCCCGGTGGGTGACCTCGTGCAGAGCAAGCCAGAGCCGGAACTCTCGCGGCGGGAAGCCGTAGCGGCGCTCGACGGCGGCGATGTTTGGGCCGACGTAGTACACGACGTCCTGGTCCTCGGGGCGTTCGTCCTCGATCAGCAACTGGTCGTACTGGCCGAGGACCCGGGTGGACATCCACGCCAGCAGGAGCCCGACCTGCATCCCGCCGGCGACACCACTCGCCGCCGCCGGCAGGCCGGGCAGGCGGACGCGACCGGATCCGCTCGCCGCCAGGCGGTCGGCCAGGGGGCGCAGCAGTCGCTGGAAGGAGGCCACGTTTGCCCTCACCCAACCGGGGCGGTCCGTGACCCGGGCCCGTGCGGGTCCGGCGAGGGAGCGCAGACCTGTCTCCCTCTCGACGAGGCCCTCGGCGACGGCTGTGAGCTCGACGAAGTCCGCAACCATGGCGTCGCGCTCGAAGTCGGGCAACGGCGGCTGCCGGGCCGCGAGCGTCGTCGCGACCCGGGTCGCGTGATCCCAGGAGATCGGCGGCGTGTTCACCCGACGCCCACCGGCCGTGCGCACCCGGACATTCGGGCTCAGAGTAGCGCCCGCTTCTTCCGACACCGGGCCTCCCCGCCTACCGGCGGACATGCGAGCGGGTCCCGCCGGCGGGCGTCGGCCCGCCGCCCGCCCGCCCGAGGGACGCTCAGGCGATCTTCTTGCCTCGGGTGCGGGGCACCGCCATCGGCTCGTGCTGGAAGCAGTACTTGCCGTTGTTGTAGATGGACAGCCGGGTGCGGCAACCCGGCTCGCGGCACACCCTGTCCTTGGCGTAGGCCTTGGATGGCCGCTCGCTGCCGCTCAGGTCGTGTCCTCCGAGGGATGGTCGCTCGCTCATCAATCTCCCACTAAGTGTCACTAAACATCGAGGATACCTCTGCCCGTCACGCCGGCGGCCGAAACCACTCCGACGCCTCCGCCAGAGCCTCGGCGACCCGGAGCCGCAGCGACTCGGGCACCGACTCCCGGCAGCGGTGGGCGATCACGACCTTCAGCTCGGCCTCGAAGTCGAACGCCTCGAGGCAGGGCGAGCACCGCTCCAGGTGATAGCCGATCACCCGCCGGCGCTCGTCGTCGAGCTCGCCGTCGAGGTAGCGGTACAGCACCTCGAGAGCCTCCCGGCACCCGGTTACGCAAGGACCCGGGTCAGCACCCACAAGCCTCCCGCTGCTGTCGTCGTCCATGGCCTACCTGCTCCTACACGCTGTCGAGCTCGCGGCCCTCGCCACGGGGGGCGAGGAGGTTACGCAGGGGCATCGACCGCTGGCTCGAGCACCCCTCGGCGGACACCCACATCGTGCAACGCCTTTTGCAGGGCCTTTCTTCCACGGTGCAGGCGGCTCATGACCGTGCCGATCGGGACGTCGAGGATGCCGGCGATCTCCTTGTAGGAGAACCCCTCCACGTCGGCGAGCAGCACCGCCATGCGGAACTGCTCGGGGAGGGACTCGACCGCGGCCTTCACGTCGCCGTCGGTGAAGTGGTCAAGGACCTCCTCCTCGGCGCTGCGGCTTGCCGACACCGCTTCCAGGCCGCCGAGGCGGCGGTAGAGGTAGAGGTCCTCCACCTCGTCGAGCTCGGTCTGCTCGGGCCGGCGCTTGCGGGACCGGTAGGAGTTGATGAACGTGTTGGTCAGGATCTTGTAGAGCCAGGCCTTGAGGTTGGTGCCCTCTTCGAAGCCGCCGAAGGCACGGAACGCCTTCAGGTACGTCTCTTGGACCAGGTCCTCTGCGTCGCTCGGGTTTCGCGTCATGCGGAGCGCGGCCGTGTACAGGGAGCCCATGTACTCCATCGCCTGGTCGGCGAAGGTCGCCTGATCGGCCATGGCTGGAACCCTACCCAGCCCCAGTGACCGCTACGTCTCGATTGCAGGCCCCGGCGGCCGGGTTCAGCAACGTTTCAGCCGGCGGCCTCCCGCGTGCCCCGGACCTCCTCGAGGCGGTTGACGAGCCCGGTGAGCCGGGCGAGATCGTCGTCGCCGGGCGCGCCGGGCGCCTCGCCGGGCACGTAGCGGTCGATGCCAGCAGACCCCTGTCCTGGTAGGCCCGGCCGTTGCGGACAGTGGCCCCGATCGGTGGGCGAGCGTGCGACCACCCGGCGACCGTACCATCGCGCGATGGCACGACGAGCGACGGGCGGAGGCGCCGGGGGGCTGTCCCCGTGAACGTGACAGTCCTCGGCTCCGGGTCGTGGGGGACGACGGTGGCGGCGCTCACCACCGCCCGCAACCCGACGGTGCTGTGGGCCCGGCGGCCGGAGGTGGCCGAGGAGGTCAGCGCCGGGCACAGCAACGAGCGGTACCTCCCGGGCTTCACGCTCCCCCGGCGCCTGCGGGGAACCGCCGACCTGCAGGAGGCGTGCGCCGGCGCCGACGTGGTGATCCTCGGCGTCCCCTCGGCGGGCTTCCGCGACGTCCTCTCCGAGGCGGCGGCGTGGGTGCGCCCGTGGGTTCCCGTGGTCAGCCTGACCAAGGGCTTCGAGGGCGGCACGCTGCTGCGGATGACCGAAGTGATCGAGGAGGTCCTGCCGGGACATCCGGCGGCCGCCCTGTCAGGGCCCAACCTCGCCCGGGAGATCATGGGTGGCCAAGCCGCCGCCAGCGTGATCGCCACCAGGGACCTCGGGGTGGCCGCCGCCCTCCAGCAGGTGCTCCGCCACAAGCTCTTCCGGGTCTACATGAACCACGACGTGGTCGGCTGCGAGGCCGGCGGCGCCCTGAAGAACGTGATCGCCATCGCCGCCGGCATCGCCCAGGGGCTCGGTGTCGGGGACAACACGCGGGCCGCCGTGATCACCCGCGGCCTGGCCGAGCTGACGCGCCTCGGCGTGGCTATGGGTGCCGAGGCGCAGACCCTCGCCGGCCTCGCCGGCATGGGTGACCTGATCGCGACGTGCATGAGCCCGCTGTCGCGCAACCGCAGCGTGGGCGAGCAACTGGGGCGGGGTCGCAGGCTCGGCGACATCCTCGCCGAGCTGCACATGGTCGCCGAGGGCGTTGGGACGGCCGCCTTGGTGCTCGAGCTGGCCGAGCGCTGGGGGGTGGAGCTTCCCATCTGCCGGGAGATCAACCGGATCGTGCGCGGCGAGGCCGTCCCGACCGACGCCTACCGGGGGCTGATGGCCCCCGGCCACGAGGCCGATCCGGGCTGAGCCGCCCGACCGCCGCCCGCCCACGCCTACGGTGCGGCCGTGCCCACCCACCGCTTCCCGGTCCTCGACCATCCAGGTCCCCTGCCGATCGCGCACCGGGGTGGGGCGAGGGAGGCGCCCGAGAACACCGTCGCCGCCTTCGAGCACGCGCGCCGGCTCGGCTACAGCTACCTGGAGACCGACGTCCACCTCTCCGCCGACGGGGTGGTGGTGGTCATCCACGACCCCGTCCTCGACCGGGTGGCGGACCGCCCGGGCAGGGTGCAGGAGCTGCAGTGGTCCCAACTGCGGGACGCCCGCGTCGGCGGGAGCGAACCCATCCCCCGGCTCGACGAGGTGCTCTCCTCCTGGCCTACGGTCCGCTGGAACATCGACGCCAAGCACCACTCCGTCGTCGGCCCCCTCGTCGAGCTCCTCCGCCGCGCCGCCGCCTTGGACCGTGTGTGCGTCACCGCCTTCTCCGACCGGCGCATCGCCCTCGCCCGACGCCTCGCCGGTCCCCGCCTGTGCACCAGCACCGGCCCGACGGCCACGACCGCATTGCGGCTGGCCTCCCTTGCCCCCGGCGTGGCACCCCTGGGCGGCGGTCCACCCGGCGCCGCGTGGGGACCCGCCGGCGCCGTGCAGGTGCCGCTCCGGTGGGGCAGCGTTCCCGTCGTCGACCGCCGCCTCGTCGCCGCCGCGCACCGCGCCGGTCTCGCCGTGCACGTGTGGACCATCGACGACGAGGCGGTGATGGACCGGCTCCTCGACCTCGGCGTGGACGGGATCATGACGGACCGCCCCACGCTGCTGCGCGACGTGCTCCGACGCCGCCGGGAGTGGGACGGCAAGCCTCCGGACGGCGGTACTCAAGAGATACCTCTCGACAGTTAGCTATCGACAGGTTACTCTTCCAGGCTGTGGTGGAGCTTCGCGATGTCGACGACCCCCGCGCCCTGCGCGCCCTCACCCACCCCGTCCGGCTGGCCCTGATCGAGGTGCTGACCGTCCACGGCCCCCAGACGGCCACCGAGGCGGGGCAGCGCATCGGCGAGTCGGCGACGACGTGCTCGTTCCATCTCCGGCAGCTCGCCAAGTACGGCTTCGTCGAGGAGGCCGGCGGTGGACAGGGCCGGTCGAGACCCTGGCGGATGACCACCATCGGGATGCGCTTCGCCAACCCCCCCGACGACCCCGAGGCCGAGGTCGCCACCCACGCCCTCATGCAGTTGCTGCTCGACCGCCAGCTGGGCCGCCTGCGGGTGTGGCTCGAGACACAGGGCGACCACCCGCCCCGGTGGCGGCGGGCCGCCCCCAGCAGCGACCACCTGTTCTGGCTCACCGTCGAGGAGCTGGAGCAGCTCAGCGAGGACCTCAATGCCCTGCTCCTCGACCGCTTCCGGGACCGGCTCACCGATCCCTCGAAACGGCCGCCGGGGGCCACCCCGGTGGAGCTGCTGGTCTACGGCTACCCGGTCGAGCGGCCGGAAGGCGACGAGTGACCGTGGCCGCCCCCCGCAACCTCCGGCCGCTGCGGCACACAGGCTTCCGGCGGCTCGTCGCCGGGCAGCTCACCTCCAACCTAGGCGACATGTGCTACGCGGTCGCGCTCCCGTGGTACGTCCTCGCCCACCACGGCGGGCCCCTCCTCCTCGCCACCGTGCTCGCCGCCTACGGGGTGCCCCGCACCGTGGTGGTGGCGGTGGGCGGCCACGCCAGTGACCGCTGGGGGCCGTGGACGGTGATGATGGGCGCCGACGCGGCCCGGGCCGCAGCCGTCGGCGGGTTCGCCGCCGCGGCGTGGACCGGACCCGCCCGAGCCCTGCTCCTCGTCCCGATCGCCGTCGTCCTCGGAGCGTGTGAAGGCCTGTTCCTCCCGGCATCGTTCTCCATCGTCCCCCGCCTGCTGCCCGCCGACGAGCTCCAGGCCGGCAACGCACTGAGCTCCGGCGGCACGCAGCTCGCCACGCTCGCCGGGCCCGCCGTCGGCGGGCTGCTCGTCGCGCTGGCCGGGCCGGCGCCGGCCTTCGCCGCCGACGCCGCCTCCTTCGCCGCTTCGGCCCTGACCCTGGCAGGCATCCGCCGGGGAGAACAGGTGTTGGCGGCAGCCGCCGTGCAGCCCGAGCGGGGAGCAGCGCCGGCGACCGTGCGCCGCCTGCTGCGCAGCGAGCCGATCCTGTGGGTGGTGCTCACGGCGTCGCTCGTGGCCAACCTCGGGTCGGGCGGCCTGTCCGAGGTGGCCCTGCCAGCCCTGGCCCACGGACCGCTCCACGCCGGGGCGGCCGGCTACGGAGGGCTGGTGGCCGCCTTCGGCGGGGGCGCGCTCGCGGGGACGCTGCTCGTCGGCGTCGTCCGGCCCACACGCCGGCCGGCGATCATCGGGTCGGCGGTGTTCGTCGGCCAGGCGGCGGTCATGGCGGCGGGGCCGTACCTGGGCGGGGCCGTGGGCTTGGGCGCGGCCCTCGCCATGCTGGGTGCCTGCAACGGTTTCGGCAACGTGATCATGATCACGGCCTTCCAGCACTGGGCGCCGCCGGAGGCGCTCGGGCGGCTGATGGGAGTGCTGATGCTGGCCAGCTTCGGCGTCTTCCCGCTGTCGGTGCTGCTCGCCGGCGTGGTGACGAGGACGTTGGGGGCGGCGGCATTCTTCCCGCTCGCCGCCGCGCCGCTCGCCGTGGCCATGGTCGGTGCGCTCGCCGTGAGGGAGTGGCGCCAGTTCGAAACGCCCGGATCCCTGGAGCTGATGCCCGACGGGTGAGGGCGGGGACTTTCGGCGCCGGCTCGGCTCAATCCGAGAAGCGCTCCCGCAGCTCCCGCTTCAACACCTTGCCGGCCGCGTTGCGCGGCAGCGGCCCGGGGACCACCTGCACCCGGCTCGGCACCTTGAACGTCGCCAGCCGCTCACCCACGAACGCCTGGATCTCGGCGGCCCCGACCGTCGTCCCCTGTCGGGTCACCACGACCGCCGCCACCTCCTCCCCCAGCCGCTCGTGGGTCACACCCACAACCGCCGCCTCGCGCACCGCCGGGTGCTCGTAGAGGACCGACTCGACCTCGGCGGGGTACACGTTCTCGCCGGCCCGCAGGATCACGTCCTTGATGCGGTCCTCGATGTAGAGGAAGCCCTCCCCGTCCAGGCGCCCGAGGTCGCCTGTCCGCATCCACCCGTCCACGAAGGCGCCGGCGGTCGCATCGGGCCGGTTCCAGTAGCCCCGGATGAGGTTGGGGCCCTTCAGCCAGATCTCCCCGCTGCGCCCGACCGGCAGCTCCCCCTCCAGGCCATCCCGGATCGACACCTGCAGGATCGGCACGGTGCAGCCGGTGCTCGTCGGGTGGGCCAGGTAGTCCGCTCCGCTGTTGCCCGGCCCGAGGGCGTTGGTCTCCGTCATCCCGTAGCCGATCGCCGGCGTCCCCCGCCCGAAGCTGTCCGCCACCCGCTGCACGAGGGTCGCCGGGGCGGGTGCGCCGCCCCCACCGACCGACCGCAGGCTCGACGTGTCGAGCTCGTGGAAGCGTGGCGACTCCAGCAGGTCCCAGCTCTGGGTCGGGACGCCGACGAAGGTCGTCACCTGCTCCCGCTCGATCAACGCGAGCGCCCGATCCGGCTCCCAGCGGTGCATCATCACCATCTTCATACCGAGGGCGAAACAGGACAGCATCACCGGCACGCAGCCGGTCACGTGGAACAACGGCACGACGAGGATGAAGCTCATGTCGGTCAGCTCCCCCTCGTCCTCGGGAGCGTCGGCCCCTTTGCGGATGCGCTCGATGACTGCCCGGCAGGCGAAACCGAACAACGCCTGCAGCACGGCCCGGTTGGTCGACACGGCCCCCTTGGGGCGGCCCGTCGTCCCGGAGGTGTACAAGATGGTGGCGTCGTCATCGGTCCCCACCTCGACCGCCGGCATGGGTGCGCCCGCCACGACCACGTCCTCCCAGCGCGCTGCGCCCGGAGGCAGGCCCTCCCCCCCTGCGCTGCGCACGACGACGATCCCGAGCCTCGCTGCCGTGCCAGCCGTGCCAGCCGTGCCAGCCGCCCTGGTGGCCCGCTCCCTGTCGGCCACCAGCACGCGGGGTGAGCTGTCCTCCAAGGCGAACGCCAGCTCCTCCTCTCCCCACCAGGCATTGAGCGACACCGAGATCGCTCCGATGGATGTGATGGCGGCGAAGCTCACCACCCATTCGGGGTAGTTGCGCATGCCGATGGCGACGCGGTCCCCGGGCCGGACGCCGTAGCGGCCGACCAGAGCGGCCGCCAGGGCATCAACGCTCGCCATGACCCGGGCGAAGCTCCAGCGCTCGTCCTCGAAGACGAGAAATGTCCGCTCGCCATGGCCCCGTGCGCTGTCGAAGAGTTGCCGCAGCGTGGCCGGGGCGTGAGCGAACACCCGCTGGCGCACCCCGACGACGTCCTCCTCCACGACCTCGAAGAGCTGACCGGGAGCAGTGACCTGGGCAGCCACTTCCTCGTAGGTGAGCGTCACGGGCCCCCTGTATACCGGGATAGGGTTTTCCCATGCCAGGCGCAGGGGGCAGCTTGGACGGCCGGGTGCTGCGGGGGCGTCGTAACCGCGACTCCTTGGTGGAGGCCTTCCTCTCGCTCATAGAGGAAGGCCATGAACGCCCCACCGCTCGGGCCATCGCCCAGCGGGCAGGCGTGTCGCTGCGCAGCGTCTTCCAGCACTTCGACGAGCTCGAACAGCTCTACGGGGTCGCCGGCGACCGCCAGCTGCGCAAGCTGCGGCACCTCCTCGAGCCCGTCGACCCCTCGCTGCCGCTGCCCCAACGCCTCGACGAGCTCGTGCGCCGGCGGGCCGACCTGCTCGACCAGATCTACCCGGTCGCCCGGGCGGCGCGGCTGCGTGAGCCGTTCTCCGATCAGCTCCGAGCCAACCGCGCCCAGATGGTGACGCTGCTGCTCGAACAGTGCCGGTCGACCCTCGCGCCGGAGCTGGCCGACCTCGACGGCGGCGCTGCCAGCGGCCTGCTCGCCGCCGTCGGGACCGCCGCCAGCTGGGAGGCGTGGTACCACCTCCGCAACGACCTGCGGATGCCGGCACCCGACGCGCAGCGCGTCGTGCGCGCCCTGGTCGGCGGCGTCGCCGAGCGATCCGCACGCCACGGCGCGCTCGGCATGCATTGAACCTGCACGTGGTGTGCGCCTAGGGTTTCCTCGGTGGTCACCGGGGGGGACCGGCGGCCGGGAGCGCCAACCGCAGGGAGTACCGCCGTCCATGAGCATCTCCGACGCACACCCGATCGCTGAAGCGCCGGTGCCGGGCTTCCTCGCGGCACTGAAGAGCCGGCAGCTCGAGCACTATCCCAACACCGCGCCACGCTACAGCTACCTCGGGCTGACCGCGCTGATCACCATCGCCCTCTACTACGAGCTGTACGTGAGTGGTTCGGTGTCCACCCTCCAGCTGACCGACCTGCACATGAGCTTCACCTTCTACGTGACGCTGCTGGCGTTCGCGAACCTGGTCGGTGCGTTCGGCTCTCTCTTCGCCGGCCTGGCCGACCGCGTCGGCCGCTGCAACATCGTCGTCGCCGGCCTGCTCCTCACCGGGCTGCTCACAGCGGTCGCCCTGCCCAACGCCCACAGCAAGTGGGTTTTCGGGATCGAGGGCTGGTGCGTGGGGCTGGTGGAGGGCATCTGCCTCGTGGCCACGCCGGCCCTCATCCGGGACTTCTCGCCGCAGGTCGGTCGGGGCACGGCCATGGGCTTTTGGACCATGGGACCGGTCCTCGGCTCCCTCGTAGTCGCCGAGGTCGGGAGCCTCACCATCTCCGGTACGCCGGCGCCGTCGTTCTGGGGCCACGAGTACGTCATCTGCGGGATCGTCGGCCTGGTGGTGTTCGCTGCGGCATTCCTCTTCCTCCGAGAGCTGTCGCCCGGTCTACGGGACCAGCTCATGGTCACCAGCCGTGACCGGGCGCTCATCGAGGCCCGGGCCAAGGGCATCGACATCGAGAGCGCGCTGCGAAACCCGTGGGGCCAGCTGCTGAAGCCGGACATCGTGATCTCCGCCATCGGAGTGTCCGTGCTGCTGCTCGTCTACTACACGGCGGTGGCCTTCGGGACCATCTACTACTCGACGATCTTCGGGTTCTCCCTCCACCAGGCAAACGACCTGGCCGACTGGAACTGGGGGATCAACGTCCTGGCCCTCGTGTTCATCGGCGTCGTGTCGGACGCGTTCCGGGTGCGCAAGCCGTTCATGGTGCTGGGCGGGATCTTCGCCGGCACCTTCCTGATCCTCTACCTCGGTCTCGCCGGCAGCCACCCCTCGTACGCCACGGTGGCGCTGTACGTGTCACTGATGGCGGTCGGCCTCGGCCTGGCCTACACGCCGTGGATGGCGAGCTTCACCGAGAGCGTGGAGGCACGCAACCCGGCCCTCACCGCCACGGGCCTCGCCATATGGGGCTGGATCCTCCGGGTCATCGTGTTCGTGTCGTTCCTCGTGATCCCCGTGGTGATAAGCAGCGTCACCCCCCTCGTCAACTACGGCGCCTCCGTCGCCGCCGACGCCAAGTACGTACCGACCCTCACCTTCGCCAAGACCCATCCGGCGCTCGTCGGGTTCGCCAAGGACAACGCCGGCCTGCTCGGCGTGGCCGCATCCCATCCGACGCTGGTGCAGCAGGTGACAGCGGACAAGGCCCAACTCGCCGCCCTGTCTGCGCTCGCAGCCAAGGACCCGACAGAACTGCAGGCCGTCCAACTGCATGCCGCGGCCTTCACGACCCTGCAGAAGTTCACCCCCGAGGTGGCGGTCATCTCCACCCACCAGGCCCTCTTCGAGCGCCTCGCCGCCGACCCGACCTCGCCAGCCCTAGAGGCTCAGGCCGTGGCCGCCGCCGGCGGCGGCTCCAAAGGCGTGGCGATCCTGGCAACGATCGCCGGCAACCAGGCGACCCTCACGCCGGCCCTGCGCTATGCAGCCGCCAACCCTGGGGTCGTCGCCTTCGCCCGGGCCAACGCCACCACCCTCGACTTCGCCGCCAGCCACGCCGCCCTCGTCGCCTTCGCCCAGAAGGAGGCGGGCGCCCTCCGTGCGCTGGGCGCCCTGGCAGTGACCCAGCCGGCGCTCATGGCGCAGGTCGCGGCCCACGGCGCCCAGCTCGCCGCCCTGGCGAAGGTGCCGGCGGCGGCGATCGCCTATCTCGAGGCGCACGGCTCGGCCGTGCAGAAGGCCGCCGCCCAGAGCCCGTCGCAGTGGCGGACCTGGTACTGGATCTGCTTCGGAGGGATCGTCGTATTCCTGCTGGCGGTGCCGCTCCTGAAGGGGCGCTGGAGCCCCGCTCGGGCGCGCGCCGATGAGGAGGCGCACGAAGCCATGGTGCAGGCCGAGCTGGCCAAGCTGTCGGGGCGGTCGTAGGAGCTGCTGGGGCGGGGGGCTGCGGGCTGCTGCTGGGGGCGGCCGGCGGGGCTGCGGGCTGCTGCGGGCTGCTGGGGGCTGCTGGGGGCGGCTGGGGGCGGGCTGCGGCGAAGTGTGAGTGAAAACGACACACCCTGTGTACTTTTCACTCACAGTTCGCCGCCGTCCGGTAGATACCCCCCGGTTCAGACCGAAGACCGGTTCATATGCCGGTTTATGCTGACTCCGGCAGCACCGCCCCCGCACCGCCGGCCCGCCCCCTACCGCCCGCCGTAAGACGGATGCGTCAGGCTGTCGCGGTTGTCGATCATATGCTGGATCTCCGTCCGGTCCCGGCCGCACACCGCTTCGCGGACACCGGCCCGCACGGCGGCCCGGGCCGCCCGCCTGACGGCGGTCTCGTCGCCGGCGGCGGGGTCGACCCACAGGGACACGAACACGACCGTTTCCTGGTCCGGCTCGAGCAGGCTCTCGGCCACGGCGTCGAGGACGCCCTGGGCGGTCCCGACGGTCGCCGCCCCGAACACGAGCGTCTCGGCGAAGCCGTCGACCGGCACCTTGTTGAGCAGGATGACGGGGGGCTGGACGGTTTCGTAGGAAGGCTGGTCAGGGCCGACCGGCACGCCAATCGGGCAGAACCCCGGCGAGGGGGAGGCGAAGGCGGTGATCATCGCCGCCGCCGTGGGGCTGCCCCGCCGGGCGAGGATGACGTTGACGTGCACCCCGTTGGGCTCGGCGCCGCCCCAGCCCTGAGCGATGCGGCCATCTATGTCGGTGTGGACGTGCAGGTCCATGGGTCCGCCTCCGGGCCGGGTCAGCCGGCGAGGAGGACGACCCCGCGGGCGAGGCGCCCGGCGAGCATGTCCTCGAAGCCGACGTTGATGTCGTCGAGGGTGTAGCTCTTGGTGACGAGCTTGTCGAGGGGCATCCGGCCCTCGGCGTAGAGGTCGAGGATGCGGGGCATGTCCACGTGCATCTGGCATGACCCGTAGAGGCTGCCGGTCACAACCTTCTCGTGGCGCACGAGGTCGGGACCGGGGAAGCTCACCGGCGAGCCCGCCTTGGGTATCCCCACGCAGACGATCGTGCCGCCGCGACAGGTGAGCTCGAAGGCCTCGGTCACCAGCTCGGGGCGGCCGGCGGACTCGATGGCGACGTCGGCACCGTCCCCGTCGGTGAGCGAGCGGACCAGGGCGTCGACGTCCCCGGTGCTGGGGTCGACCGCGTGGGTCGCTCCGACGTCGAGCGCCCATTCGCGCTTGGTGGCCTGAGGGTCGACGGCGACCACGTGACGGGCGCCGGCGAGGGCAGCCCCCATCACCGCGCTGAGGCCGACACCGCCGGCACCGATGACGACCACCGTGTCGCCGGGACCGACCCTGCCGCGCAGGACGGCAGCACCGTAGCCGGTCGTCGCCGCGCAGCCGACGAGGGCGGCGACAGGAAGCGGGACGTCGTCGCGGATCTTCACGCACGCCGCCTCGTCGACGACGGTTTCCTCGGCGAAGGTCGACAGGAACGAGTAGTGGTAGAGGGGCTCCCCGTTGTAGGAGAGCCGGCGGGCACCGGAGACGAGCGTGCCGGCGAGCAGCGCCGGCATCGCCTTGGAGCACAGGTTGGGCCGGCCCCCCTCGCAGTAGCGGCAGTAGCCGCAGTTGGGAACCCACGACAGCACGACGTGGTCGCCGGCGGCCACACGGCTCACACCCTCCCCCACCGCCTCCACCACGCCGGCCCCCTCGTGGCCGAGCACGGCGGGGGTGGGCGACGGGATGGCGCCGGTCATGGTGTGCCAGTCGCTGGCACACAGGCCGGTCGCCCCGAGGCGGACGCGGACCTCCCCCGGGCCGGGGCCGGCGAGCTCGACGTCGACGACCTCGAGCTCCTGCTCCTCCCCGAACAACACCGCAGCGCGCAACCCGTCCCCCCTCGGCCGGCGTCAGGCTAGTGCGGGCGCCAGAGGCTTTCGAGCCGCCGGTTTACTCCGGCCCGGTCGAGCTCCTCAGGGTCGAAGGCGTCGCCCACCCACTCGAGCATGTCGTCGTGCTCCGGGTCGTCCTCGTCGGCGAGGACATCGAGTAGGTGCTCGTAACCGATCGGCCCGCCGCTGTCCTCGGGCGGCGCCGCCCGGGCCCCGTCGAGCATGGCGAGGGGCGGCTGCGAAGCGTCGTAGGGGGCGACGGCGAGGACCTCGACGATGTGCTCCCACCCGTCGCCAAAGTCGTAGTCGTAGTGGAGCACGCAGTCAGCGCCGGCCACCTCGCCGAGGACGGCGGCGGACTCGTCCTCGAGCTGGTCCCCCCAGCTCTCCTCCTCCGGCGGCCCGAACGTCCGCTCGCCGGCGCGCCACTCGTGCAAATGG
Source organism: Actinomycetes bacterium (assembly GCA_021811865.1). The sequence continues at coordinate 107,563 of JAKAQB010000001.1, read as the reverse complement.
CAGTCCTGCCATCCGAAGGCCACCTGCAGGATTCCGTGCAACGCCGATAGGGTCACGGTGCTCGGCACCCTCAGGCGGCGCCAGACCGGGGGGCTGACGTCGAGCAGCGTGACCCTGAGGTCGTGGACCGTGGGCACCGGCGTGTCGTTCACGCCCTCATCATGCCCCGGCGGGCAGAGCGGTCGGGCGAGTACGACGAACGCCAGGTCGTCGGGGCGGGGCCGCCCGAAGCGGTCGTCTCCGTACGGCCAGGGCGGTGGTCTCGCCGGTCGGGACGAAGCCGAGCCGGGCGGACTGGGCGAGCAGGTCGAGACGCTGGCCGGCGACCCTCATCCAGCTCGGCGGGGCGGACACGGGCGCTCCACTACAGGCGGTCGTCGCCGGCACGCCGTAGCCCGGCTGCCCGGCCGGCGTCGAGGGCGCTCAGCACGTAGGCATCCTCCCGTGGGGACCAGCGCTCGTAGAGGGCGGACAGCTCGGCGATTGGATCGCCGCCGGACCAGTCCACGCGGAAGTCGACGACCGGCCAGGGGACACGGTCAGCGACGGCCAGGCCGGCGGAGCGCACCGACCCTCTTCGCCGCCGGCTTCCAAGGCGGCGCCGAAGGGTCGTCGCCGAAGGCGTCCCGCCCCGCGTCGACTACCTCGGGCAACGCCAGCAGGTTCCCGGCCACGACGACATCTTCGCCGAAAGCGACGCCGTGTGGGCCCCGAACGTCCGTGCTCCGCTGTACGCGCCCGCGGTCCGGCCTGGCCGATGGCGGCGAGCTGGCGCCGACCGAAGCCACTGCTGCAGGGCCGTCGGCACCAGTGGCCAGGGCATTGGGCAGCGCCGGGCCGAGGCGGGGGTCGGTGACCTTCTGGGAGCAAGCCGCCCGCAGCCGGCGTGCACGTACGCGCAGCGCGACGCCACGGCGACGTTCGAGGTGGAGATGGCGACACCCAAGCGACCCGTCCGGACACACCGCCCCGTCAGCGAGAAGGTAACCGGCGGCGGCGAACTGTGAGTGAAAACGACACACCCTGTGTACTTTTCACTCACAGTTCCCGCCGCCCGGTAGATACCCTCTGATCCAGACCGGTTTGTACCAGTTCATGCTGACTCCAGCAGAACCGCCCCGTACCGCCGGCCCAGAGAAATCTCCACGCCGTCGAAGACGACCACATCTCGCCGACGGTCTCGTCACCCACGCGGGTGGCGACGCCCTTCACCTCGTCGAGGACGGTGTCGACGGCCACCCGCTTGGCGTTCCAGTCCTCGGCCGAGAGCGGGGGCTTCTGGGTGACGGCGTTGGGCTCGCCGTTGTCCTCGTAGGTGAGGAGCGGGGCGAAGCGGGCCTCGTGGGCCATGTCGTGTATCCGCACCAACAGTTATCCGCACCAACAGTTATCCGCACCAGCAGTTGCACGACCAGTTGACGCTCCCGGCTGGCAGTGGCCGTCGAGACGGCCGACTGCGAGACGTGCAGCGCCGGCCAGGGTGGACGGGGGTTCGGCGGCAGGTACGGCGTGCGTCACTCGTCGGTCACCCCACTGGGTTCGGGCGGCCAGGGCGCCAGCGCCGTGTACTCCCGCCGGTAGGCGGCCGGGTCGGCTGCCTGCCCGCCGTCCGGTCCGTCACCGAGCCCGCCGGCTGGCCCGTCGAGATCCTCGGCGTAGCGCCGCCCCGACCACACGGCCGCAGCGATCGTCCCCGGCGCCAGGGCGTCGCCGACACAGGTCACCGAGCGCAGGTCGGCGCGGTCCCAATCCGCGCGCCGGCGGAGGAGCTCGGTGTGCAGGTCGTCCACCGGCAGGCGGGCGGTCACCAGCACCACGATGTCGGCGGCGACGGTGGCCGACCGCCCCGTCCAGGTGCAGATGGTGGTCGCCTCGCCCGGTCCCACCGCGGCGAGCGCCCGGTCGGTGTCGACGGTCACACCCAGTTCCCGCACGCGGCGGTTGACGCGCTCGAGCTCGAGGGTGTTGGCGGTCCAGGAGGACACCACCGACGCCGGCGTGACCAGGCGGACGTCGTAGCCTCCGGCGACCAGCGACTCGGCGAGGACACCCCCGAGGTAGTAGTGGTCGTCGTCGTAGAGGAGCACCCGGGCACCGGGCGGCAACGCCGGGGCAGCCGACCACAGGTCGTCGGGGGTGAGCACGGCGGCGTCGGGGTCGATGGGGATCGGTGCCGTGTGCCAGCGGCCGACGCCGTCCGCCCGCCAGCGGGCGCCGGTCGCGACCACGATCCGCGCGAACCCGTAGCCGAGCGCCTCCTCGGCGGTCGTCGGGCTCTCCCGGTAGACCTCCACCGCCTCGAGCTTGTCGAGCTGGCCGGTCCGCCAGTCCACGACACGCCGCCACGCCGCCAGGCCCGGGAGGCCGGACTCCTTGGCGACCCGACCTCCGAGGGTCCGGCTCGCCTCGACGACCACGACCGGGTAGCCCCGCTGGCCGAGCGCCCGGGCCGCTTCCAGGCCGGCTGGACCGGCGCCGACCACGAGGATGGGGTCGGGGCAGGCGCGGGGGCGGATGCGTTCGGGGTGCCACCCGCGCCGCCACTCCTCCCCCATCGACGGGTTCTGCGTGCAGCGCACCGTCGACATCGTCATGTCACCCGAGACGCAGATGTTGCAGCCGATGCACTCCCGGATGTCGTCGACCCGGCCCTCCTCGATCTTCCTCGGCAGCCACGGGTCGGCGATCGACGGCCGCGCCGCACCGATGAGATCGAGCACGCCCTCGCGGATCTGGCGCACCATCGTGTCGGGCGACGTGAAACGCCCGACGCCGACGACCGGCTTGGTGACCAGCCGCCGCAAGCCGGCAACAAAGGGCTCCTCGCCCGCCTCCGGCCCGAAGCGGGATGTGCAGGAGTCCAGCTCCCAGGTCCCGAGCACCAGGTCCCAGAGGTCCGGCAGAGGATCGAGGGCGACGAGGACCTGCTCGACCTCCTCGCGCCGTAGCCCGCCGGCGCCGACCAACTCGTCGACGGTGAGCCGGCATGCGACCGCCGCCCGGCCATCGCACTCCTCTCTGGTGTCGGTGAGCAGCTCGCGCAGCAGCCGCATCCGGTTCTCGAGCGAGCCGCCGTAGGCGTCGGTGCGGGTGTTGGTCGCCGGCGACAGGAAGTGCTGGGCGACGGACAGGCCGTGACCGGCGTAGACGTAGACGAGGTCGTAGCCGGCAGCGAGGGCACGGCGGGCGGCGGCGCGATGCCACCGGCGGAGGGCGGCGATGTCGTCCTTGGTCATGGCCCGTGCCTGGACCGGGTCGTTGGCCCAGGTTCGCACCGGCAAGGCGCTCGGCCCCAACGGCGGCTCACGGCTGGTCAGGTTGGGAGCGTTGGGGCCGTTGTGGGCGAGCTCGATGCCGGCCAGGGCACCACCGTCGTGGATGGCGTCGGCGATCCGGGCGAGGGCCGGGATGTCGCCGTCATCCCAGAGGCGCAGCTCGATGAATGGCGTTACGTCGGAGGTGGGGTGGATCTCGACCTGCTCGGTGCAGACCACCGCCCAACCACCCTCAGCCTTGACCCTGCGCATGGCAGCCTGCGCCGTCGGGTCGCGGTAACCCATGCCGTTGCAGTGCGGCACCTGCAAGAAGCGGTTCCTGGCCAGGACGGGGCCGATGCGGACGGGTTCGAACAGGATGTCATAGCGTGGATCCCTCGGCACGGGCCGGAGTATTGCAGCGAACACCCCTCCGCCCGATGCCTGGCGTGTGGCGCCGTCGCCGCGGCGTTCTCTTCGACATGCCTTCGCAGTTCCGGGCCACCTGGCAGGCTCGGCTCGCCCCCTCCGGCCGGCCGCGCCAGCCGGCTCTGTCACCACCGGGCGGCCGAGCCCCTTCCACCCTTCCGATTCATCTGGTTCGTGGGCCGACTGCTGGGATGAGAGGCGCCCTTCAGGTCGGAACCGCGCGCACGACGACGGACCGCGCGCACCGGCGACGGGATGACGCCGTGCATGCGCGCAGTTCGCCCGGTCGCGCGCGGTTCAACGGCAAACCGGCCGAGGAACCGTCCCGGCCCCACGCCGGCGGGCGCGGGCGTGCATCGCTGGGCCACGGAGAGCACTTCGCCGGAGCGGGCCTCGACGCGTTCGTCCCTGCGTCCATGAACCCTGTCCCGCCGGTCATTCCGGGCGGCTGAACTGCCCGACGGCCACCACGAGCATGACCACCCCGAGCGCCAGCACGATGCCGAGCTCGAGGAGCACCGGCAGGTGCCATCCGAACCAAGTGATCCCAGGCTCGAGGGTGTGGGTGACGCCTGCTGGCAGCCGGAGATGGGCGAACACCGTCCGGCGCATGGGATCGACGGCATAGCTCACGGGATCGACCAGGGTGAGCACGCGCAGCCAGACAGGCAGGTGCGACAGCGGGAACACCGCGCCCGACAGGAAGAACATCGGAAGCACCAGGAACTGCATAACCATCTGGAACGACTCGATCTGCTGCATCCTGGCCGCCGCCATGACGCCGAACGCGGTCAGGGTGAACGCCAGGAGCAGCAGCTCGCCGATCAAGGTGAGGATCATCACCGGGTCGTAGGGGACGCCCACCGCCCCGGCCAGCACGACGATGACGACGCCCTGGAAGGTGGCGACCGTCGCCCCCCCGAGGCACTTGCCGACCACCAGGGAGGCGCGGCTCACCGGGGCGACGAGCATCTCGCGGAGAAACCCGAACTCCCGGTCCCAGACGATGGAGATGGCGCTGAAGATGGCGGTGAACAGCACCGCCATGGCCATCACTCCCGGGAACATGAAGGTGCGGAAGTCCACATGGTGCCCGGTCGAGATGACCGGCGACAACCCGGTTCCCAGCACGAAGAGGAACAGGACCGGCTGGACGAGCGAGGTCGCGATCCGCACCTTGTTGCGGAAGAACCTGATCAGCTCGCGCTTCCAGACGATTCGGACAGCGCGAAGGTCATCCGCGTGGGTGCCGCCGGCAACCCGCACGGACACGGTTGGCAGCGGCGCCTGCTCGAGGTCGGTGGCCACGCCGCCAGTGTCGCGCCGGAGGTCAGAGGCTTCGGGCCAGGCGCTGGACGAGCGGGTCCCACACGCGGTCGGGGACGAGGTCACCGACGATGCGCATGCCGGCGGCGTCGGGACCCACCCGGCGGCGTGCCGGCGGCCGGTCCGAGCTGAGGACCCCCACGACAGCGGCAGCAAAGCGCTCCGGTGGGCTCACCAAGTGCGTAGTAGCGCCACACAGGCGCTTCATCACCCCGGTGTGGGGGCCCGGCCGGGCGGCGCCCGGCCAGCTCCTCGGCGGCGGCGCCTTCCTCGCCACGTACCACCCCGCGAGCGGGGTGGAGGTGTGAAGGGCTGCGCTGGTGGCGTTGACGATGCGCCCGCCCCCGCTGCCCACCATGGCGGGCACGACGCGCTGTATCAGGTCCATGACGGCGAGCGCCATGACCTCGAGCCGGCGGCGGCCGCCGTCGATCGCGACGTCCCGAGCTCGGCCAGCCGCACCAGCCGCAGCACGGTTGCCAGCCCGAAGCCGGAGTCGGCGCCGGTCACGAGCACGGTTCGGGAACAACCCGGGGGAGCACCATGCCTCCGGCGTACCCACGACCGGCCGTGGCTACCGTCGGTGCCGTGCCTGACTCCTTTCGCGCTCGGGTGGTGGAGATCATCCGCTCCACCAAGCCGGGAGAAGTGCTGAGCTACGGCGACGTCGCCGCCCAGGCTGGCTACGCCAGAGCCGCCCGGGGAGTCGGTGCCGTGCTCGCCGGTAGCGGGGCCGAGGACGGCCTGCCCTGGTGGCGGGTCGTCTACGGCGACGGCCGGCTTGCCCCGGGCCACCAGGTGGAGCAGGCGCGCCGGCTGCGGGCGGAAGGTGTGGACGTGCGCAACGGGCAGGTCATCGCTGGCCCACCTACGAGGGCGGGGGTGGAAACGGCGGCCGCCACCGCAAGGCTCCCCACCGGGAACGGCGAGCGCGACTCAGGCGGTCGGGCCAACCGGACTCGGGCCAACCGGACTCGGGCCAACCGGACCCGGAGTGCCGGCCGGACCCGGAGTGCCGGCCGTGGCGTCGATTGACTCGACGCCGCCGTTCGAGACGAAGTCGCTCCACCCCTTGCCGTCCCACCAGCGGTGCTCGTGGCGGCCCGACGGGTCCGGCGCCCACTGCGCGGGCACGGACGGAGGAGGCACCGGCGGGGGGGCGGCGGGCACGGCCGTGGCCCCGTAGCCGGCGTGACCCCACGGCGACGAGCCCGGCGCGTACGAGCGGCGGGAGGGCAGGAAGGCGACGATGGCGATACCGATCAGGCCGAGCAGGACGCCGAGCACCGCCCCGAGCCCGGCCCGACCCTTGGTACGACCGATTGCCCAGCCGCCGAGGCCACAGAGCAGCCAGGCGATGACGATCGTGGTGGTCATTGGGGGGAAGGGACCTCCAGGGAGCTAGACCACCATCGTACCGGCAGGAGGAGCCGGACAAACCCCAGCCCACCCGGCCACCTGCCCGCGACGAGCACCCCGGCGACGTGCCCGCGACGAGCACCCCGGCAGGGCGGCACCCCGGCAGGCTCAGCGTCCCATGCGCACCATCGGAAAGCTGCGGAGCCGCTCGGAGGACGACGCCTCGGCGTCCCTGATGGTGGAGCCGGTGTGGGCCATGAACACGTCGTCTAGGGTGGGGCGGGCGACGCTGATGCTGCGGATCGCGACCCCGAGTCCCGCGAACAGGCGGGGCACGAACGATTCGCCGGCGGGGACGGAGAACATCACGCATCCTTCGCGAACGGCAGCCTCGATCCCGAAGCGGTCACGGAGCGCGGCGATGGCGGCTGGGTCGTCGGCTGTCGAGAGCACGACCCGGTCCTGGCCAACGGCAGCCTTGAGCGCCTCCGGCGTGTCGAGGACGACGATCTCCCCGGCGTTCATGATGGCGATCCGGTCGCAGTACTCGGCTTCGTCCATGTAGTGGGTGGTCAAGAAGATGGTGATGGCCTCGCGGCGTTTGAGCTCCTCGATGTACCCCCAGATGGAGGCTCGGGTCTGTGGGTCGAGGCCGACGGTCGGCTCGTCGAGGAACAGCACCCGCGGGGAGTGCAGCAGGCCCCGGGCGATCTCCAGCCGGCGCTTCATGCCACCCGAGAACGTCCGGACGAGCGATGCCCGCCGCTCCCAGAGCCCGACCATCTCGAGGACCTGCTGCAGGCGGGGCGCCACCTCGGCCCGGGCGATCCCGTAAAGCTCGGCGTGGAACCGGAGGTTCTCCTCGGCCGTGAGGTAGGTGTCGAGAGTCACGTCCTGGAAGACGAGACCGATGTTGCGCCGGACGGCCGCACGCTCGGCCACGACGTCGTGGCCGGCGACGAGAGCATGGCCGGCGGTGGGGCGCACCAGGGTGCAGAGCATCGATATGGTCGTCGACTTTCCGGCGCCGTTCGGTCCGAGGAAGCCGAACGTCTCCCCGGCCTGGACTTGGAAGGCGACACCCTTGACGGCCTCGATCTCGCCGTAGGTCTTGCGGAGGCCGTCGACGTCGATCGCCGGCCCGGACAGGATCACAGGCCAGATGCTACGGGACCTCCACCCTCTCGGTCCGCCACGCCGGTTCGCCGGCGGCATCCGAGTCGGCGAGCCCGACGGATCCGACGAGCGCCGCGTCGTGCCAGCCCTCGGGGTCGTCGAGCACCTGGCGGACCCGCCACCGGTCGGGCTCCTCCTCGATCCGCAGCCAGGCGGCAGACCGGGCCTCCGCGCCGGTGCCGATCGAGGGATGCACGGCGAAGTACCGGTCCAGGGCGGTGGCCCACTCCGACCTGCTCCAGCCTCCAGGTGCCTCGCTCGCCGCCAGAGCCGCCGGCTCGCGCCGGGCGGCGAGCTCGACGCGTCGGAACGCGGCGTTGCGGACCATGACCCGGAAAGCCCGGCGGTTGGCCGTCACCGGTGGTGCCCCTGCGGCAGCGTCGGCAGCCAGCCCCGCCCCCACCGCGCCACCAGCCCCCACCGCGCCACCAGCCCCCACCGCCCCGGCGGCGACCTCCGCCATCCGACGCCACTCGTCGATGAGGGAGGAGTCGACCTGCCGGACGACCTCCCCCAGCCATTCGGTGAGGTCCACCAAGTCGTCGGTCTTCCCATCCTCGGGGACGGTCCGTACCAGACCCTTGTACACCTCGCTCAGGTAGCGCAGCAGCAGGCCCTCGGAGCGGGCCAGGCCGTAGTGAGCGACGTACTCGCCGAAGGTCATGGCCCGCTCGTAGAGATCCCGGGCGACGGACTTGGGGTGGATGTCGAAGTCGCCTGCCCACGGGTGGCGGGCGCGGTAGGCGTTGAACCGGTCGTAGGTCCAGTCCCGCAGCGGCTTGGGGTGCTCGAGCTGGTCGAGCGCCTCCAAGCGTTGCTCGTACTCGACACCCTGGGCCTTGAGCTCGGCGAGGACCTCCCGCCGCAGCCGGTCCAGCTGGGCGGCGAGCACCACGCCCGGGTCCTCGAGCGTCGCCTCCACCACGCTCACCACGTCGAGGGCGGCCGTCGGGGATGTGGGGTCGAGGTGGGGCAGGACGTCGAGGACCCAGGGGCTGAGGGGGCTGTCGAGTGCGAAATCAGCTTGCAGGTCGGTCGTGACCCGCACCCAGCGTCCCTTGTGGTCGGGCGCGTCGAGGCGCTCGAGGGCACCGGCGCCCAGAAGCGAGCGGTACAAGGCGATGGCACGGCGGGCGAGGCGGCGCTGGGCCGGGCGCTCCTCGTCGTTGTCGACGAGGAGGTGGCGCAGCGCGGCACACCCGTCGCCCGGCCGGTCGAGCACGTCGAGCACGAGGCCGTGCGTCACCCGCAGGTGAGGGCTGAGCGGCTCGGGGGGCGACGAGACGATCCGTGCGAAGACGGCCTCATCCCATGGCACGAACCCCTTCGGTGGCTGGGAGCGGACGAGGCGGCGTAGCTTCTTGGGGTCGCCCGCAGCCTTCTCGACGGCCCGTTCGTTCTCGATGACGTGCTCGGGGGCCTGCACGACGACGAGACCTGAGGTGTCGAAACCGGCCCGCCCAGCCCTTCCCGCGATCTGGTGGAGCTCCCGGGCGGTGAGCAGGCGCGACGTGGTGCCGTCGTACTTGGCCAGTCCGGTGAAGACAACCGTGCGCAGCGGAAGGTTGACGCCCACACCGAGGGTGTCGGTGCCGGCCACGACGCGGAGCAGGCCCGCCTGGGTGAGCCGCTCCACCAGCCGGCGGTACTTGGGGAGCATGCCGCCGTGGTGGACGCCGATGCCGTGGCGGACCAGCCGTGCGAGCGTCGGGCCGAACCCGGGCGCGAACCGGAAGCCGGCGACCGCGTCGGCGATGTCCTCCCGCTGGGCGCGGGTGGTCACCGACGCTGACGTCATCGCCTGCGCAAAGGCGACGGCGGCGGCCTGGGTGAAGTGCACGACGTAGAGCGGCGCCTGGTCGGAGGAGAGGAGCTGGTCGACGGTCTCGTGCAGCGGGGTGCGCCGGTACTCGAAGTGGAGGGGAACCGGGCGGATGGCCGAACGGACCACTGCAACCGGCCGCCGCGTACGCCGGCACAGGCCCTCCTCGATCCGGCCGGTGTCCCCGAGCGTCGCCGACATCAGGAGGAACTGCGCGCCGGTCAGCTCGAGGAGCGGCACCTGCCACGCCCAACCGCGGTCGGGGTCACCGTAGAAGTGGAACTCGTCCATCACGACCTGGTCGACAGCAGCGCCGGCGCCGGAACGCAGCGCCATGTTGGCCACGATCTCGGCGGTGGCGCACACGACCGGCGCCACCGGGTTGATGGTGGTGTCGCCGGTCAGCATCCCGACCCGCTCGGCGCCGAGCTGCTCGCAGAGGGCGAAGAACTTCTCCGAGACCAGCGCCTTGATCGGCGCCGTGTAGAACGAGCGCCGGCCCTCGGCCATTGCGGCCACGTGAGCGCCCAGGGCGACCAGGCTCTTGCCGGACCCCGTCGGGGTGTTGAGGATCACATGGCTGCCGGCGAAGACCTCTAGGAGCGCCTCCTCCTGGGCGGCGTAGAGGGTGATGCCCTGCTGGCCGACCCAACCCACGAAACCCTCGAACGCCTCATCGGCGTGGCGTGCCGTGGCGGCGATCTCCGCGAGGGTCGAGAGGGCCACCATACGGCCCCATGCTGCCCGCCGATGGCCTACACCAACGAACCAGCGCCGGGAGCCACCGGTACGCTCGGGCCGTGGCGGTTGCACGCGACGACATCCTGACCGGGCGGGCCGTCCGCCTCGCCGAGCGGCTCCAAGCAGGCACCGATGCGGAGCGGGGACGGCGGGAGCGGGCGGCGCAGGCGCGCGTGGCGCGCCTCCTCGACGACCGCTCCGGCCTTGCGTTCATCATCGCTCTCACCGACGAGGTGCTGAGGACCCGGGAACCGGCCCGGGCGGCGGGGCAGCTGCGGGCGCTGGTCGACGAGCTCGGATCCCCCCGCTTCCTCGGCCCCGGCGACCGCCTGCTGCTCAGCGCCGGGACAGCGGCCGCCAGGCGATACCCCCGCCTGGTGATGCCCCTCGTCGCCGCTCGTTTGCGCGCCGAGCTCGCCGGCTACGTGATCGCCGCCGAGGACCGGCCGCTGCGTCGCCACATCGCCCGCCGGCGGGCCGAGGGCATCCGCCTCAACCTGAACCTGCTCGGGGAGGCGATCCTCGGCGACGACGAGGCAGACCGGCGCCTCGCCGGCGTCGTCGGGCTGCTGCGCCGGCCCGACGTGGACTACGTGTCGGTGAAGGTCACGTCCGTCTGCGCCCAGATCAACCACGCCGCCTTCGACAGTGAGGTGGACCGGGTCTCCGGGCGGCTTCGCCGCCTCTACGACGCCGCTCGTGAAGCCCATCCGGCGAAGTTCGTCAACCTGGACATGGAGGAGTACCGCGACTTGGAGCTGACCGTCGAGGTGTTCCAGCGGGTGCTCTCCGAACCCGCCTACCGGCCCCTCGACGCCGGCATCGTCCTGCAGGCCTACATCCCCGACTCCCTCCCCGTCCTGCAGGACCTGATGTCGTGGGCGCGCCAGCGCCGCGCGGACGGGGGAGGCGTGGTCAAGGTCCGGATCGTGAAGGGCGCCAACCTCGCCATGGAGAAGGTGGAGGCGGAGCTGGCGGGGTGGGCGCCGGCGCCGTACCCGACCAAGGCAGAGGTCGACGCCAACTACAAGCGGATGCTCGACGTCGCCCTCGATCCGTCCAACGCCGGCGCCGTCCGGCTCGGGGTAGCCAGCCACAACCTCTTCGAGCTTGCCTGGGCGCTCACGCTGGCAGCCGACCGCCAGGTGCCGGGGATGGTGGAGGTGGAGATGCTCGAGGGCATGGCCGGTTCCGCCGCCCACCCGGTGCGCGACGCCGCCGGCAGCCTGTTGCTGTACGCCCCGATCGTCGCCCGCGCCGATCACGAGTCGGCCATCGCCTATCTGGTACGGCGCTTCGACGAGAACACCGGGCCCGACAACTTCCTCCGCAACCAGTTCGCCCTCGGCGTCGGCTCGCCGGCGTGGGGGCAGGAGCGCCGCCGGTTCGAGGCGTCGGTCGCCGCGTCGCACGAGCCCACCGTGACGACCCTCCGGTCACAGGACCGCACCGGACCTGCCTCCCCGGCGACGGGCGCCACCTCTGACTGGTTCGCCAACGAGCCCGACACCGACCTCACCAGAGCGGCCAACCGCCGGTGGCTGGTGGACCACCTCACGGCGGAGCCGTGGCCGGACGGCCACGTCATCCCCGCCGTCGTGGATGGGGACGCCGTGGAGTCGCCGGCGGACGGCGTGGGCCGGGACCCCTCCGCCGCCGGCCGCCCGGCCTACCGCTGGGTGCAGTCACCAGTGGAGCTCGTCGACCGTGCCGTGGCCAGAGCGGTGGCGGGTCGCGAGGGATGGGCGGCGGTTCCGGGAACGTCACGAGGCAAGGTGCTGCACGCCGTGGCCGACGCCCTCTCAGAACGGCGCGGCCAGCTGATCGGACTGATGGCCCACGACGGCGGCAAGACCTTCTCCGAGTCCGACCCGGAGGTGTCCGAAGCGGTGGACTTCGCCCGCTACTACGCCGACCGGGCGGCCGAGCTGGAAGCGGCCGGCGACCGCTTCCAGCCGATCGGGACCGTCGCCGTGGTACCACCGTGGAACTTCCCCCTCGCCATCCCCGCCGGCGGGGTGCTGGCGGCGCTTGCGGCGGGCAACACGGTCGTGTTCAAGCCAGCTCCCGAGACGGTCGCCGTGGCCTGGGCGATCGCCCAGGCCTGCTGGGACGCCGGCGCGCCCCGCAGCGCCCTGCACTTCGTTCCCACAGCGGACGACGATGCCGGCCGGCGCCTGGTAACCCACCCTGACGTCGGGGCGGTGGTGCTGACCGGGTCGTGGGACACTGCTCGGCTGTTCCTCGGATGGCGGCCGGACCTGCACCTGCACGCCGAGACGAGCGGCAAGAACGCGATCGTCGTCACCGCCGCGGCCGACCTCGACCGGGCGGTCGCTGACCTGGTGCACTCGGCGTTCGGCCACGCCGGACAGAAGTGCTCGGCAGCGAGCCTCGCCATCGTCGAGGCGTCGGTTTACGACGACGAGCGGTTCCGCCGCCAACTCGCAGATGCCGCCGCCAGCCTCCGGCCCGGCCCGGCCTACGACCCGGCGACCACCCTCGGTCCTCTGATCCGACCGGCGGAGGAGCCGTTGGCCTCGGCGCTCACCCGCCTCGAGCCCGGTGAGAGGTGGCTGCTCGAGCCCCGCCAGGACCCTGCCAACCCGCAGCTGTGGTCGCCTGGCATCAAGCTCGGCGTGGCCCCCGGCTCGCCCTTCCACCTCACCGAGTGCTTCGGACCGGTGCTCGGCCTCATGCGGGCCGCCGACCTCGACGAGGCCATCACGTGGCAGAACCGGCCGGCCTACGGTCTCACCGCCGGCTTGCACAGCCTCGACCCGGCCGAGATCTCCCGCTGGGTCGACCGGGTGGAGGCCGGGAACCTCTACGTCAACCGCCACATCACTGGTGCCGTCGTCCGGCGCCAACCCTTCGGCGGTTGGAAGCGGTCGGTGGTGGGGCCCGGCGCCAAGGCCGGGGGGCCCCACTACGTTGCCAGCCTCGGGAGGTGGCGTGGGAGCTGGGAGGGCACGCCTCAGGCGTTCGGCGACGCCGTGCGCGCCGAGCTGACAGGCGCGCTCGCCCCGGTCGACCCGAGCGCCCTGGCCGCCGAGGCGAACGTGCTGCGCCACCTCCCGCTGCACTGCGTCCTCATCCGGGCGGGCTCGGGAGTGACCGACCGCGACCTCGCCCTCGCCACCGCCGCCGGCCATGCCGCAGGTGCCGCCGTGACGGTCAGCAGCGCCGAGCCACGAGGCGGGGAGGCCGTGTCGATGGTGGAGGATGACCCGGACTTCGTCGTCCGGGCGGGCGCCGGCGGCTGGGACAAGGTACGGATCCTCGGCGCCGTCGCCGGCGACACCCTTCTCGCCGCCTACGACCGGGGCGTGTGGGTGGACCGCTCGCCGGTGGTGGCCGACCCGGCCGTCGAGGCCGAGCGCTGGGTGCGCGAGCAGGCGGTGAGCGTCAGCCTGCATCGCCACGGCAATCTCACGGGCCGCTACGACGGGGTGGTCGCCGCCCTCCGGGGGCATCGTGGCTGATCCGGGGCTCCTGTGCCGAGCGACCCGAGCCACCCGAGCGACCCGAGCTGCCGAGGGCGGCGACCGCCGCCGCGAAGGCGGCTGAGCGGTCCCTGTAGTCCCGGTAGCGCCCGAAGCTGGCCGCGGCCGGTGACAGGAGCACCACGCCGTCGGGCCGGGCCCACTGCCAGGCCTGGCGGACGCCGTCCGCCAGGTCGTCGACCTCCCGCACCGCCGGCGACCGGCGACCCGCGGCGACCTCCCGCACCGCCGACGTGATGCGCTCGCCGTTGTCGGGGAGGGCTACGAGCAGCGTCGGGGACGGCCGGCGCACCAGGCGCTCCGCCAGGGGTGTGTAATCGATGCCCCGGTCGTGGCCGCCGGCCAGCAGGGCAACCCGGCGGCCGTCGAACACATCGAGGGCAGCCAGGGTTGGTAGCACGTTGGTGGAGAGGCTGTCGTCCACGAAGGTCACCCCGGCCACGGTGGCGACGGGCCGCAGCCGGCTGGGGAGGGGCTCGAAGCCGGCGGCGGCACGCTCGAGGCGCTGCGTGTCGCCGGCCCCCGCGACGCCGGCGGCGTCGAGGGCGGCGGCCGCCAAGAGGGCGTTGCGGCGGTTGTGGTCGCCGAGCAGCCCGAGCCTCTCGACCCAGGACGGTGGCGGACCCGCTTCGAGCCTGACCCAGCGGACCCGCGGCCCGAGCAGGACCTCGTGCTCGTGCACGGTCGGGTCGTCGCCGTTGGCGACGGTGACCTCGGCGCCAGGCCGGCTGCAAAGCGACAGCTTGTCCCTGTAGTAGGTGGCGACATCGCCGTGCCAGTCGAGGTGGTCGGGGGAGAGCGCCGTGACGACCACGACGGGCGGGGAGGTGGCGACGTCAGCGGCCTGGAAGCTCGAGGTCTCGAGCACCCACAGGTCGGCCACCTCGCCCGGGTCGGTGGCCGCCGGGTCCCACGGCGGCAGGCCCAGGTTGCCGCCGACGAACACCATCCGCCCGAGCCCGGTGGCGAGGTGCCCGGCGACCGCCGTCGTCGTGCTCTTGCCCTTCGACCCGGTGATGCACACGACCCGGTCGAGGTCCGCCTCCTCCAGCCACAGTGCGAGACCGCCGGTGACGGTCACGCCGGCCTCCTCCAGGGCGGCGACCTCGGGGAGGTGACGGCTGATGCCCGGCGACTTCACCACCACGTCGCACGCCTGGAGCCGGCCGAGCCCGGCCTCGCCGCCGACCACCTCGTGACCTTCCACCGGCCCCGCCACGTGGTCGTCGACGACGACCTCCGGGGCGACGCCGAGCTCCGCGAGCTTGCGGAGGTTGGCGGCTCCCTCGACGCGGGCGCCCCACACGCCGACGCGGCGCCCACGCAGGTCAGACCAGGAGATCGTGGAGCGCATACCGATCGGGCACGGCGCTCGGCCCCATGGGGGCGAGCAGGCGGTCGGCGTTGGGGGTGGACGGGCCGAGGTCGGCGGCCAGGGCCTGCAGCAAGGCCGTGTCGGAGCGGTCCGGGCGGCCAGCTGCCAGGACGGCGGCGGCGGCGCACTCCTCGACGTCGCCGACGCACTCCCACGGCTTCGGGTCGCTCGACAGCCCGACGAGGGTGCGGAACTGCGCCGTGCGGGCTGGGTCACGGAGCGGCTCGCTCCCGCCGAACACCGCTCCCAGCCGGTCAGCGGGCAGCCACGGCGCCAGGATCAGGTCGATGAAGCAGCACTTGTCGCACTCGCCGCACCAGTGATCCAACCTCCGGCCTGGGTCAACGGCAAACGCCCGGTTGCAGCTGCGGAACACCGGGTGGTAGCGGTCGAGCCCGGCGAAGCGCCGGGCGACCCACAGCTCGCTCCACGGCCGGAGGAAGGAGAAGTACCCGGGTGCCGAGGGAGCGAAGGATCGGGCGAGCTGCGCGCAGAGCGCCTGCTCGAACGCCCAGCCCTTGGACCACTGGTGGTTGACGCCGTCAGCATTGCCGACCGACGCCGACCACTCGTTGGACATGACCACGGCGTCGTGGCCGTGCACGACGGCGACGAGGACCGCGATCGCTGACAGGATGCCGGTCACCGGCACGTGCCCGTTGAGCCAACCCCGGGACGCGGACGACAGGATGGTCTCATCGATGCGTCGGCTCGCCCGGGCGACCGGCAGGCCGGTGACGGCAGCGGCGTCCTCGATGGCGGCGAAGCGGT
Organism: Actinomycetes bacterium; assembly: GCA_021811865.1. Next base: position 91,804 of record JAKAQB010000001.1, on the reverse strand, counting down.
CGCCCTCGCCGCTCAGCACGAACAGCGTTGTGCTCGCAGCGCGCGCCCGCACGGCTTCCACGGTGACGATCGAGTCGATGCCGCCACCGAAGGGGACCAGGGGGCGCCCCCGGGCCGGCGCAGCAAGGGCGGCGGCAGCGCCCGCCGGAGCCCCGCCCTCGAAGCGCAGCCCGGTGAGGTCGAGGCCGTTGCGGTGGGCGAGCTCCCCGAGCCCCTCGACGTAGAACAGGCGCAGCATGTCGAGGTCCCCGCCCCGGACGGGGGTATCAGCGAGGTCGACGACTGGCGGGGCGCCCGCCTTGTAATAGGAGACGCCCGCCAGCAGGTAGACGAGCCGGGCGGCTTCGGCGGCCGCCGGCGTGCCCCACTCCCCGCCCGGGGAGGCGACCCGCTCCTCGAAGGTGTGGCCGTCGAGCTCGTAGCGGCACCGGAGCACCCCGGCGGCGGGGTCCAGGTCCGAGCCGGCGTAGCGGAACGACGCCGCCGGGCCGAAGCCCCCTTGGGTCATGTCGTCGCCGCCAGCGCCCTGCGGCGAGCGAGCCCGAGCTCGATGATCTCCTCCAGCAACTCCCGGGGGTAGCGGGGCGGGTCATCGGCCAAGGCCTGGTGGTAGAGCACGGTGGAGGGGGTGAGCGCCGGTAGGGTGTTGGCCTCGATCACAATCACCTCGCCGGTGGCGACGTGGAGGAAGGCGTCGACGCGGGCATAGCCCTCGACGCCGAGCGCCTCGGCGACGGCCTCGATCCGACGGCGGGCGGCGGCGACGGCCTCGGGGCGGACAGGGCCGAGCGGCGGGGCCGGGGGCGGGGTGATGTTGACGCCGGTGCCACCCATGAACTTCTCCTCGAGGCTGAGCACGCCGGCGGTGGTGATGGTCATGCTCGGTGGCAGGGCATGCAGGGAGCCGGCGGCGCCGACCAGGCCCACCGTGACCTCCACCCAGCCACCGCCGGTGCCGCGCCAGTCGAGGCGTCGGGTCCCGTTGCCGCCCTCGACGACGGCGACGCGGTCGGTCTCGATGAAGGCCTCGAGCAGCAGCGCGCCGGTGCCCTGGGGGGGAAGCTCGACAACCTGGTCGTCGCCGAGCAGGGGGAAAGTCCCCGCTGGTATGCGGGTCGACCCCTGCTGGAGGTGGTCCAGGTAGGCCACCAGCTCGCCCCGACCCCGCAACGGGACCACGCCGGCCGAGCACCCGTCGGCCAGCGGCTTGACGACGAGGGTGGCGGTGCCGCACGTGGCGACGGCCCGGTCCCACACCTCGGCGCTGGCGGGCAGGCCGACCCGCAGCCGGGGTGCGGTGCCAACGCCGTCCACGGCGGCGGCGAGCACGGCCATCCCTGTGAGCTCCTTGTCCATCGCCAGCGCTGATGCCTCCGGCCCCGACCCGTTGTAGGCCACCCCCAGCTGGTCCAAGCGGCGTTGCATCGTCCCGTCCTCGCCGGCGCCACCGTGCAGGGCGTTGAAGACGAAGCGCCGGCCGGCAACGAGCTCCTCCAGGCTCACCCGCCGCGGCAGGTCGAGGGAGGGAAGCTTCAGGCCGAGCCGCCGGTGGATGTCGGCCGCCAACCGTTCGGTCTCCTGCCTGCCGCCGGCTGCCTCTTGGCACGCCGCCCGGATCTCCTCGACGGTGTGGCGCAGCGCCGCCGGGTACGACAGCATCCACACGCTGCCGTCGGCGTCGAGCAGGGCCGGCTCCGGCTCGTAGCGGGCCGAGCGCACCAGCTTCAGCCACACGTTGGTGCCCGACAGCACGGACACCTGCCGCTCGGCGCTCGTCCCCCCAAAAAGCACGGGTATGGGCTCCCGGTCGGCTGCGGGACGCTCGTCCGCGAGCGGCGGGGCGAGACCGGAGCGGGCGCAGCTCCGGGAGACGACGAGGCGGAGGACGTCGCGGTGGGTCATGCCCGCCTGAGCGGCCTGGATGAAGAGGAAGCTGTTCTGCTCCATCCCGCTGACGGGGTTGACGTCTGAGACGACGATCCTCCCGTCGTCGGTGAGCCAGGCGTCGATCCGGGCGAAGTCCCGCAGCCCGAGGATGGCGAAGACGCGCTCCGCCGTGGCGCGCACCGCGTCCACCTGCGCCGGCGCGAACCGGGGCGGGCAGTGGTAGCGGGCATCGTCGCTCGGCAGGTACTTGTGGCGGTAGGAGAGGATCTGGTGCGGGGAGCGATCGCGCAGCTCCACCTCGACGGGGATGAGGGCGACGGGCCCGGCCCTGCCCTCCACCACCACGGTGGTCACCTCCACCCCGGCCACCCAAGGCTGGACGATCACGGCGCCGTAGCGCGCCGCCTGGCGCAGGAGGCCGGCGTCACGGTCGGCTCCCGGCCAGTGGACGGTGACCCCGAGGCTCGACCCGCCCGCCGTCGGCTTGGAGACGAGGACCCCGTCGGGGAGCTCGGGCAGGCCGGCGCCGGCGCGCAGCAGGTCGTGGGGGACGGTGGCGATCCCGGCGGCCGCCAGCCGCTCCTGGGCCCGGTGCTTGTCGTAGGCAACGGCGCACGCCTCGGGGGTGGAACCCACGTAGGCGACGCCGGCGTCCTCGAGCAGTCTCTGCACGCCGCCGTCCTCGCCGAACTCGCCGTGCATCACGGGGAACGCCAGGTCGCAGCCGCGCAGCCGGGCCACCAGCTCGCCGGGTGTGAGCGGCGACGAGGACACCGACAGCTTGAAGTCGAAGTCGTCGGGGGTGTTGGAGTACAACAACGCCCGGGACACGGCGAAGACCCGGAGGGCGCAGTCGATGTACAGCAGCTCGGCGAGGACCACCCCGGCGCCCTCGAGGTGGTCGGCGACGGAGCGGGCCGAGTTGAGGGAGATGCCCCGTTCCGGGGAGGGCCCGCCGAAGAGGAGGGCGATGCGCAACCGGGGCACAGCCGCCAAGCGTACCGGTGTCAGTGACGGGTGAAGATGCGCTGCACCCTCGGCCCGAGGCGGGCCATCAGCTCGTGGGCGATCGTGCCGCTCGACTGGGCGAGCTCCTCCACCGGCAGCGACCAGTCGTGCTGGCGCCCGTAGAGGAGCACGTCCGTGCCCACCCCCGCCTCGGGGCTCGCCGTCAGGTCGACGGCCATCGAGTCCATCGACACACGCCCGACGATCGGGCAGCGGGCGCCGGCGACGACGACGACGCCGGCGTTGGACGCGGCGCGTGGCACGCCGTCGTGGTAGCCGGCCGGCACGACCCCCACCCGCCGGCCGGGCACCGGCGCCGTGAAGGTGCCCCCGTAGCCGACCCGCTCGCCGGGGGGGACGTCCACCACCTCGATGATGCGCGACACGAGCCCGACGGCACATTGCAGCTCGAGCAGCGCCGCCGTCGCCGGCGAGGGGTGGACACCGTAGAGCCCGAGGCCGATGCGCACCATGTCGAAGCGCGCTTCGGGCAGGCGGATGGTCGCCGCCGTGGCTGCGGCGTGACGGACGAAGCCGTGGACGCCGAGGTGGGCGGCGGCGGCGTCCACCTCCCGGAAGCGGCGCAGCTGCTCCGCCGTGGCGGCGTCCTCGGCGGGGTCGTCGGGCGAGGCAAGGTGGGTCATCAACCCGGCTACCCGCTGCCCGAGGCGGCGCACGGCGCCGAGGGCCGCGTCGGGCGGGAGTCCGGTGCGGTGCATCCCGCTGTCCACCTCGACGTGCACGGGGAAGTCGCCGGCCGACAGGACCGCCTCCAGCATCTCGGGTCCGTACACGAGAGGGGTGAGCCTGTAGCGCAGCATCTTCGGCAGCTCCGCTGCGGTGCCGAGGAGGACGAGGATGGGGACGTTGATCCCCGCCCGCCGCAGTGCCACTCCCTCGTCGGCGCCGGAGACGCCGAGGGCGTCGATGCCGGCGCCCTGGAGGCAGGAGGCGACGCTGCCGGCGTCGGTTCCGTAGGCCAGAGCCTTGACCATCCCCATGATCCGCACCGACGGACCGACGAGGCGACGGAAGGCGGTCACGTTGTCCTCGACGGCCGCGAGGTCCAGGTACATCCGGGTGGGCGCCATCGACTCCATCAGCGCCACGGTGAGGTCGCCGAGGGCGCGTTCGGGCGCCGACTGCACCGCCACGACGTCGCCGGGGCGCAGCTCGTCGAGCAGAAGGTGCCGGAGGTGGTCGGTGTCGGCGACGAGGCGGACCTCGGCGCGGCCGGCGAGGGCCACCGCGACCTGGCGGTGGGACGGTTCGTCGAGCCCGAGCACGGCGGCGGCCCCCTCGGCGACGAGGGCGGAGGCGAAGGCAGGGCTCGGATCGCGGAGCGGTTCGGCCAGTACGACCAGGCACCGCTGGCCCGGCCCCGCCAGGCTGGAGGCGGCCCGGACGGCGGCGCCGGCGGCGATCGGATCGGGGGTGGCGACGTCGCGCACCACGGTGACGCCCGCGGGGCTGCGCCAGATCTCGAGCCGGGTGGCCGTCGGTCGGTACGCGCCGGCCGCTTCGAGCAGCATGGCCCCGCCGGCGCCGAGGAGCCAGGCGGCGGTGATGGCGGTGCGCACGTCCTGCAAGACGGCGTCCGAGGGTGTGCGCACGAGGATGCTGCCGGTCGCGCCGTCCGGGAAGGCGACGGCGGAGCCGAGCCCCTCCGGCAGCCGGACGGGCGGACCGAAGCGGGGCAGGTCGGGGCTGGCGCCGGTCACCAGGTGGGGCACGGCGAGCTCGGGGGCGTCCTCGCCGACCAGCACACACGACGCCCCCCGGGCCATGACGAGCAGCTCGGCGGCCTGCTCGCAGCGGTCGGCGAACCGGGACGACCAGCGGGTGCCCAGGTTGGTCACGACCACGCGGTCGGGGCGGACGACGGCTTCGAGGCGGGCCATCTCGCCAGGGTCGGACACCGCCGCCTCGATCACCGCCACGTCGCAGTCGCGGGGGATGCCGAGCACGGCCAGAGGCACGCCTATCTGGCTGTTGTAGCTGCCGGGGCTGCCGTACACCCGCCGGCCGTAGCCGGCGAAGTGCACGATGGCGTCCTTTGTGACCGTCTTGCCGTTGCTCCCGACGACAGCGACCACCTCGGCGGGCAGCTGGGACCGCCACCACGCCGCCAGGGCCTGCAGGGCGCGCAGCGGGTCATCGACCTCGATGACCGTGCCGGCGCCCCCGCCTCCCCGCCCCGCTGCGACGACGGCGGCGACGGCGCCGTTGGCGAATGCCTCCCCGACGAAGCGGTGCCCGTCGGTGCGGGAGCCGGGAAGGGCGAAGAACACCCCGGCGCGCGGGATCCGCTCGGAGTGGATGGTCACCGCCTCGGCGACCCGGCCGCACTCCGCCGCTGGGAGCGGGACGCTTCCGACCACCTCGGCGAGCTGGGCGAGCCGGAGGGCGTCCACAACCCGGGATCGTAACTATTCTCCTCCCGTGACCGACTCCACCCTCCTCGAAGAAGCCAGCCGCCTGTTCGATGACACGGTAACCCTCCGCAGGCGGATCCATGCTCACCCCGAGACCGGCAACGAGCTGCCTGCGACGCAGGCGACGATCCTCGAGGCGCTCGACGGCCTCGGTCTCAGCATCGAGACCGGCCGGAGCCTGAGCTCGGTCGTCGCCGTGCTCGACGGCGACGAGCCGGGGCCGACCACGCTGCTCCGAGGCGACATGGACGCTCTCGAGATGCCGGAGGACACCGGCCTGCCGTTCGCGTCGAGCATCGACGGGAGGATGCACGCCTGCGGCCACGACACCCACGTCGCCATGCTCGTCGGCGCCGCCCGCATCCTCTGCGCCCGGCGGGGACGGCTGCAGGGGCGCGTCGTGTTCATGTTCCAGCCGGGCGAGGAGGGCCACGGAGGCGCCCGGGTGATGCTCGACGAGGGGCTGCTCGACCGCCACGGCACCGTCGACCGCGCCTTCGCGATCCACAGCATCGCCAACCTGCCGTCCGGGCTCGTGGCGACCCGGGGTGGCACGCTCATGGCCTCTGCCGACGAGTTCCGCATCACCGTGACAGGCCAGGGCGGGCACGCTTCCATGCCGCATGACGCCGTCGACCCGGTCCCGGTCGCCTGCGAGATCGTGACGGCCCTCCAGGCGATGGTGACCCGACGGGTGCCCGCCTTCGACCCGGCGGTCCTCACGGTGACGCGCATCCAGACGGGGACGGCGTTCAACGTGATCCCCGAGGTCGCCCTCTGCGACGGAACCATCCGGGCGGTGTCGGACGCCAGCCGCGACCTCGTCGTCGCCGGGCTGCGGGAGGTGGCCACCCACATCGCGACAGCCCACCGCTGCGCGGCCGAGGTCGAGTTGGCTGACAACGGCTACCCGGTCACTGTCAACGACGAGAAGGCAGCCGCCCGCACGATCGCCACCGCAGCGTCCCTTCTCGGCCCGGACCGGGTGGTGTCGATGCCGACACCGGTGATGGGTGCCGAGGACTGGTCCTACGTGCTGCGCGAGGTTCCGGGGTCGATGGCCTTCCTGGGTGTGGCGCGCGCCGACGACCCGCATCCGGCGCCCAACCACTCCAACCGCATGATGGTGGACGAGCAGGCCATGGTCACCGGCGTCGCCCTCCACGCCGCCATGGCTCTCGCCCCCTGAGCTATGGGAGGGCCAGCCCCACGGCGTGGATGGCGAGCCCGGCGAGCGCGCCCACCACGGTCCCGTTGAGGCGGATGTACTGCAGGTCACGGCCGACGGCGAGCTCGATCCGCCGGGAGGCGGCCACCGCCGGCCAGCCCTCCACCTGGCGCCGGATGAGGGCTGTCAGCTCGTTGCCGTAGCGCCCGACGGTCCAGCCCAGCACGCCTCGCAGCCACCCCTCCACCTCGTCGTGGAACTTCGGCTCGGTCGCCGCCCGCTCGCCCACATGGGCGATCATCCCGCCGATGCGGGCCGTGAGCGAGCTGCCGGGATCCCCGAGCGAGACTCGCACCGACTCCACGGCGTCGCCGATCGCCTCCCGCAGGCCGGCCTCCGCCTGCGGGTCGTCGAGGAGCCGACCGACGAGGCCATCCACGCGGGCGGCAGCGTCGGGGTCGTGGCGCAGGTCGAAGGCCAGCCGGCGCAGCAGATCCTCGAGGGCGACACGGACCGGATGGTCGGGCTGGTGCTCGATCCGCTCCAACTCGACGATGGTGTCGCGGAACACGCGGCTGACGAGCCGGTCGGTCGTCACCAGGGCGGCGACCCAGTGCCGCTCCTCGATGAACCGCCTGACCGTCGGGTGGAGCGCCTCCTGGTGGGCGGCGAGGTACTCCCGCACCCGCTGCGCCAGGAGGTCGACGAGTGGGCGCTGGGCCCCGCCGTCCACGGCCCGGGCCAGCAGCCGGCCGAGCACCGGGGCGTAGGACCGGCGGGCGTGGTCCCGCCGGAGCAACTCGAGCACGTAGTCCTCCACCGCTGCGGTGTCCGCCGCGCCGATGGCAGCGGCGATGGCGGAGGAGACGTCGCCGGCCAGGTGCTCCGCCCGCTCCGGGTCCGCCAGCCACGCCCCGACACGAGCCACGAGGCCGGTCTCCACGACCTGCTGTTCGAGCGCCTCGGGCGTGAGGAAGTACCCGGTGACGAACTCGCCCAGCTTGGTGGCGAGCTCGTCTTTCTTCCTGGGCACGAGAGCGGTGTGGGGGATGGGTAAGCCGAGGGGCCGACGGAACAGCGCAGTCACGGCGAACCAGTCCGCCAGGCCACCGACCATGGCCGCCTCGGACCCCGCCTGGAGGAAGCCGCGCAACTCCGAGCTGGGAAGCCAGACCGTGGTAGCGGTGTAGACCGCCGCCGCGACGGCGAGGAAGGCGGTCGCCGTGGCCTTCATCCGCCGCAGGCCGGACACGGACGGGTCGGGTGGCACCACGCCACGCTACGCCCGGCAAGCAGCACTCCACTTCCCCCGGGGACCGGCCGATAGGGAAGGGATCCCTGTCCGCCGACCGCCGGGAGTGCCCATGCTCGTCCCTCCGATCCCCGACGACGAGGCAGTCCGGCTCCGGTCCCTCCGGCGGCTCGGCTTGCTCGACACCGAACCCGAGGAGCGCTTCGACCGGGTGACCAGGTTGGCCAGGCGGCTCTTTGGGGCGACCGCCGCAGCGATCACCCTGGTGGACGCCGACCGGCAGTGCTTCAAGTCGGTTGCCGGCATCGAGCCGCGGGAGATCCGCCGGGAGGACGCCTTCTGCGCCCACACCATCCTCGGGACAGGGGTCTTGGAGGTGCACGACGCCCAGCAGGACCCACGCTTCACCACCAACCCGCTCGTGACCGGCGAACCCGGAGTGCGCTTCTACGCCGGCTACCCCGTCAAGGCGCCCGACGGGTCGGCGGTGGGCTCGCTCTGCATCCTCGACTCCACGGCCAGGTACCTGCAGCCCGGGGACGAGGTGGCCCTCCACGATCTGGCGTGCATGGTGGAGCGGGAGATGGAGTCGACCCGGCCAGCCGTCGACGACGACCACACGGGTCTGCTCGATCGCCGGGGCTTCCGACTGCTCGCCGACAAGGCGCTGGCCTTTTGCGAGCGGAGGGGCGCCGACGCCGTCGTCGTGTTCGCCGACGTCGTCGGGCGAAAGGCGGTGAACGACCTCGACGGCCGCGAGGCCGGGAATCGGATGCTGGCCCGCGCCGCCCGGGTCATGTCGGCGGCCTACTGGGAGGCAGACGTGGTGGCCCGCCTGGGCGGTGGCGAGTTCGCCGCTCTCCTGGCCGACTTCGGCGGCGAGGACCGCAGTGCGGTGGCGCGGCTACAAGAGGCGGTCGACGCGGCCAACGCCGAGCAGCCCGGCCGGCGGCTGTCCATGACGGCCGGCGTCGCCCGGTGGCATCACGACGCGCCCGAGGACCTCGACGGGCTGCTCCGGCAGGCCGAGGCAGCGATGCGGTTGGCACGAACGGCCTGAGCGGCCCCACTAGCCTTTCCCCGGGAGGGGCTGCATGCGGCGAAGACGGACAACTTGGAAGGCGACGGCCGTGGCGACGGTGCTCGCCGTCATGGGACTGGCGGCTCCAGCCGCGGCCACCAACTCCACGGGCGGGATGGTCCGCCTGGCAGGCGAAGGCGCACCCGCGCTCCCCTCCGCCGCGACCTCCGCCGGGCCCCTGCCCGCCAGCACGCCCCTGACGGTCGACGTCACCTTGAAGGTCCGGGCGCCGGGCACCCTCTCGGCGTTCCTGGCGGGCCTTGCGAACCGCTCCTCACCTGACTTCCACCACTACCTGCGGCCGGCCGCCTTCGGGGCCCGGTTTGGCGCCAGCCCTTCGGCGGTCGTCGCCGTCGAAGACTTCCTCCGCCGGGCCGGGTTGACCAGCGTGCGCCTCTCCCCCGACCGCCTCGACATCCAGGCACACGGGCCTGCCGGTGACATCGCCCGGGCCTTCCGGGTCACCCTCGAGAGCTACCGGCTGCCGACCGGTCGGGTGTTCGCCAACACGGCGGCGCCGGCGCTCCCGGCGTCACTCGCTCCCGCCGTGCAGGCCGTGATCGGCCTCGACGACATCTCCCGCTCCCACAGCTTGCTGCAGCGGGCGGTGGCGCCGTCCACGGAGCGCCACGCCGCTCCGGCCAGCGCATCGGCCGCCGGCCCCAAGCCGTGCTCGGCCGCCTCCACCGCGGCGACGGACTCGGGCAGCTACACGGCGAACCAACTCGCGTCGCACTACGGCATGACCACCCTCTACGGTCTCGGCGACCTCGGGCAGGGCGTGCGGGTGGGCCTCGCCGAGTTCGAGCCCAACCTGCACAGCGACATCACCGCCTACGCCTCGTGCTACGGGCTGTCCACCACCGTGAACTACCTGCCGGTCGACGGCGGGTCGGGCAGCGGCGCCGGCCAGGGCGAGGCGGCCCTCGACATCGAGGACGTGATGGGCCTGGCACCCGACGCCACCATCGACGTCTACCAGGGGCCGGCGTCGGCGAGCAACACCGCCACCTACGACGTGTTCAAGGCGATGATCAACGGTGACGCCGATCAGGTGATCTCCACGTCGTGGGGCCAGTGCGAGCAGGGCGAGGACGCCGCCTTCGCCCAGTCGGAGCAGGCCCTCTTCCAGGAGGCCGCCGCCCAGGGCCAGACCGTCCTCGCCGCCGCTGGCGACGACGGTTCCACCGACTGCTACGGCGAGTTGGGAGGGTCCCAGGCGTCTGCCCTCGCTGTCGACGATCCCGGCAGCCAGCCCTACGTCGTCTCGGTCGGAGGCACCTCCATCGGCTCGGGTGCCGAGACCGTCTGGAACGACTCATCGTCGGCCAACGGGGCCGGCGGAGGCGGCGTGTCGGTCCGCTGGTGCATGCCCACCTACCAGGACCAGACAGCCATCCCCGGCATCCAGAACACCGGTTCGACGACCTGCGGGTCCGGCAGCGGCCCGGCTCGCGAGGTGCCCGACGTCGCAGCGAACGCCGACCCGCTCACGGGTTACGTCGTGTACTTCCAGGGATCGTGGAGTGGCGGGGTTGGCGGCACCAGCGCCGCCGCCCCGCTGTGGGCGGCGGCGGCCGCTCTGATCGACGCGTCGCCGTTCTGCCGCGCCTGGTCGTCGGGGACGCCCGGTGTCATGGCGACGAGCCTGTACGCGACGGTGGCCGCCAACGCCGGCCTCATCTACGGCTCGCCGCCGTCCTACCAGGCGCTCTACGACGTCACGAGCGGCACCAACGACTACACACCGTCCGCCTACAGCGGCGGGCTGTACCGAGCCGGACCCGGCTTCGACGAGGCCTCCGGGCTCGGCACCCCGGTGCTCGGCGGGCTGACACCGTCGCGCCAGCCGAGCAGCTTCTATCCCGGCTTGGCGGCTCTCATGTGCTGGTCGGCGGCGACGGCCCGCCCGGATGTGTCGGTCACCGCTGTGACGCCGGCGCAGGGCGCGAGCGTCGGGACGACCACGGTGACGTTGACCGGGACCGGGTTCCTGCCCGTCGCTGGCGCTGACGAGGTCCTCGCTGGAAGCACGACCGTCCCGGCGTCGTGTCCCACGACGACCACCTGCACCGCCGCCCTCCCCGCCGGCACGGCGGGGACCGTCGACCTGCGGGTGGTGGTCGAGAACCTGGCGGAGAGCCCGGCAACCGCCGCCGATCGTTTCACCTTCGGTGCCCCACCCCGGGTCACGATCACCAGCCCGACCCTCGCCGAGGACGTCTCTCCGACCACCACCGTCCGCTACGGCGCCACGGTCGCGGGCGGCCTGGTGGCCAGCTACGACGTGCGCTACCGCAGCGCCGCGTGGAACAGCCGGTACTTCTCCCCCTACCAGTACCCGGCGGCCTGGCAGGCGACGGCAGCGACGGCCGAGACCCTGGCTGCTGCGCCGGGGACGGAGTACTGCTTCGGCGTCAGGGCCCGCTCGGCGGCGGGCGTCACCTCGGCGTGGGCGCCGGACCGCTGCACGATCGTCCCGCTCGGCGCCTCCGCGCTCCGGCCCATCGGACCTGGCTGGACCACCCGCGCCACTACCGCCTACTACCTGGGGCGGGCGTTGACCACCACGCGCACCGGAGCGCAACTGCAGCTGCCGGAGGCCATCGCCAGCCGGATAGCGCTGGTGGTACAGGGTTGCGCCCGGTGCGGCACGGTCTCGATCTGGATGGGTGGTCTCCGCCTCGGCACGGCCAGCACCGCCCGCAAGGCGACCATCGGCCGCCTCGTGATCAACCTTGCTCCCTTCAACCTCCGCAGGGCAGACGTCACGATCACCGTGACCAGTTCGGGCGCCCCCGTCACCATCGAGGGGATCGCGGTCGGCTGACAACCCGGGGATGCGGCAAGGGCGCCCCGCTCCGTCTTCCGGGAGCTGTCGGCGTCGGCGCTCGCCGAGCATGGCTTCGAGGTCAATCCCATCCACTTCGCCATCCCGGGACGCTGCGCCGCCTGCCTGGCGGACCACGCTCAGCGCGGCGACGGGCCCAACACGGCCGGGCGGCCGCTGCGGCTCCACTCCGACCAGGACCCGGGGTAGAGCCGCCCGGGCGGGAACCCCAGGTGCTCGAGGACGAGGAGCGTGTGACAGGCGGTCACCCCTGACCCGCACGACGAGACCACGTCCGGACCACCCGGCACCACCCCAACGGCGGCCAGCCGGGCGCGCAGGACGTCTTCGGGCAGCAGCCGACCCGTCCGGTCGAGATTCTCCCGGCAAGGCAGTGATCGGGCACCGGGGATGTGCCCGGGTCGGGGATCCAGCTCGTCGGGTGCCCCCTCGTAGCGTTCGCGGCTGCGGGCGTCGAGCAGCACCGTCCCCATGCCGAGGGCGGCAACGTCGTCGGCGGAGGCCAGCATCCCAGCGGGCCAGGACCGGGGCGTGAACGTCGCCGGGAGCGGCTCGACCCACCCCCGCTCGAGCATGCCGTCCCAACCGTCGAGCAGGGCGGCGTCCTCGCCCAGGGCCCGCAGCATCCACACGAGCCGGGCCGCGATAACACCGCCGGAGTCGTCGCAGGCGACGACCGGCGCACCGTCGCCGACGCCGGCAGCGCTCATGCCCTGGGCGAACACCGCCGGCTCAGGCATGGGGTGGCGGCCCCCGGCCTCGGCCGGAGGGCCGGCGAGCCAGCGGTCCAGGTGGACGTGCACGGCACCGGGCACGTGCCCGGCCTCATAGGCCACCCGGGCATCCCGCCCGTCTGGGTACCAACGCGTGTCGACCACCACAGGGCACGGATCGGCCGTCAGGCGATCGGCGCCGACGATCGGCGGGCTCACGGTACGTGGGCCAGGTTGGCGACGATGGCATCCCCCAGCTCGCGGTCCCCCTCCATCTGGACCGGTGCGCCCGCCGGGCGGAGGCGCCCGGCGGCGAGGCGCACATAGATGTCGGCGGGCATGAAGAGCGTGACCGCAGGCGCGGGACCGCCTGCGGTCACCGCCGTGGTGTGGAGCGGCACGGCCCGCCCGGCGCGGACGACGAGCGTGACGTCGCGGCCGGGTGGGCCCGTGACGCGGACGCGCACGACGGTGCCCTCCGCTGGGGCGACGCGCTTGCCGACGACGTAGCCCAGGCTCGACAGCAGGCGGTCGAGCGACGTAGCGGCCACTGGCCCCTCGAGGCGCCACCGACGGCCGGTCGCCTGGCGGACATCCTGTTCGTGGATCCAGCAGTCCATCACCCGGATGCCCATGAACGTGGCGTAGGGGACCTCGCCGACCGGCGACCACCCGGGCTTGTCGAGCTGCTCGTCGGTCATCGCAGCCAAGCTGGAGAGGCGGTGCGCCGTGACGGCAGCCAGCTCGCCCTGGAGGTCCTCGAGGGGTCGGGAGCGCCAGTGCTCGACCCATGCCTCGTTGAGCTCGCCGAGTTGGTTGCGGACGTGCGAAGCCGCCGGGCCGGCCGGCGGTGATGGCCGGCCCAGCAGGGTGGACTCCGTGCCGACCACGTGGGCGTAGTGGTCCCGCACCTGCCAGCCGGGGCACTCGGTCGGCAGCTCCCACTCGCCAGGCTCCAGCTGCCGGCCCAGAGCGGCCAGTGCCGACCACGTGTCTGCCAGGTCGTCGATGAACCGCCGGTCGGCCATGCTAGCTGGCGGCCCCTCGAGCGGGCCCACTCGTCAGCATCCCCAAGGAGCGGGTCTCGCGTCGTATGGAGCGCCGCTCGTCCTCGGTGGTGCCTCCCCAGACGCCGTACTCCTGGTTGGTCTGGAGGGCGAACTCCAGGCACGGCCCGGCGACGGGGCACCGCTCGCACACCTTCTTGGCGCCTTCGGCCAGCGTGGCGGCGCTGCCGGTCCGCCCCGCCGGGAAGAACAGGTCCGGCGGGAGGGTGCGGCATGCCGCTTCGGCGTACCAGCTGGGGTCCTCATGGGGCGCGGGCTGGGGCAGCCCGGGGAGGGAAGTGAGGTCGGTCGACACCAGCGATGAGCCCTACCCGACGGCGGGAGCTGTCACACGGTGGGGGTCTGCGAGCCGCCCGATGGCACGGCGGACCCGGCTCACGCTCACGGGCGTGGCGGTGCCGAGGGACTGCGCCCAGACGCTCACGCGCAGCTCCTCGAGCAGCCACCAGACCTCGCCGGCGCGCGGATCCGAGGACCGGCCGGCCAGCTCGGCCTCGAGGGCCTGCACCGGGCGCATGCGCTCCCGGTCGCGCCGGGGGTCCTCGGGCAGCTTGTCGAGCCGCACGCCGACGGCCCGCAGGTAGCGCACCACGTCGAGGAGGCGGGCCGTCCCCGCCCCGGTTGCGAAACCGGGCCGCACCAGGCGGGCCACCTCGGCCCGCATGTCCTCCACCGACGGCGCCAACGCGGGGGAGCGGGCCATGCGATCGAGGCGCCCGGTGAGCGCGTGGGCGAACGAGACGGCGAGGGCAGCGCGCGTCACCGCCCGGGTGGTCGCTTCGGCCAACCCTCCACGCACGGTTCCGACCAGCACCTCCCAGGCGCCCTCGTCACGGACCGGCCCGCCGGCGGCCGACAGCAGCTGGTCCACGGCAGCGCCTGCGCAGTCCTCGAGGAAGGCGGCCAGGCTTGCATGGGGCGCGTGCGCCAGCGCGAGCTTCACGTCGGGCGGCAGCGACCGTGCGGCGCGCGCCGTCGGCGGGTTGGTGGCGACCAGCAGCAACGTGCGCGTCGCCGGGCCGGCGGCGGCATCCCGCTCCCCCGCCTCGACGAACAGGCGCACCGCCACACCACCCTCCTCGTCGACCAGGCCGGGGTAGGTGGTCAGGTGCTGGCCAGCGACACGGACCTCGACGGTGTCGGGTATCGCTCCCCACGCCCAGCTGGTCGCCGGGGCGTGCTCGTACCCGGAGCCGGCGGCGGCCACCGCCGTCCGCAACGGCTCGCGGAGAGCAGCGCGCAGCGCCGGCAGGTCCCGCGAGTGGGCGAGCTCCCGGCCCCGGGCGTCGACGACCGAGTAGCGCGGGCGGAGGTGGTCGGGCAGCTGCTCGGGGCGCTCCCAGCGGCGGGTCGGCAGCGCCGCGCCCGTCCGGGCGACGACCCAGCGGGCCAGCGCGTCGTGCAGGTGGCCTTCGCCCGGTCCGTGCTCGGTCAGGAAGCCGGCGGCCTGCTCCGGGATCGGCGCGAGGAGCCGGCGGACCTCGCGAGGCAGCTGGCGCAGCAGTGCGCTCACCAGCTCCGCCCGGTAGCCGGGGATGTGCCAGGACGCCTCGGCGTCCGCCAGCAACGGGAGGGCGGGCAACGGCACGCAGGCCGTGATGCCGTCGTCCTCGGCGAGCGGAGCGTAGCGGTACACCAGCGGCAGCTGCAGGCCACCGACCGCCCAGATGTCGGGGTAGTCCTCGAACCGCACCTTGCCAGCGCCGGGCCGCACCCAGTCGGACGGCCGCAGTGACATGCGGTCGGGCTCCTCCCGGCTCGCCTCCCGCCACCACCGGTCGAAGGCCCGGCCCGTGGCGACGCCGGGCGGGACCCGCTCGTCGTAGAGCAGCAGGACGGTGTCGTCGTCGATCAGGAGGTCACGCCGGCGGACCCGCTCCTCGACCGCCACGACGGCGTCCCGGGCCGCCAGGTTGCCGGCGATGAACCGGTGGTGGGCGCCCCACTCCCCCTGGACGAGGGCGTGGCGGATGAACAGCAGCCGGGCGAGCCCCGGATCGACCCGCGAGTACTCCACCGTGCGCCCCTCCACGACCGGCACGCCGTAGAGCGTGGCAGTGAGGGTGGCGACCGTGCTCGCCCGGCCCCGCTCCCAGCGGGGTTCGGAATAGGAGAGGCGGAGGAGGTGGGCGCCGAGGCGTTCGGCCCAGGCAGGGTCGATGCGGGCGACGTCGCGAGCCCAGAGCCGTGACGTCTCGACGAGCTCGGCCGCCATGACCCACCGGGGCGGATGGCCGTGGAGCGACGAGGTCCGGGACAGGGCGAAGCGCGTGTTGCGCGCCCCCAGGTACTCACGCTGGCGCGGCCGGCGACGATCGCGAGGGCTGCGACTTTCTCCTCCGTCATCGAGCACGCCGATGTGGGACAGCAGCCCGGCGAGGACCGACCGGTGGACGGCCTCCGGTTGGGCCGGCTCGTGGTTGAGCCGGATCCCGATGTCCCTGCACACCTGGCGCAGCTGGCTGCAGAGGTCCTCCCACTCCCGGATCCGCTGGAAGTTGAGGTGCTCCCGGCGGCACATCCGGCGGAACGCCGACGACGACAGCCCCCGCTCGTGGCCCTGCACGTGCTCCCACAGGCGCAGGTAGGCAAGCAGGTCCGAGTCCGCCACGGCGAACCGCCGGTGCAGCTCCTCGGCGGCCTGGCGTCCGTCGGCGGGGCGTTCGCGCGGGTCCTGGATCGACAGGGCGGCAGCCACGACGATCGCCTCCCTCACGCAGGCGTTGCGGCCCGCCTCCAGGATCATCCGGCCCAGGCGAGGATCGACCGGCAACCGGGCGAGGCGCCGGCCGACAGCGGTGAGCCGGCCTCCGGCCTCGAGCGCTCCCAGCTCGAGGAGCACGTCGGTGGCGGCGGTGACCTGCCGGCGGTCGGGCGGGTCGATGAAGGGGAAGTCTGCGACGTCGCCGAGGCCGAGGGATGCCATCTGCAGGATCACCGACGCCAGGTTGGTGCGGGTTATCTCCGGGTCCGTGAACTCGGGGCGGTGGAGGTAGTCGTCCTCGGAGTACAGGCGGGTGCACACCCCCGGCCCGAGCCGCCCGCAGCGACCGGCGCGCTGGTCGGCGCTCGCCCGGGACACCGGCTCGATCGGCAGGCGCTGGACCTTGGTGCGGGCGTTGTACCGGGAGACCCGGGCGAACCCCGGATCGACGACGGCGCGGATGCCCGGCACCGTGATGGATGTCTCAGCGACGTTGGTGGCCAGCACCACGCGGCGGCCGGCGTGGGGACGGAAGACGCGGTGCTGTTCGGCCGCCGACAGACGGGCGTACAGCGGCAGGACCTCCATGTCCCGCAGCCCCGCAGCCCGCAGGGCGTCGGCGGTGTCGCGGATCTCCCGCTCCCCGGCGAGGAACACCAGCACGTCGCCGGGCGCCTCGCCGGCCAGCTCGCTCACGGCGCCGACGATGGCGTCGGTCTGGTCCACCGCCTCGGTCGGTGGGGCGGGTGCGGGGCGGGGGGTGGCGTCGGCCAGCGGCCGGTACCGGATCTCGACGGGGTAGGTCCGCCCGGAGACCTCCACGACCGGCGCGCCGCCGAAGTGCTCGGCGAAGCGGGCGGTGTCGATCGTCGCGCTGGTGACGACGACCTTCAGGTCCGGCCGCTCGGGCAGCAGCCGCTTCAGGTAGCCGAGGAGGAAGTCGATGTTGAGGCTCCGCTCGTGGGCCTCGTCGACGATGACGGTGTCGTAGGCCGTGAGCTGCCGGTCCCGCGCCAGCTCGGCGAGCAGGATGCCGTCGGTCATCAGCTTCACGAGCGTGTCGTCGCCCACCCGGTCGTTGAAGCGCACAGCGAAGCCGACAGGACCGCCGAGGGGGACGTGGAGCTCGTCGGCGATGCGTTCGGCGACGGTGCGGGCGGCGATCCTCCTCGGCTGGGTGTGGCCGATGGTCCCGCCAACGCCCCGCCCCAGCTCCAGGCAGATCTTGGGCAGCTGGGTGGTCTTCCCAGAACCCGTCTCACCGGCGACGACCACCACCTGGTTGTCCCGGATCGCCGCCATCAGGTCCTCGCGGCACTGGCTGACGGGCAGCTCGGGGGGGTACTCGATGTGCTGGGGGACCGCCTCGCGACGGGCCGCGACGAGCGCCTCCGCCCGGTCCAGCTCGCCCTGGAAGAGGTGGGCATCGGTGGTGACGTCCACCTCGCCTTTCCCGGCCCCGCCGTCCCCGCGTCCCCGGCCCAGCCGGGCGAGGCGGGCGCCGAGGCGGCGGCGGTCCCGCACGGTGAGGTCGGCCGTGTCGAGGCGGCGCCGCAGGTCGGACAGCTCGGGGCGGGCGCGGCGCGGCTGTGGCGTCACCCCGGTGGGCCGCTCCCCAACGTCACCGTCGCCCGCCCGGCCTGGCCCTTGCCGTAGCGGGCCACGAAGGCGATCACCGTCCGGTCGCCGGGGTGGTACCGGGCTATCAGCAGGTGGGTAAGGTCGGTCGGGCTGCCGACCCGCTGGCCGCCGACGGCGGTGATGAGGTCCCCCGGGTGGAGCCCGGAGCGGGAGGCCGGCGTCCCGGCCAGCACGGAGCAGACCACGGCACCGGAGCCGGGCGGCACCGACGCCGCGCCCGGCGAGACGGCGCAGGCCTGAGCGGCGGCGCGGACACCGATGAAGGCGGTCGCTCCGATGTGGATGGTCCTCGACGCGCGCCCGGCTTCGATGCGCCGCGCGATGGCCAGCGCCGTCCGGATCGGGATGGCGAAGCCCTGATTGCCCTGGGACGGGAACGAGAATCCCAAGGAGGTGGCCGTGTCCACGCCGACCACGCCGCCCCGGGTGTCGACCAACGAACCGCCCGAATCGCCCAGCTGCACGTTCGCCGACGTCTGGATGAGCCCAGACAGCCGCTCGGTGGTGCCGACACCCTGGTCGCTGGCCGTGACGGAGCGATCGAGCGCTGTCACCGTCCCCCCCGCCGCCGTGGGCGTCCCACCCCGGCCGCCTGCATTGCCGACCGCAACGACCTGCTCGCCGAGCCTGGCGTTGCCCCTGGCGATGGGAGCGACGTGCAACCCGGTGGCGCCACGCAGCCGGATCAACGCCACGTCGGCGGACACGTCGTAGCCCAGCACCGTGGCGCTGTAGCGGCGCCCGGTCCCCACGTCGACAACGCTCAACGACGTCTCGCCGCTCACGACGTGGTTGTTGGTGAGGACCAGCCCGCTCGCGCTGAGGATGATCCCGGTGCCTGCCGCCTCGAGGCCGGCGTAGCCGAGCGCCGTGTCGATGTCCACGAGCGCCGGCGTGATCCGGGCGGCCACGGCAGCCACCTGGGCGGGGCTCGGGGAGATGCCGGCCGCTGCCCCCGCAGCGCCGGAGGCATCGTTGCCGGCCGCTCCGGGCGTCCCCGGCGCCGCTCCACTCGCCCCAGCGGAGGCACCCGGCGCCCGGCTACCGATCGATCCCAGGCCGCCGGAGGCTCCTCCGGCGGCCTGGGCGTTCGTGCCGGACGCGGGCAGGGAAAGGCCGATGCCCATCCCTGCCAGCACCGCCACCGCAAGCAGGGCGGCAAGCGCGGCCAGGCCCACCCCCGGGCGGCGCGGCGGGCGGGGTTGCCAGAAGCCGGCCGGCGCCTCGTGCGCTTCCGGATCCCAACCCGCCCAGCCGTTGTCGGGCCCCCGGTTGGCCTCGGGACCGCCCTCGGCCGACCACACCTGCTGCGGCACCGCCCAGGACGTGGGCGGGGGGACATCCGTCTCCGGGGACCACTCCGTCCCCGGGAACAACTCGGCCGGGTGCTCCCCGCCGGGCCCGCGGTCCTGCGCCTCAGACACACGACGAGCGTAGACGCCCCCCGGCGGGGAGGCGTCAGGGGATGCTCTCGCCCGCTTCGCCTTTCGCGGCGTTGGGCGGCGCAGGTCCGTTCCCGGGTAAAGGCGGCCGGGCGCCCGGACGAAACCCAGGACATGCCGATCCTCCCCCGCGCCCCTCTGCGGCCGGTCAGGCGTGCGCTCTGCGGCGCGGGCGTCCTCGGCTTGCTGGTCGCCGGCAGCCCGACCCCGACCCCTGCTCTGGCCGGGCTCGCCTCCGGCCCCCCTGTCGTTGGCCCCCTCCGGGTCGCCGTCCCCCTCCGCGCCGTCCCCCTCCGCGCCGTCATCCCCCGCCGGCTCCCGCCCTCCGCCGATCCCGCCCGCTCGCTCCCGCCGCCCTCCGCTTTCGACCGTGCGTGCCTGGGATCGGGGACGGCGGCGGCGTGCAACGCCGCCGCCGCCGCCGCGATCGACGCCGCCCGGCGAGCTGAGGGGTATGGACCGCTGCCGCTGCCAGCCGACTTCTCGTCGCTCGGGCCGGCCGAGCAGCTCCTCGTCGTGGCCAACGCCGAACGCACCACCCGCGGCCTGCCTGCCTTCGAGGGCAGTGCCGTCCTCGACAGGCTCGCCAGCGCAGGCGCCGTCGCCGGGGCCGACCCGACAGGGCCCGACGGGCCCGCGTGGGGCTCCAACATCGCATGGGGCTACCCGACGGCGCTGGCGGCTGACTACGGGTGGATGTACGACGACGGCGTCGGCAGCCCCAACGTCGCCTGCCACGCCACCGGCGACCCGGGATGCTGGGGGCACCGCCGGAACATCCTGGCGCCGTGGCCCGGAACGGCCGGCGGGGCCGCTCTCAACGGGGCCCAGGGCTGGGTATACGCGGAGTTGTTCGTCGCGAGCTACTGACACGCCTGTACGCTTGTCATGACCCGGCACGAGGAGGACCGGTGGGCGAGCTGCGGCCAACGAGGACCCTGATGGCCGTCGCAGGGACGGTCCTGGTGGCAGCCGTCGCCTGCGCCGGTTGCGGCGGCAGCTCGGGCAGCGGGAAGGTGCCGGCGACGAAGCAGATCAGCGCCAACTGGGCCGCCTTCTTCAGCGCCAAGACGCCGACGGCCCACCGCATCACCTTGCTCCAGGACGGTACCGCCTTCTCCGCCGTCATCCGGGCGCAGGCCGGCTCGGCGCTGGCCAAGCAGGCGAGCGCCAAGGTGCTCGATGTCCACACGACGTCGACCACGACGGCCACCGTGACCTACGACATCCTCCTGTCGGGGTCCCCGGTCCTGAAGGACCAGAAGGGCACCGCCGTCCTGGCGCACGGGACCTGGCAGGTCGGCACCGCCAGCTTCTGTGCGCTGCTCCGGCTCGAAGGCGGTGCACCCCCAGCGTGCGCCTCGGCCGCCGGGTAAGCGGGGGTGTGGAGGCAGGGGCCTCCAGTGACCGCCATCCGCTGGGCCTTGCGGTCCTCTGCTCGCTCCTGTTCCTCACCTTCCTCGACAACACCATCGTCAGCGTCGCCCTCGGCAACATCCAGACCCAGCTGAGCGCCGGCGTCACCTCGCTGCAGTGGGTCGTCAACGGCTACGCCCTCGTCTTCGCCGGGGCAATGCTGGCCTGCGGCATGATCGCCGACGAGTTCGGGCGCAAGAAGGTCATGCTGTCGGGAACAGCGGTGTTCTGCGCCGGCTCGGTCCTCTGCGCCCTCGCGCCCGGCGTGGACGTGCTGATCGCCGGTCGGGCAGTGATGGGCCTCGGCGCGGCGGCGAGCGAACCCGGGACCCTGTCGATGCTGCGACACCTCTACCCCAACGCCGAGCGGCGCGACCGCGCCATAGGCGTGTGGGCAGCGGTGTCGGGCGTGGCCCTCGCCGTCGGGCCGGTCATCGGCGGCGTCCTCGTCGGCAGCTCGAGCTGGCGGGCGGTGTTCTGGTTCAACCTCGGCTTCGGGCTGCTCGCCCTCGCCGCCGCCACGGCCGTCCTGCCGGAGAACGCCGACCCAGACGCCCGACGCGTCGACACGGCGGGGGCGCTGCTCGGAGCGGGGGCTCTGACAGCTTGCGTGTTCGCCATCATCAACGGCGAGCAGTCCGGCTACGGGTCCACGGCGGTGATCGTGCTCTTCGTGCTCGGCTTCGTCGGTGCGGCGGCCTTCGTCGCCCGGGAGCGGACGGCGGCCCATCCCCTGCTCGACCTGCGCTACCTGCGCATCCCCGCCTTCTCGACCGCCAACGTGGCGGCTTTCTGCACCTACTTCGCGACCTTTTCGATCTTCTTCTTCACAGCCCTCTACCTTGACGAGGTCGTCGGCGACACGCCCTTCGAGGTGGCGCTGACATTCCTGCCGATGATGCTGCTGCTGGTCGCTGGAGCGCTGCTGGCCGGCCGGGTCACCTACCGCGTCGGTGCCAGGTGGCCCGTCACCTCCGGATGCGTGCTCTTCGCCATCGGATTGCTCTGGACCTCAGAGGTCCTGCGCCCCAACCCGTCGACGGTGCAGCTGGTGGTCGCCCTCGCCGTGGCCGGGGTGGGCATCGGCATCACCGTCGTGCCCATCACCATCTCCGCCCTGGCCGCCGTGCCGGCGTCGCGCTCGAGCATGGCGGCTTCGACGGCCAACACCAGCCGCGAGATCGGCGCCGTCACCGGGGTCTCGGTCCTCGGCGCCGTCGTCAACGCCCAGCTCCGCGGCCACCTCGGGGCACGCCTCAAGACCTTGGGGATCCCGCCCAACTTCCAGGCCATCGTCCTCCGAGCCATCGAGAGCGGCGGCGTTCCGTCAAGCGGCCACACCGCCGGCGCCGGGGGCTCGGTCGGGGCGGGCCATGCCGGCCTGGTCCAGCAGGTGATCCAGGCCGCGTGGGCTGCGTTCCGCTCCGGGTTGACCGTCGCCCTCACGGTCTCGGCGGTGCTCGTGCTCGTGGCCGGCGCGCTGGTGCTCATCACCCTCCGCCCCGGCAACCCGGACCCGGAGGGCGACGGCCGGGCGGCGGCGTGAGAACCCTCCGGCCCGATCCCGACGCGCCGGTAGAGTCTTGGGCATGTCCCCAGCGATACCGCTGGCGGTCGCTGCCGGGCTCTTCACGGCGGCCTCGACGACCTGTCAACGGGCCGGTGCGCTCCGCGCGCCCGACGACGGTCAGATCGACCCGGGGCTCCTGCTCCGCCTGATCCACCAACCGATCTGGCTCCTCGGCCTGGTGAGCATGATCCTCGGCTTCGTGCTCCAGGCCTTCGCCCTGCACTTCGGCAGCCTTGCGATGGTGCAGCCGATCCTCGCTGCCGAGCTCCTCTTCGTCTTCGCCTACCTCGCCATCGCCAACCCCCACCTGGTCCGCCGCCGTGACGGGCTGTCGGCGCTGGCCATGGCGGTCGGCCTCGGAGCCGTCCTGTTCACCGCCGACCCCTCCGGTGGGCGGGCGCAGGCACCCGCCGGACGCTGGGCCCTCGCCGGCTTCGCCGGCTTCCTCGTCGTCGGCGCCCTCGTCCTCGCTGCTCGCGGCGCGACCGACCACGCCGTGAGCGCCGCCCGTCGCGCCGCACTCCTCGGCGCCGCCGCCGGCGTGTGCTGGGGTCTCCTCGCCGGCGTGATCAAGCAGCTCGGAGCGGTCGTCACCGGCGGAGTCGTCGACATCTTCACGTCCTGGCCCGTCTACGCGCTCGTGCTCGCCGGCCTGGCGTCGATGACGCTCGCCACCAACGCGCTGCGGGCGGGCCCGCTGGCGGCGTCCCAGCCCGGCTTCACCATCGTCGATCCGCTCGTCGCCGCCGTCGTGGGCGTACTCCTCTTCGGCGAGCACCTCCAAGCCTCCGCCGGCGACGTGCTCGTCGAGGCCACCGCCCTCGTGGTGCTCGGCGTCGGGGCGTGGGGGTTGAGCCGCAGCGCTCTCGTCGCCGGCACGCCTGCGACCAGCGACTCCTCTACCGCGACCGCTTGAGCAGGCCGCGGGCCATGGTCCAACCCACGTCCATGTACAGACCCATGCCCTTGTGGACCTCCTCCATCACGTCCTCGAAGGCGGCGACGAACATGTCGACCTCGTCCTCGCCGGCGACGAGCGGCGGCAGCAGCTTCACGATGTTGACCCCGTCGGCGGCAACCTGGGTGAGGATGCGGTGGCGGTCGAAGAGGGGCACGACGACGAGTTGGGAGAACATGGCGGTGCGGACGCGCTCGAGGGCGTCCCAGCGCAGCCGGAGCGACCGGGACTCGGGCCGGCCGAGCTCCAAGCCGATCATCAGCCCCTTGCCGCGGACGTCGACGAGCATCTCGTAGCGGTCGACGAGGGGCCGCAGCGCCTTCGCGAAGAGGTCCCCCGTGCGCCGGGCCCGGTCGACGAGATCCTCGTCGTCGATGACCTGCAGGGTCGCGAGGCCGGCGACCATGGCGAGGGCGTTGCTCCCGAACGTCGAGGAGTGCACGAGCGCCGCGTCCATGGACCGGAAGACGCGCTTCCACACCGCATCGGTGGTCAGCACCGCGCCGACGGGGACGTAGCCTCCGGAGAGCGCCTTGGAGACGGTCACGACGTCCGGGCGGAGCCCCCAGTGCTCGTGGCAGAACAGCCGGCCGGTGCGGCCCAGCCCCGTCTGGACCTCGTCGGCGACGACGAGGGTGCCGTGGCGCCGGCAGGCCGCCTCAGCGGCGGTCCAGTACTCCGCTCCGGCCTCGTACACGCCCTTGCCCTGGATGGGCTCGAAGACGAAGGCGGCCACGTCGCCGGCGGCGAGCTGGCGCTCCAGCGCAGCGAGGTCCCCGAGGGGCACCGCCTCGCAGCCGGGGAGCAGCGGGCCGAAGCCGGAGCGGAACTCCTTGCCCCCGTTGAGGGCCAGCGCGCCGGTGGACAGCCCGTGGAACGCGTGGTCGCAGTAGAGGATGCGGTCCCGACCCGTCGCCCGGCGCGAGAACTTGATGGCACCCTCGACCGCTTCGGTACCGGAGTTGCAGAAGAAGGCCCGCCGGATGCCCGGATGGCAGCGGGCGACGATCGCCTCGGCGAGCAGCCCCGGCAGGAGGCCGCAGTCCATCTGGACGAGGTTGGCCAGGTCGGCTGCGAGCGCGTCCTGCAGCGCCTTCTTCAGCACGGGATGGCTCCGCCCGAGGGCGTACACGCCAAAGCCGGACAGGAAGTCGAGGTACTCGCGCCCTTGGGCGTCGTAGAGGTAGCAGCCCCGGCCGGCAACCCATTCGCGGTCGAAGCCGATGGTGCGCAGCACTTGCGCCAGCCGGGCGTTCATGTGCTCCTCGTGGAGTCGCACCCGCTCACCGGACCGCTCCTCGAGCAACCGGTTCAGATCGAACGTCACGGCCACCCCCTCGGGCGGGTCCGGCGGCGGGGCACTCCCGCCGTCCCGAAAACAGTAGCGACGGCCTGCGACCTGCTGCTCCGCGGCACGCCAGGGCCCGCCGGCGTCGCCGATCACCTCGCCGCCGGGGGCACGGCGGCGTGGATCAGGGCAGCACGCGCCGCGCTGTGCCCCGGCGCCCCGTGGACGCCCCCGCCGGGGTGGGCCGACGACGACCCGAGGTACAGCCCGGGTACGGGCGTCTCGGCCCGCGCCATGCCCGGCACCGGCCGGAACACCAGCTCCTGGTGCAGCTGGGACGTCCCTCCCGAGATCGCCCCGCCCACGAGGTTGGCGTCGGCGGCGTGCATGCCTGGCGGTGTGAAGATGTGGCGCCCGACGACGAGCCGCCCGAACCCGGGCGCAGCCCGCTCCATCTCCGCCTCGATGCGCTCGGCGAAGCGTTCACCGTCGCCACCGTCCCAGTCGCCGGTGATCCCGCCGTCGCCGGCGTCGCGCCGTGGCGCCTGGGGGACGTGGGCGTAGGCCCAGGCCGTCTCGGCCCCGGGTGGCATGCGGGTGGGATCGGCCATCGAGTACTGGCCGACGATGCAGAACGGGCGGGCGGGGACCTCCCGCACCGCCAGGGCGTGGGCGACGTCGGAGAGGTGGTCGATGCCGTCCGTGAGGTGGATGGTCCCGGCGCGCCGGCAGGGCTCGTCCTGCCAGGGGATTGGGGCCCGCAGCGCCCAGTCGACCTTGACCGTGGAGGTGTCCCACTGGAAGCGGCGCAGGTCTTCGACGAAGGCGGGGGGTAGCCGGTCCTCACCCACCAGCCCCCGGTAGAGGGTAGGAGCGTCCACGCCGGCAATGACGGCGCGGCGGGCCTCGACCCTCTCCCCGCCGGCGGTGCGAACCCCCGACGCCCGCCCTCCGCGCAGCTCGACGGCCTCCACGCGTACGCCGCAGCGCAGCTCGCCGCCCGCGACGCGGAGCCGGCGCACCAGGGCCTCGGTGAGACGGCCTGCGCCTCCTTCCGGCACCGGGAACCCCACTTGCTGGCCGAGCATCCCGAGCAGCCACCCGTACACGCCGCTGGGGGCGGCCTCCGGCACCAGGTCGGCGTGCATGGCGTTGCCGGCGAGCAGCAGCGTGCCGCCCTCCCCCCGGAAGTGCTCCTCCCCCATCCGCCGCACCGGGAGCACCGCGAAGCGCCCGAAGCGCGCCACCTCCACCGGACCACCGTCGGCGACGAGGCGGAGCACGAGCCGTGCCGCCGGCCGCAGCGGGGGGAACGGGGACATCACAGCCCGTACCAGGTGGGGATCGAGCCGCGACCAGCGCCGGTACAGGCGGCGCCATCCGTCCCCATCGCCGGCGGCAAACGCGTCCAGCGAGGCGGCCGTCTCGTCGAGGTCCTGCGAGAGCACCGCCGTCGGTCCGTCCGGTGTCGGGTTGGCGAGCACGAGCGGCGCCCGCCGCCAGCGCAGCCCGTGGTCCTCCAGGTGGAGCCGTGCGATGTTGGGAGAGGCGAACCCGAGCGGGTAGAAGCCGCTGAAGAGGTCGTGCTCGTAGCCGGGCACGGTGAGCAGCCCGCTGCGCACGGCACCGCCGGGCTGGTCCTCCGCCTCGAGCACCGCCACGTCCCAGCCGCGGTCGGCGAGGGTGATGGCGGCCACGAGCCCGTTGTGGCCCGCCCCGACGACGACGGCGTCGACGATCGTGGTCATGCCGGCGGCTCCCACGGCCCGGCGCTCGTCGGCACGCGCAGGCACTACCCGAAGCTGGCGGGAGCCACGCACGGGTCACCTTTCGGCAGACCAGCATCGGGCCTGGTCACGTGCATTGCGGGCGCACGGGATAGGTTTATGCGCCTGTGGCCACGGAGCGCATCCCCACGAGCCCCGTCGCTCCTTGGACCCGTCCCCTCGCCTCGATCGGAGCGGGAGGCGCCATGCCGGCCCACCTCCGGGTGGCGATCGTCACCGAGAGCTGGCGCCCCAACGTCGACGGTGTCGTCACCCGCCTCGACAACACGGTGAGGGAGCTGCGGCGCGCCGGCCACGACGTGGCGGTCATCGCCCCCTCCACCGATCCGTCCCTCCCGGGCCTCCCCCAGCACCGGACCCCGACGCTGTCGCTGCGGTTCCTCTACGGCGGCATGCCGTGGGCGCTGCCAGGCCCGGCGGTGTCGCGAGCGCTGAGCCACTTCCGGCCTGACGTCGTCCATGTGGTCAACCCGGTGCTGATGGGGAGCGTGGCCCTCCGCCATGCGTCCAACCGATACCCGACCGTCGTCAGCTACCACACGGACGTCTCGGTGTACGCGTCCCTGTACCACCTCGGGTGGACCCGGCCGACACTGCACGCCCTCATGCGCAGGGTCTACCGCCACGCCGACGTGCGCCTCGCCACCTCAGAGGTAGGAAGGGCGCAGCTGGAGTCGCTCGGCATCGCCGACGTGCGCCTGTGGGGACGGGGGGTGGACCGGGAGCTGTTCCACCCCGGACGCGACGCTTCGGCGGCGCGCGCCCGGCTCTGCCCCGAGCCGCAGCGGCGACTCGCGCTGTACGTCGGCCGCCTCGCCCGGGAGAAGGGCTGCGACCGCCTGCTCCCGCTCGCCGCCGGGCCCGGGCCCTACCACGTGGTGCTGGTGGGCGAAGGTCCCGATCGGGGGCGCCTGGAGGAGGTGTTCGCCGGGAGCCGCGTCACCTTCGCGGGTGTCCTCAGGGGCGAGGAGCTGGCGGAGGCCTACGCCGCTGCGGACGTGTTCGTGTTCCCGTCGGATACCGACACGCTCGGCTTGGTGCTGCTCGAGGCGATGGCCACCGGGCTTCCCATCGTGGCCATGGACAGCCCGGCTGCCCGGACGGTGCTGGCCGCCTGTCCCGATCGGGTCCTCGTGCCCGCCGGCGCCCCGGGCGAAGCGCTGGTCGCTGCGGTCGGGGAGGTGCTGGCACATCCCCGCCAGCCCTTGGAGGCAATGGCCGACGTGGCGGACCTGCCGGCAGACGCCACCCCACCCTCCGGCTGCGGCTGGGCGGAAGCCACCGCCGGCTTGGTCCACGACTACCGACTGGCCATCTCCCGCCGCCGGCCGCGGCCCCAGAGCCGCCTCGGGCGGTTCCTCGCCGTCGGCCTGTCCAACGCCGTGGTTGACCTCGGCGTGTTCAACTTCTTCGTCTTCGTGCACCCGACCCGGTCGGCCGGTCTCAACGTGGCGTACAACACGATGGCCGTGCTGGCGGCCATCACCAACAGCTACTTCTGGAACTCCCGTTGGACCTTCGCCGACCGGGTCGAGCGGGACGAGAAGCGGTGGCGCCAACGGGCGTTGTTCCTCGGGCAGGGCGGGATCAACCTGGGCGTCAGCGACGTCACCATCCTCGGCCTCGCCCTCCTGCTGCGCGCCCTCCACGGGCTGCCTACGACGCTCATGTCCAACCTGTCCAAGGTGGTCGCCATGCTCACCGCCTCGGCCGTCAGCTACGTGCTCATGCACTTCGTCGTGTTCCGCTCCGACCGCCAGCGTCCCCACCCGCACAGAGCCTGACGCCCTCCCCGCGCGGCGCCCGGGGACCGGCGCTGGACGGGCCCGCCCGCGCATCAGCGGCGGAGCTGCCGGCGTTGGCGGCGGCGACGAGCACGAGCGCCGCGAGCTCCGTCGGCGACAGGCGTTGGCCGAGCACGGCGAAGCCGACCAGGGCAGCGAGCGCCGGGTCCATGCTCATGAGGATCCCGAACGCCCGGGGGGTCAGCCGGCGGAGGGCGGCCAGGTCCAGGGAGTAGGGCAGCGCCGAGGACAGGACGGCGACGCCGAAGCCCATGGCGAGGACCGCCGGCTCGACCAGGCGGGCACCCGCTGTGGCCAGGCCGGCGGGCACGGTGGCAGCGGCACCGACGACCATGGCCAGGGCGAGGCCGCTGCTGCCCGGGAACCGCCTGCCCGTCTCGGCGGACAGCACGATGTACCCCGCCCAGCACGTGCCGGCGCCCAGCGCCATCCCGACACCCACCGGATCGAGATGCCGCCCGGACACCAGCCCGCTGCCGGCGAGAAGGAAGACGCCCGTTGCGGCGAGGAGCGCCCACACCAGGTCCAACCTCCGGCGGGAGCCACCGAGGGTAACGGCCAGCGGTCCGACGAACTCGACGGTCACCGCCACCCCCAGCGGGATACGGGCGATCGACGAGTAGAAGAGCAGGTTCATGCCGGCGAGCAACAGGCCGAAGGCGGCCACCACGGCCAGGTCCGCCCGCCGGCGACCCGCTCCGCGCAGCACCGCCGGGTGGGGGCGGACCACCACGGCCAGCACGGCGGCGGCGAAGCCCAGCCGGAGGGTGACGGCCCCGACCGGGCCGACACGGTCGAAGAGCCGGGTCGCCACCGCCGCCCCCAGCTGGACCGACACAGCACCGACCGCGACCAGCGCCGGCGCCGGCGCCCGCTCGAGGACGTTGCGCGCCGCCACCGCGCCACGCTAACGCTAACCCGCTCGATCGCAGGCCGAGCCGGTGACGTCCGTGGTGCCGTGAATGGTGGTTGACATCTCAACCACAGGCGGTATAGTTGAGACATCAACTACCTGGAGGAGGCAACACCGTGAGCACCACCACCAACCCCACCGTCACCGGGGACTACACCCTCGACCCCGCGCACTCCACGATCGGCTTCGTCGCCCGCCACGCCATGGTAACCAAGGTGCGCGGCAAGTTCGACGAAGTGACCGCGAGCGGTCACTTCGACATCGACGACCCGTCGCAGTCCCGCATCGAGGTGGTGATCCAGGCCAAGAGCATCAACACCGGAAACGTCGATCGCGACAACCACCTCCGCAGCAACGACTTCCTCGCCATGGACGAGTTCCCCGAGATCCGCTTCGTGAGCACCTCGGTCGGCAGCTCCGGCGGGGCCGGGTACCAGGTGCACGGCGACCTGACCATCCGCGGCATCACCAAGCCGGTGACGATCGAGCTCGAGTACACCGGGAGCGCTGTCGACCCGTTCGGCAACCAGCGCATCGGGTTCGAGGGCTCCACTACCATCAACCGCAAGGACTGGGGCGTCAACTGGAACGCGGCACTGGAGGCAGGTGGGGTGCTCGTCAGCGAGAAGGTGACGCTCGAGCTCGACATCTCGGCCATCAAGGCGGCATGAGGAGGCGGGGTCCGGCCCCCGGGGTTCGCCCGGCGCAAGGGCCCACCGACCCCGGGGAAGGTGGACATGGATACGGGTACAGAACCCCGCTGGCTCACGACCCAAGAGCGCGAGGCGTGGGCCGGCCTGCAAGTGATGCAGGGCGTGTTGATGGGCCGCCTCAACCGGGATCTCTCCTCCACGCGGGGCCTGTCCATCCAGGACTACGGCGTGCTCGTCACCGTGAGCGAGACGGCGGACGGGCGGCTCCGGGCGTTCGAGCTGGGACGGCTGATGGGCTGGGAGAAAAGCCGGCTGTCGCACCACATCGCACGGATGGAGGAGCGGGGGCTGCTGCGGCGGGAGCGCTGCCCGAGCGACGCCCGGGGATTGTTCGTGGTCCTGACCGACGAGGGCCGCGGCGCCTTGGAGGAGGCCGCGCCCAGCCACCTGCGCTCAGTGCGGCGCTGGTTCGTCGACCGGCTCACCCCGGCGCAGCTGTCGACCCTCGCCGACGTCGCCCACACCGTGCTGGAGGGGCTGGCCGGCGATTGCCAGGAGCCGTAGCGGCCACGTCCCGTCCGGGGAGGGGTGCCGGCCTGACTGATTGATCGAACAGTCAAGCCACTGCTAGCCTCGGGCCGCCGCAACCGACCGGAGAGGTGGCCCGTGCCCGACCTGCGCAGCCCCGACAGCGTGTTCCGATCGATGGCCGACGTCGACGCCAGCCGCATCGACAGCCTCCTGGACGACGGCGCCACGCTCCCCGGCATCTTCTACACCGACGAGGGCATCGCCGCCTTGGAGGACGAGCTCATCTGGAGGCCGTCCTGGCAGATCGTCGGCGTCGAGCCGGAGGTTCGCAACGCCGGCGACTACCTGACGTCCCACATCTCCGGCACGGGCTTCACCGTTCCCATCGTCGTCACGCGCGACAGGGACCTGCAGCTGCGGGCCTTCGTCAACGTCTGCCGGCACCGGGCCCACTTCGTCGCCGTCGGCTGCGGCCACAAGCGGTTCCTCCAGTGCAGCTACCACGGTTGGACCTACGAGCTCAACGGCTGCTTGAAGTCCGTCCCCCGCTCGGAGGAAGGAGGTCTCCCGCCCCTCGACCGCCTCAGCCTGTACCCCCTGGCCGTCGACACCTGGAAAGGCTACATCTTCGTGACGCTGCGCGAGGCGGAGCCGCTGTCCGCAGCGGTCTCAGGCCTGCAGGCCGTCCTCGACGCGCAGGGCTTCCGCTACCCGTTCGCCCCCGAGAACGCCGACCCGGCTTTCACCTACGAGCGTGTGGTCACGCCGCAGTCCGGGCCTTCCAACTGGAAGGCAATGAACGAGAACAACATCGAGTGCTACCACTGCCCCACCACGCACCGCAACAGCTTCTCGGACATGTACAAGGTGGACCCGTCCCACTACCTGCACCGGGAGTTCGACCGCGGGGTGTACCACCTGAGCGACTTCCAGGACCGCGTCGCCGCCGGGCTCGGCCTGCCCGCCGAGCGAGGAGCAAGGGATTACCAGTTTTACTACCTGTGGCCCAACATGTACATGGAGAACGGGCTGGACATCGGCTACGGCGCCAACGTGCAGCGGCTCTGGCCCGACGGCGTGCACGGATGGAAGGGGGAGATCGTCAGCTACGCCATGCCCGCCACGGCGCGCTACGACCCCGACCTCGTGAAGCAGATCTCCGAGTGGTGGCGTCTCACCATGGAGGAGGACGCTGTGGCGGCGGGGCGGGTGCAGACCGGGCTTCGTTCGGGCCTGTACTCGTGGGGCTACACGCTGCCGGAGAGCGAGCGCAACATGCGCCACTTCTACCGGCTGGTGTGGAACGCCCTCGCCCCGGCCTTCCGGCGCTGAGCGCCCGCCGCCACCGGGGGCCCGCCGCCACCCGGGGGCCGCCGCCGAGCCCTCATCGGAACCGAAGGCAGCCTCCGGCACATTGTTTGGGCAGTTCACCGCGACTATCGCGGTGAACTGCCCAAACAACGCGATGGCAATGGCCTACCCGAAGACCGGGTCCTACCCGAAGACCAGAGCCGCCGGCGTCTCCGCCGCCATGGCCGCGAGCACCCCCCGGTCGATGCCCTCCGCCGCCAGCTCGTCGACGAGCCGGGAGAGCACCGCCGGTGCCGCCGGGGAGGTGGGCTGGCCGGCGTCGGACGACAGCACCACCCGCCGCTCCCCCACGGCCCGAACGAAGGCCGCCAACCCCCCCGCCCCCATCCCCTCCTGGTGGAGGAGCTGGTAGCCGGTCACCTCCACCAGCGCCCCCCGGTCGGCGAGGGCCGCGGCCTCGGCCGCCGTCATGGCGGGCACCACCCAGGACGGGTGGGTGAGCAGGATCCGCCCCACCCCGGCAGCGACCGCGGCGTCGACGACCCACGCCGCCTCGGGGACCGAGAGGTGCCCGGTGGCGAGGACGGCGCCCGCCTCTGCCACCAGGTCGAGGATGGTACGGATCGGCGCCTCCTGGGAGGGGTCGACCGGCGGGGCGGCGTACGTCGACGCGCCGGCGCGAGGCTCGTGGGCGCATAGGCTGGGCAACCCGGCGGCTGCCTGCGTGCGGGCGTCCTGGGTCGGCATCCATATGACCCGTGCGCCCATCCGCAGGGCGGCGGCGACAGCGGCGGGGTTGAAGCCGCCGACGTGGGAGTTGAGGGCCAGGCCGCCGGCGACGCGCAGCCGGTGACGGCGGGCGATGGCGGCGGCGCGTCCCGCTGTCTGGTCGTAGTGGGCCTTGAGCACGAACCCCTCGGCACCGGCATCCTCGAAGGCGCAGGCGGTTGCCTCGTCGTCGAAGAGCCGGGGCTCGATGTCGGGGGCGGCGTGGACGTGCACGTCGAACACCCCCCGAGCCTTCCACCCCGCCGCCCGCGTTGCTAGGGTCCAACCGGTGCGACGGCGGCCGGCCCCCTTCTACAGCGACCGCTGCCTGATCGACGCGGACCTCTGGCTGCCGCCCGAGGACACCGCGCCGCCCTACCCGGTGCTCATCAGCTGCTCTGGCTTCCAGGGGCTGAAGGTGATCCACCCGGAGCGCTTCGCCCGCACGTTCTCCCCGCTCGGCTACGCGTGCCTGGCCTTCGACTACCGCGGCTTCGGGGCGAGCGAGGGAGAGCGCGGTCGGCTGATCCCCCAGGAGCAGGCGGAGGACCTCCTCGCCGCCGTGGACTTCGTCCGGACCGTGCCCGACCTCGACGCCGCCCGGGTCGGGGTCATCGGCTGGGCGCTCGGCGGTGGTGTCGCCATCGCCGCCGCGGCCGAGGACACACGGATCGCTGCGGTGGCCGTCCTCAACGCGGTCGGTGACGGCGAGCGCACGACACGGCGCCTGCACGACGACGCGTCGTGGGCCGCGCTCCTCGCCGCCATCGACGAGGACCGCGGCGCCAGGGCGCTCACGGGCCGGTCGCGGCGGGTGTCGCCGTGGGAGGTGCTGCCCCTCGACCCGGTGACGGGCGTGTACGTCGACGACGAGCTGTACAAGGCGCCCGGGTTCGGTTCCCTGGTGAGCCTGGAGGCGGCCGAGCACCTGGTGCGGTTCCGCCCCGACCGTTGTGCCGGGCGGATCGCACCCCGTCCGCTGCTCGTGGTGCACGGCGCCGACAACGCCCTCTACCGTGTGGAGGAGGCTGAGTCGATCATGGCCCATGCCGGCGACGGATCCCGCCTGGAGGTGCTCGAGGGCGCCGGCCACACCGAGTGGATGTACGACGAGCATCCCACCTACAGGCGGCTGGCGGGGCTGCTGGGCGAGTTCTTCGCTGCCGCGTTCTAGCCGTCAGGCCTCGGCGGCTCGCGGAGAAAGAGCTGCCCCTCCCCTCCCCGCGCCCGCGGTGCCCGGCGGCGACGGCGCGGCCGCAGGGGCGTCCCCGCCGGCGGCGCGTCGCTGGGGGAGGCGGCGTCCGGCGGTGATGGCGGCGAGCCCGACAGCGGCGCCGAGGGCATAGGCGAGGCCGACACCGGCGCCGGCCCCGAGGTGCAGGCCGTGCACCGACGCGGCCACCAGGGCGCCGGCGACGCCGGTGCCGAGCGCGGTGCCGAGGACGTCGCAGAGCTGCAGTGACGCCGTCGCCTGGCCCACCTCCGCCTCCGGTGCCAGGTCGAGGGTGGCGATCGACAGCGGAGCGTAGGCGAGCCCCATGCCCAAACCGGCGACCGACCACACGGGGATGGCAAGCGCTGGGGCCACCGCGGGGAGCAGGACAGCGGCCATCGCCGCGATGGCGACGACGACTAGGATCTCCCCGGCCCTGATGAGCCGGCGCGGGCCGACCCGCTGGATCAACCGGGCCTGGGTCCACGACCCCGCCGTCCAGGTGACGGTCCCGGCGGTCAGCACGAGGCCGGTGAGCAACGTCGGTGAGTGGCGCACGGTGGTCACGGCGTACGGCACGTAGGCGCTGGCGGCGTAGAAGCAGGCCGTGAGGAGCCCGCGCGACGCCACGGTGGCGGGCAGGCCTGGGCGCGCCGTCAGGGTGCCGGCCGGGGTGAGCCGCCGCAGGCATGCAAGGAGTAGCCCGCCGCCGGCGATCACCCCCGCCACGACGACCAGCGGCCCACCGGTGGTGAGGCTGACGAGCAGGCCGGCGGCGCCGATCACCACGCCGGCGACGGCCAGCGCCCGGGGACCGGGTCGCTCCGGCCCCGCGGTCCGATCCCTCTTCCCGCCCGCCGGAACGGACCGCAGCCCGACGAGGGCGACGCCGCCGGCGACACCCACGAGAGGGATCAGCCCGAGGAACACCCAGCGCCAGCCGGCCGCGGCCGCGATCCCCGCAGCGATGGCCGGCCCGGCCAGGCCGGGCACGACCCACGCTGTCGACAGGACGGCGAACATGCGGGGGCGCGACCCGTACGGGTAGCCCCGGGAGATGGCGACGTACGCCATGCTCGGCACGACCCCGGCGCCGACTCCCTGCACGGCGCGGCCGGCCACCAGCACCGGCATCGACGTGGCTGTGCCGCCGATCAGCAGCCCCACTGCGAAGAACGCCAGGCCACCGACCATCGGCCCCGTCAACGGAACCCGGTCCGCCAGGCTGCCGCCGGCGACGATCCCGACGAGGCTCGAGAGCATGAACGCGCTGAAGACCCAGCCGTACAGCCGGATGTCGCCTAAGTGACGGGCCACCACGGGCATGACCGTGGCTACCGCCAGGGCCTCGAATGCCACCAGCGTGACGGCCAGCACGAGGCCGACGGTGAGGCGCCGGCGCGCCGGCGCCCAGATGCCGTCGACGCCGCTTCCCGCCCGTCCGGCCCTGTCTCCTGCCACGACTGTCGAGACTAAGACCCTTTGCCCAGATGGGGTGGAGGAGCGCTGGTGGCGCCGAGCAGGACGCCGGGGTTGAGGATCCCGGCCGGGTCGAGGGCGTCCTTGACGGCGCGCATGACGGCGATCTCCGCCGCGCTCCGGGTCCGGTCGAGCCACCGCAGCTTGTCGGTGCCGATCCCGTGCTCGGCGCTGATGGTGCCGCCCAGTTGCGCCACGACGGCGAACACGGCCTCCTCCACCGCGCCGCCCGCCGGCCCCGGGGTGGCGACGTTGACGTGAAGGCTCCCGTCGCCGACGTGACCGTAGAGGACGACTGTGGCGTCCAGCGGGGCCAGGGCCCGCCGCACGCCCGCCTCGAGCTCCGGGAGCCGGGTGAGCGGCACGGCGACGTCCAGCTTGTGGGGCACACCGAGGCGGGCGACGACGTCGGGATGGCGCTCCCGCAGCGCCCACAGGCGTTGGCGGCCCGGGCCGTGGTCGGCGATGGCGGACTCCCCGATGTCGGCCCAGCCGGCAAGGGTCTCGACCACCTCGTCGAGTAGGTCGCCGGCGCCCTCCCCGGAGGTGAGCTCCAGCAGTAGGTACGCCGGTGACCCGCTGGTCGACGGCAGGGGCAACCCGAACAGGTCGCTCACCAGGTGCACCCCCTCCGCGAACATGATCTCAGCGCTCTCCAACCCGTCGAAGGCCGCCCGCACCCGCCCGACGACCTCGACGGCGTGGCGGACGGAGTCGACGCCCGCCCACACCGTGACACGTTGGGGTCGTACCGGGACCAGCCGCAACGCCACGGCGGTGACGACGGCGAGCGTTCCCTCGCTGCCGCAGAGCAGACCGGTCAGGTCGTAGCCGGCGGTGTCCTTGGCCAGCCCCGCCATGCGCCGGATCACCCGTCCGTCGGCCAGCACGGCCTCCACCCCGGCGAGCTGCCCACGGGTGTGGCCGTAGCGCAGCACCCGCAGACCCCCGGCGTTGGTCGCCACCATGCCCCCGACCGTCGCCCTGTCCCGGGACGCGAGGTCGACTCCGACGTCGAGGCGGGCCGGCAGGGCGGCAGCCCGCACGGCGGCGAGGGTGGCACCGGCGCCGGCGGCGATCTGGCGGGTGTCGCCGTCCGCCTCGCCGACCCGGCAGAGGCGGGTGGTGGACAGGACCACTTCGCCGCCGCGTGGGATGCCGCCGCCCACCAGGCCGGTGTTGCCACCCTGCGGCACGACCGCCACCCCCGCCGCAGCGCAGGCGCGCACGACGCCGACGACCTCCTCCACGCTCCGGGGGCGAACCACAGCCAAGGCGTCCCCGCGGCGCCGGCCCATCCAGTCCGTCTCGGCCGCGAGGCGGTCGCCCGGCTCGACGAGGACGCCACCCTCGCCTACGGCGGCACGGAGCGCCTCGAGCAGCGGGTGGCTCACCTCGGACCCCGCCGCGGACCGCTGCCGGCGCCGCTCACCAGCGTCACCCGTCCCTGCAACCCAGGCTCCTCCCTCTCGCCGTCGCAGCCTGCCACGCAGGGCACCACCGGGGCGCCGGGAGATGACAGGGCCGATCGCGCGGGGACCCGCAGTCGGGACACGACCGCCACGCCTCGTCGACAAGCGCAGCGCACCCGCCACAGTGCATCTCGGCCTCCCGAGGCAGGCTACGCCTCGTTACCCTCCATGGCAACTGGTCGGGAGGGGAGCTCGAGGGCTTCCACGGCAGCGGCCATGCGGTCGACGGCCTCGGTGAGGATGGCCGGCGACGTCCCGAAGTTGAGGCGGGCACAGCGCTCGGCGTTGGACCCGAATGCCGCCCCCGAGCTGAGCAGCACGCGCGCCTCGCTCCGGAAGAACGCCGCCGGGCCGGTCACCTCGTGGACGTTGCCGCGCCCCGGGCGATCGCCGGCCGCAGCCGCGAACCCGAGGTCTGTGCAGTCGAGCCACGCCAGGTAGGTGGCGTCGCCGGGGCGGTAGCGCACCGCCGGCAACCGCCGGGCCAGGAGCTCGGCCAGCAGCACCCGGTTGGCCCCGAGCCCGGCGAGCAACTCGTCGAGCCACCCGCCCCCGGCGCGCAACGCAGCGGTGTGGGCGATGACCCCGAGGTGGCTCGGACCGTGGCCGACCTCCTCCGGCATGCGGGCGAGGTCGGCGGCGGCGGCCGGCCCGGCGACCACGACGGCCGCCTTGAGCCCGGGAAGGTTCCAGCCCTTGGAGGCGGACAACAGGCAGAAGCCGCGTTCGGCGCCGGCCACGCTCAGCAACGGCGTGAAGCGGGCGTCGCCGACGACGAGCGGCGCGTGGATCTCGTCCGCCACGACCCGCACCCCGGCTTCGTCGGCGAGCGCGGCGACCCGCTCGAGCTCCTGGCGGGAGTGCACCGTGCCCGTCGGGTTGTGCGGGTTGCACAGCAGGTACGCCGCCGCCCCCTCGAACGCCGCGCCCAGGGCGTCAAGGTCGAGGCGGCCCTCACCGGTCA
Source organism: Actinomycetes bacterium (assembly GCA_021811865.1). The sequence continues at coordinate 54,427 of JAKAQB010000001.1, read as the reverse complement.
GCGGGGCCTCGGCGATGCGGCGGTCCAGGTGCTCGACGAAGGCGTAGAAGGGCGGGTACACGGGCGGGCTCACCACGACGGTGTCGCCGGGAGCGGTGATGAGCTTCAGCACCTCGACGATGCCCATCATCACGTCGGGCACGAGGGCGCTTCGCCCCACTTCCAGCCCGTCCCACCCCCACCGCTCCGCAGCGAAGCCCGCAAGGGCCTCGGCGTAGCCCGTGCCCGACGCATAGCCGGTGTCGCCGAGGGCGACGGCATCGTGCAGCGCCCGCACGATGGGCTCGGCGACCATCACATCCATCTCCGCCACCCACAGGGGCAGCACGTCGGGGGGCGCCGCCCGCCACTTCTCGCTGGTTCTCCGCCGGAGGGTCTGGAGCGGCACGTCGAAAGGACCGGACGACACACCGCCACCCTAGAGCGGCGCCACGCGGTAGTATCCCGGGCCGGACGACAGAACGAAGGGGGCAGCGGTGCAGGCGCAGATCAAGGGCTCGACCATGCCGGTGCTCGAGATGATCCTCGACTCCGGTGAGCGGGTCATCTCGGACCACGGCGAGTTGTCGTGGATGACCCCAAACATGCAGCTGACGCAGACCACCGGTTTGGGCTCGTCCGGCGGAGGGGGCCTGCTCGGCGGGCTGAAGCGGGTAATGGGCGGCGGCAGCCTGCTGCTCACCATCTACCAGGCAACAGGTGGCCAGGGGATGGTGGCGTTCGCCGCCAAGGTGCCCGGCCACATCTTCCCGCTGGAGGTCAGCCCGGGGCAGGGCTACCTCGTGCACCACCACGGGTGGGTGTGCGGGACACCGGAGGTCGTTCCGTCGATGGGCTTCCAGCAGAGCCTCGGCGGCATGCTCTTCGGCAAGGAGGGCTTCATCCTGCAACGCCTCGAGGGCCAGGGCACCGCATGGGTCGAGCTCTCCGGCGAGGTGACCACCTATGACCTCGCTCCCGGCCAGACGATCCTGGCGCACCCGGGCCACGTGGGGGTGTTCCAGGAGACGGTGAGCTTCACCGTCCAGCGCGTTCAGGGCATCGTCAACCGGTACTTCGGGGCCAACGGCCACTGGCTCGTCGTGCTGACCGGTCCCGGCCGCGTCTGGCTGCAGTCCATGCCTCTCCCCAACCTGGCGGGCTCGCTCAACCCGTACCTGGCAAGCGGCGAGCGGACCAGCGCCGTCGAGGGCGGCGCCGTGGGCGGCATCCTCGGCAACATCCTGGGGAGCTGACCCGCCGGGGCACGCCAGAGACCCGGGCGAGGCGACCTAGGGAGGCGAGCTCGGCCTCGACGGCCGGGATCCGCTGGCGTAACCTGAGTGGCACGGCCGGCGGGCATCCCTGGCCGCGTCGAAAGGGCCGTGCCATGGGGTTCATGGACAAGATCAAGTCACAGGCAACGTCGCTCGCCGAGGCCGGGCAGACCAAGCTCGCCGGCATCCAGTCGAAGAAGCAGGCCGATGCCTTGCTCCTCGAGCTCGGCGGCCTCACCTTCGAGCAACGGACGGGTCGGTCCGCTTCACCGGCCGACAGCCGCATCGCCGAGCTCATCAGCCAGCTCCAAGCATTCGAGGCAGAGCACGGGGCCATAGCCGTGACGCCGGCGACGCCGCCTCCGGGTGAGACCGGGAGCTACCTGCCCACCGCCACGAGCACCGCCCCGGCGGGAGCCCCAGGGGCGGTCCCCCAGCCGGTAGCCGGCGTCCCCCAACCGGTGGCCGGCGTCCCCCAACCGGTGGCCGGCGTCCCCCAACCGGTGGCCGGCGTCCCCCAACCGGTGGCCGGCGTCCCCCCGGCCGACGGTGGCGACCCCGAGGTGGCGTCCGGCGGCCTGCCTGCGGGCAGCTACCACAGCGACGAGCCGACGGACACGTAGCCGGCAACTGCGGCGTTCACCACAGGCCGGAACCGGCGGCGGCGCTGTTGACGAGCACTCCCGCGGGGCCGAGCCGGCGACGGGACTCCTCGGTGGGTCGGCCAGGGTGGTCGGGGAGCACCTAATCCCGACTCCGCAGGTAATATTTCGGGGCATGGACCCGTTCGGCTTCCCCAACCCCGTCAACGAGACGTCCGCCCGGCTGGTCGCCGGCGGCGTGGTGGCCATGGCGGCGACAGCAGTCGTCGCCGACCAGCCGTGGTTGCTCGCCCCCCTCACCTACGGCTTCGCCGCCCGGGTGGTCTCCGGGCCGACGCTCAGCCCCCTCGGCCAGCTCGCCACGAAGGTCATCACGCCGCGACTGGGGAGGATCGAGCACCGTTACTCTCCCGGGCCTCCCAAGCGGCTCGCCCAGGGCATCGGCCTCGTCATGACGTCGGCCGCCTCCATGCTCGCCGTGACGGGCCGTCGGCGGGCCGCTTACCGCCTGCTCGGTGCACTCGTCGCCGCTGCCGGTTTGGAGGCGGGCCTCGGGGTGTGCCTGGGGTGCAAGCTGTTCGGTGCGGGCATGCGGCTGGGGCTCGTCCCCGACGCCGTGTGCGAGGAGTGCAACGACATCTGGGCGCGCTACCCCGGTCCCCGTCGGGTGGTCCGCCCGGGCAACTGCCGGGAGTAGCCCGTGGCGCACCACCCCTGATCCCCGCCGGCACCGGCAGCTCAAGGTCGGCTCCGTCCGGGTCGATTCAACACCGTGAGGTTCGCTCCCACCCAGGGCATGTCCCGCGGTCGCCGCGGGCGGCTGGTCACTGGCAGATCCTTCGGGGACCTCGGCCTGTGGATGGTTGGCTTCGGGCTCCTGACCGGCGCGGTCTTCCCCCTGGTCCTGGTCGGCATGGGAGTCGCTGCGCGCGTGGTGATGAACGGCTCCTTCTACGCCTGCACCCTCGCGGCTGGTCTTGCCGTGGGTGGCACCAACTTCCTCCTCGCACGCTGGGTGGTCGGGCGGCGCCTGCGTGTGGAGCGCCACGCAGGATGAGGATGGGGTAGTTCGGTTGCGCCACTGACGGCGAGGATGGCCCCGTTGGGGTTCGGGGCGCGGTTGGGTCAGGCTTGGGTGGTCTTGGACGCGCAAGGACCCTCCCGCTGAACTTGTCCTGATCGGCCGGGAGGGTCCTTCCAGCGATGCCGGAGGCACCGGTGCTCATGGTAGGGACTGATCGAGTGGTCGTCGAGGCGGAGCTGCTCGGGGGGTTGTTGGCCTGCCCGGCGTGTGGGGGGCTTTAGGCCCGTGGGGTCACGCCCGGGTGCGGGTGTTGCGGCGCCGGGGTGGGGAGGAGATCAGGATCTGCCCCCGTCGGGCGAGGTGCCGGGGCTGCGCCAAGACCCATGTGCTGCTCGGAGACGACGGTCTGCTCAGGCGCCGTGACGAGGTGGGGGTGATCGGCGAGGCGACCGAGGCGAAGGCGGCTGGGGTGGGGCACCGTCGTATCGCGTTACGCCTGGGTGTGCCGGCGTGGAGGGTGCGGCGTTGGTTGCGTCGCTTCGCCGAGCGGGCGGGGGCGATCCGGGAGCACTTCTGTCGCTGGGCGTTCGCGCTGGATGTGTCGCTCGCTGCGGTCGCCCCCGGTGTGGGTGCCTTCGTCCACGCCGTGGAGGCCATCGGGGTGGCGGCTCGCGCCGCGGTGTTGGCTCACGGTCCGCGCCCGGCTTGGTGCTGGGCGAGCTTCGCTCCGGGCGGGGTGCTGCTTTCCAACGCGAAGTGCCCTCTGCCGCCGGTGCCCTGAGCCACCGAGGCTGTGCTGCGAGCTTCATCGACATGGCTGCCGACGCCGACATCACCCTCTTCATCTGACCCGGCCGGAGGTGACCACCGCCCGGGTGGTCGTCGTGTCCTCGGATCCGATGGTGCTCCGCCAGGCGGCTGCCTTCGCCCGCGAGAGGGGCCTTTGCGTCGCTCCGCCGGATGACGGTCCCGCTGCTGCGGTGGTCGTCGACCTCGCCGGTGCCGACGCCATGGAGGTGATCCGCGACTGGAGAGCCCGGCGCCCCGAGGCGCTCATCGTCGGATGCCACTCCCTCCCCGACCGTGACCGGCTGGAAGCGGCCGAGAGAGCCGGCTGCGACGCCGTCGGCAACCGTGGGGCCCTCTCGATCGTGCTCCGCCGTCTGGCCGGCTCCGGCCCGCTCGGGCGGCGTCGGGCGTTGCTCGCCGACCTCGCCGATGTCGCCGGGCGGCTGGGAATGGTCGTGCGGGTCGCGGACACCCCTGTCGGTCCGGTTGCTCTCTACCACCTGGACGGTCGGCTCATCGCCGCATGCGACGTCTGCCCGCACGCCGGAGCCCGCCTCTCCGACGGCCCCCTCGACGCTACGGTCGTGACCTGCCAGGCGCACGGCAGTCGCTTCGACCTCTCCAGCGGCGAACGGATCCGCGGCCCCGCCGACCATGACCTGGCCACCTACGACGTGCTGGTCGAGGGTGGACGGGTCTACATGTCGTGGGCTTGAACGCTCCGGTGGCCTGGCGCTCGCCGCCTACGCTGGGGGCATGCCCGTCCGAGACGACGCACCCGTCGGTGACCGCAGAGATGCGGCGCCGCCGGCGCCGGCGGACTCCGTGATGACAGCCGACAGCCAGGAGCTCGTGGCCGGCGCGGACGGGGAGAGCATCGATCCGCACCTGCGTGAGGAGCTGACCGAGCTCGTGTCGGAGATGTGCCACGCCATCAACGAGCCAAAACGCCTCATGGTGCTCTACGCCCTCCGGGACAGGCCCAGGAGCGTCAACGAGCTGGCCGAGTACTTGGAGACCCCCCAGTCCAACACCTCCCAGCACCTCGCTGTGCTCCGTGACCGCGGGCTTGTCGAGGCGGAGCGCCAGGGCAGCCGGGTCCTGTACCACCTCCGCCACCCGAAGGTGATCCAAGCCGTTGACCTGCTGCGGGACGTGCTGACCGAGGAGATCGCGCGCCAGCACGCCCTGCGGGCCGGCCGGCTGCCCTGAGGGACCTACCTACAGGTCGTCGGGGTCGAGCATCGGGTAGAGGTCGATCACGACCTCCTCGTAGGGGTGGACGCTGCGCACGACCTGGGCGATCTCCCGGGCGAGCTCACGGCGGCAGGTGACCTCGATGCGCTCCTCGGCAACGGTCTCGAGCTCGCCGGCGGTGCCGATGTGCGGCACGGCACCCTCTTCGGGGCGGAACCGGCCCGTCCCGCTCACCGACCAGCTGCAGAACGAGTACTTGCCGATGTAGCCGGCGCCGGCCTCCCCTAGGGCTTTCCGCAGCCGCTCGGAGCCGGCTTCGGGGACGAACACCACCAGCTTCACGAGGTCCATCTGCCGGATGGTAGGAGATCAGTACGTGCGCCCCAACAGCCGTCTCGGCAGGTGGTCGGTCACGGTGCTGACCAGCAGGCGGCCGGTGCGCACATCGAGGACCAGCAGGGCGAAGCGCCCGGCCGCTGACGGCGGCGCGCCCTCGACCTGGCCGGGGCGGAACGGGCCCTCGAGCGCGATGGTGCAGACGGTGGGGTCCCCACCCGGCCACGCCGCGAGCAGCGACGCGTTCCTCCGGCGCAGCAGCTCCAGCCGGAGGTGGTGGACGCCGAGCAGCCGGGCGTCGCTGTCGTGGGAGTCGGCCACGGCCGTAGGGATGGTGCGGTAGCACGCCGAGACCGACCGGGCCTCCAGTCGCAGGCCGCTGCCACCGCAGCCGGCCAGCGCGACCGACGCCACGACGAGCGCAAGGCTCGGCGAGAGGTACGGCTTCACGACCCGCCTCCGCTCGGCGGCTCGCCCTTCGGGGACGCGCTCGACTGCGGGGCTGGGGAGTCGATGGGGAGCACAGGGCGGGCGGGCATCCTGCCCACAGCGAGTGACGACAGCCAGCCGACGGGCATCTCGGCCCAGTAGCTGATCATCCGGTACACGAGCACGGCGGCGACGGCCGATGCCTCCGCGCCACCGAAGGCCACCAAGGCGACCGTCAGGCTGCCCTCGACGACGCCCAGCCCGCCCGGGGTGATCGGCAGCGTGGCGGCGAGCTGAGCAGCCGAGTACGCGAGGAGCAGGCCGCGCCAGGGCACGGGAGCGCCGACGGCGACGAAGGCGAAGACGAGGCAGAGCAGGTCGAAGCCCCACGTGAAGAGGGCGCTCCCGAGGGCCATCCACCAGTGGCGGCGGCTCGGAGTCACCGCCCCCAGGCGCCGCCGGAACCGACCGACGACCTGGCGGGGGTCGCCGTGGGGCCGACCCAGCCGCCGCTGCCCGAAGCGGAGCAGACCCTCCACCCGCGCGAACACCCAGTCGCGCCGCAACCAGCCGACGACGAGCGCTGCAGCAGCGGCGCCGAGCCCGCCGAGCACCTGTACCAACCCCTCCGCGCTGCCTACCCCAAATGCCAGCACCAGCCCCACCACGGCCATGGCGGTGATGCCCACGAACAGGCACCCCGTGACCGCTACGACAGACCAGGCGGCCAGGAGCTCGCTAGCACCCATGCGCCGGTACTGGCGGTAGGCGAAGACGCCGGCGAATGCTGCACCGGCGGGCAGGCTGTTCTGCATCGCCGACGTCGCAAGGCTCACGAGGGATGTGCGACCGAGCCCACTCCGGAGGTGCCCGCTGCGGAGGAGGGTCTGCTGCAGGGCGGCAGATGCCACGTAGCTCAGAGCCTCCACCGTGGCAGCAACGACCGCCCACGGCCAACGAATCCCCGACAGGAGCTTGCCGGCACCACTCAGCTCCGCCGTCTCACCCGACACCACCCAGGCGGCCAGCCCCACCACGACGGCGGCCAGCACCCAGCGCAGGAGGGGCCACGCCCGCCTCCAGCGGGACCGGGCGGCGGCCACCGCCGCCGGCGCGCCCGCCGCCACCCGCCCTCCGGCCGGGTTGGGGGCGAGCATGGCGACCGATCGCGGCTCGGCGCCACGTCGGGGCGGCATCGGCGTGTCATCTCCGGGGATGCACAATGTTCGCGCCGCGGCGTCCCAACAACCTCCAGCGGGTGGCCAAGCAGCAGCGGAGCGCGCCCGCCCTACCGCCAGGCGCTGCACCCTTTCCATCTCAGCTCGACGCACCGGGCAGGCGAAGGCATGCGGGCGCCCACCTCGGTGCACTCAGGACCCGATAGGCGCCTCAATCGCCCAACCCACGCCCAACGCACCGAGTCTCGCCGACCCATCAGCCCTATGGGGCCTCTTGGGACCGGGGCCGGGGCCGGGGCCCCACGGTGACATAGGCGCCCCGGTAGTGCACCAGCGGCAACCGGGTGCCGTCCCCGATGGCCACCCGTTCGACCCTCGCCCGCACGAGGAGGCCGTGGCCGGCATCCGAGCTGCCGACCACGGAGCACGACGCCCGGGTGGAGACGGCTTCGAGTTGCGGTCCCCATTCCGTCGCGCTGACGGCCAGCCCTTCGAACGGATCGCCCGGCCATCGGAGGGCGAAGCGTTCGGCCAGGTCCAGTTGGTCGGCGGTGAGGGCATGGAGCACAAACCTGCGACTCTCGGCCGCGGCATCCCAGAAGTCCGACAGCAGCCCGATCAGGCCTGCGATCTCCGGCGGCTCCCCTTCAGCCACGATGACGGAAGAAACCGTGATCCCCGCCCGGCCGACGCGGCGCGTGGCGGCCGTCCAGACCGTGACCGGCGCCGGGAGGCGACCACGCAACCGCCTCGTCGGGTCGCGATCCTCCTCGCCGACCAGCCAGGGATCGACGCCCACATGCTGCCTACCGTCGTCGAAGGGCACCTGCCGGACGCTACCGCCGCGCCATGCATCCACCTCACGGACGGTCGAAGAACCGAGGGTCGGGAGGCTCAGCCGGCGACGGCGACGGGCTCGCGCGGCCGACCAAGTGCCTCGCCGGGTTCTTCCACATTTTCACCGACGACTCCGAGCTGGTCCTGCTGCCCCAGCTCACCCGGTCCGGCCGGCTCACCCGGTCCCGCCGGCTCACCCGGCCCCGCCGGCTGGTCCTGCTGTGCGACGTCTCGGGGTCGACGGAGCCGTCGCCCGCGCCTAACTCCAGCTCCTCCTCGGCGGGGTGGTGAGCGCACACGCGGAGGCGTTCGTGTTCACCACCCGCCCGACGTGGATCACCCGCGCTCTGGCGCACCGCCAGCCCGACGTCGCCTTCGACCCTGCAGGAAGGGCGGCCCCGGACTGGTCGGGCGGGACCCGGCTCGGCGAGCCGACCCGTGCCTCCAACGACCTGCACGGCTGTTCAGCACCTCTCCTCGCCCGGGTCGCCCTCCTGCGCCTCCCCCACGCCGGCAAGGTGGCCGCTCGCCACCAGCTCCACCACCGGCTCGAGGTCGACGGGCAGCGTTTCGTTGCGACCGGTGAACGCCACCCGCTCGCGAACAGCAGCGTACGCCCGCCGGGTCCCCCGCCCGAGGGGTGACGACCCCCGCAGGTCGACCGCCTGGGCTGCGACCACCAGTTCGATGGCGGCGACCCGGGCAACCAGGCCGGTCATCTCCCCGAGGCGCCGGGCGGCGAGCGGTGCGTTGGTCGTCCGGTCCTCGATGCCTTCCGCCTTGCTGGTGCTCACGAGGTCAGCGGACACCGGGTGGGCGAGGCTGCGCGCCTCGACGGCAACGGCCTGCACGGCGACGGCAAGCTCGGCCAGACCGTCGTCCCCCGTCTCCGGGGCGACGGCCAGCCCCGACGGCAGCCCGGACAGGGGTGCCTGCAACAGCTTGACGGCTCGTTCGGCGGCGGCGGCAACCACCGGCGCCATGGCCAGGCGGGCGAAGTCCAAGGCACCAGCCACCGGCCCGACGTCGAAGTTGCCGGCGGACTGTACCCGCCGCTCCGCCAGCACGACGATCGGGTTGCCCTGCGACGAGTTGAGCTCGGTCTCGACGGTGGCACGGGCGTAAGCCAGGGCATCGCGTGCGGCCCCGTGGATCTGTGGCACGCAGCGGAACGTGAGCGGATCCTGGAGGTTCCGCGCCGCGCCTGGTTGGAAGAGGAAGCTGCCTTCGAGCAGCCCACCCATCCGTTCGATCGTCCGGCGCAGGCCGGGATGCGGGCGTGCCTCCGCCACCGCCGGATGGTACGGGCTCACGTTGCCGGCGAAGGCCTCCAGGTCGAGCGCAGCAGCGACGTCGAGGGTGGCGAGCAGGAGCTCGGCGTCGTGCACCGCCAACGAAGCGGCCCCGACCGCGAATGCGTTGTTGTTGAGCAACGCCAGGGCCTCCCCCGGCTCCAGCTCCAACGCGCTCTCACCGACGACCCCCTCGGCCAGATCGGCCATCGGCCCGAGGTCCGCCTGGCCGACCGACCCGAGGGTGCGGACCGCTGGCAGCCGGCCCTGGGCGAGGGCGACGATGACCAGCTCCACGACCGCGGGGCGCACGCCGGCGGCGCCTGTTGCCAGGCTGTTGGCCAGGACGATCATGGCGGACCGGACGAGCTCGTCGGACGCGGGCGGCCCCTGGGCCACCCTGTGGCTCCGCAGGAGCTTCCGGTTCCACGCGTGCCGTTCGTCCGGTCCGAGGCGGACCCGTTTGCGTTCGGCCACGCCGGTCGTCAGGCCGTACACCGACGCCTCCGCCGCGAGAGCCTCGACCACGACCGCATGGGTCTGCTCCATCCGCAGGCGGGCGGCGTCGCCGAGGACGGCAGCAGCTCGGTGGCGCCCCACGGCGACGACGTCCTCGATGGTCAGGTGCCTGCCGTCGACCACGGCGGGCTGCGCTCCGGGCAGCATGGCCCGGAGGTTACGGGCGCTGGGACGACAAGGAGGCGACCTCCGGGATGACCCGCTGGCCGAACCGCTCCAGCCGCCGCGCGAGGCAGCCTCGGGGACCGATCCCCACTCATCGCGGTCGCCCACCGCCGGCGTGACGAAACCTTGGAAGCTGGTCGTCGTCAGGCGACAACGAGCATCCAATGTTCGAGATGGAGCGTCGGGCGCGGCCACTCACAGCGGTCGCCAGGCGAGCTCCACTTCCGGCGACCGGTCATGCCTCGCCGCCCTACGGCGTCGCCGCCCTACGGTGTCGCCGCCCACCCCGACCAGCGCTCGACGTCGACGATGAGCGCCGGGCCGGCCGGGGCCTGCTGCCGGTACTGGTCGTAGCGGCGAACCAGCAGCCGTCGACGGCGAAGACGAGCGGCACGAGGTGAGGCCGCCCGGCGGCGTCGGCGGTCGCGAGGCGGGCGACCCGCCCGCCGGCGAAGCGCCACCGGGCCTCTTCTGGCGTCACGGCCCGTTCACCTCGGCGACGGCCGCCTCGAAGGCGTCCATGGCCCGCTCCACCTCCCCCCGGCCGGCCGACGGCAGCCAGTGCAGGGCGCGGCGGAAGCCGGCCTCCTCGAGCTCGGCGAGGGCGCGTGCGTCGGCAGGGGCTCCCATGACGGTGAGGTCGAGGGACCGCCCTGCTGCGGAGAGCAGGGAGCGGGCCCGTTCCCTGATGTCCCCCCGAGCGTAGTTGGGCATCCAGCCGTCGCCGAAGGCGAGCACCCGCCCGGTCACGCCAGGGCCGTTGCCACCGAGGAGCACCGGCGGGTGCGGCCGCTGGGCCGGCTTGGGCCACGACCAGATGCGCTCGAAGTCGACGTGCTCGCCGTGGTAGGTGGCCTCCTCCTGGGTCCAGATGGCCTTCATCGCCTCGACGCGTTCACGCAGCACGCCAGTGCGCCGGCGGGGGTCGGTCCCGTGGTTCTCCATCTCCTCACGGTTCCAGCCGAGGCCGACGCCGAGCTCGATCCGCCCCCCGGAGAGCACGTCGATGCTCGCCACCTCCTTGGCGGTGACGATCGGGTCGCGCTCGACGAGGAGGCAGATGCCGCTGCCCACGCGTAGCTTCTTGGTGGCGCCGGCCGCCGCGGTCATGGCTACGAACAGGTCGTAGGTGTGCGCGTACTTGCGGGGCAGGTCGCCGCCCCCGGGGTACGGGCTCCGGCGCGACGCCGGGATGTGGGTGTGCTCCGGGAACCACAGCGAATCGTGACCCCGCTCCTCGGCCAGCCTGGCCATGGTGGCCGGGTCGACGGCGTAGTGGGTTGGGAAGATGGCGACGCCCATGTCCATGCCCTCCAACCTACGAGGGTGGGCCGCCTCACGGTCCGATCTCGCCGAGGGTCCAGAACCCCGGAAGCGGGCGGGCCTGCCGTCCACCGGCCGCGTAACGGGCCAGGCGCTCGTGCCCGGCGGCGTCGAGAAGACCGACGACGTCGTGGACACGGCGCGGGCCGAGGGCATGCAGTGCCGCGTCACCAGCGCTGCGCCGGGCGGGGAGGTCGGAGGACACGAGCACCACGGGGCCGACGCCGCAGGCCTGGAGGACGCTGGCGCGCCCGACCGCCTTCCAGAGCACGTCGGCGCGCGACAACCCGGCCGGTGTGGTCGTGAAGGCGCCGGTCACGTCGAAGTACCACGGCTGGCCGCCATCGCCGCGTGCCACGACGTCGACGGTGACGCCGGCGCCGGGGACACGACGGTCCTGCTGGACGACCTCGAAGCCGGCAGCGGCGAGGACCTCGACCGCCAGCACGGCTGCGGCCTTGCGGTCGGCGGGCAGGGCTCGCTCGACCGGGGCGGCGAAGAGCTGCCCGGCAACGCCCACCTCGGCGGCGACCCGCTCGCTGGCCAGGGCGACGTACTCCGCCTCGGTGTCGTAGCCGACGTAGCGCCGGCCGGTTCGGGCAGCCGCCACGGCGGTGCTCCCCGAACCAAGGAACGGGTCGAGCACCACGTCACCCCGGAAGGTGTAGAGCTCGATCAGCCGCTGGGGCAGCTCCACCGGGAACGGCGCCGGGTGGTGCACACGCCGAGCCGACTCGGGGCGGATGTCCCACACGTCGAGGGTCGCCTCGAGGAACTCGTCGGTGGTTATCGACGCCTCGTGCGGGAGGCCGTGCGCCCGGCGGCGCTCGACGGCAACGGCCCGGTCGAAGCGGCCCTTGGAGGCGACGACCACCCGCTCGGTGACGTCCCGCAGGACAGGGTTGACCGGCGAGCGGTAGGAGCCCCACGCGCACGAGCCGGATGCGCCCCCCGCCTTCCGCCAGACGATCTCCCCCCGCAGCAGCAGCCCGAGATCGTCGTCGAGGATCCGCACCACGTCGGCTGCCAGCGACCGGTACGGCTTCCGACCGAGGTTGGCCACGTTGACGGCGATCCGGCCCCCGGGCTCGAGCACCCTCCGGCACTCGGCGAAGACGTCCGCCAGCAACTCGAGGTACGCGGCGTAGGACGCCGGGATCACGCCCTCCCCCAGTGCCTGCTCGTACTCCTTGCCGGCGAAGTACGGCGGTGAGGTCACGACCAGGGCGACGGAGTTGTCGGGGATCTCGTCCATCTTGCGGGAGTCCCCGACGATGAGCGGCTCGGGGAGGTCGAAGTGCTCGGCCAGCTGCTCGTCGGCGGCGATCGCCTTGGGCACGAAGCGGGCGTAGAAGCGGCTCGAGTCGTGGCTCTCGCGGGCGCCGACGCCGAACGCCTTGGTTGCTGTCGGCGCTCTCCGACGGCGCGTCACCACCGTCGTCGCCGGGCGCCGCATCCGGTCATGGCGCGACCGTAGGCGCTGACGACGAGGCGGGTGGCGGACCGGCCCGTACGCCCCGTCGGAACCCGCCGTCGACACCGGCACCCGCTCGTGGTTCGAGTCGTATCGGGGGAAAGGTCGTGCGCTTGACGGCTCCCGACGGCTCTTGCACCTCCTGGCTCACGCGGCACACGGTTGCGTACGCGCTTCAGCTACCCATTCTTCGAGCCACCCGGCCCGGTCTGCTACCGGGCCGCCTCAGCCCCGCATCCGGGCTCCGGTCGGGTCATGGGGCGAGTCCTCGATGACCTTCGCCGGACGGCGGCTCCCGACGACGTGCACCTCGAGCGAGGTCCCGGGCTCGGTGAGGCCCGGTTCGATGTAGGCGAGAGCGAGGCTCATTCCGACGTGGTGGCCGTAACCTGCCGAGGTGACGAAGCCGACCCGTCTCTCTTTCTGCCACACCGGCTCGAACATTCCGGCGTCGGCGTCGGCAGTGTCCACCTGCAAGGTGACGAGCAGCTGCGTTGGGCCTGCCTCCCGCTCCTTCAAGCAGCTGCCGCGACCGATGAAGTCGGCCTTGTCGTAGTCGACGAAACGGCCGAGCCCGCTCATCCCTGGCGTCTGCAGGCGGGTGAGCTCCCGCGACCAGATGCCGTAGCTCTTCTCGAGGCGGAGCGAGTCGACGGCCCGGTATCCGATGTCAGAGGCGTCGAAGCCGCTCGAGGCGTCCTGGAGGTGGGCATAGAGGGTACGCAGCTTCGTTGCCTCGACATACAATTCGTAGCCCATCTCGCCAGTGATCGAGAGCCGCAGCAGGCGCGCTCGGAGGAGGCCGAGCTCGACCTGCCGGGCGCCGAGGAACGGCACGGCGCCAATGCACGAGCCGAGCCGGGCAAGGAGCTCTCTCGATCTAGGCCCGATCACCGCCAGGCCCGCCCATTCATCCGAGATGTCGTGGACGACAACGCCCGACGGGGGCAGATGCTCGGCGAACCAGCGAAGGTGCCACTCGCGCAGGTAGTACGAGCCGACCACCCAGTACTCGTCGGCGCTCCAGCACGTCACGGTGAGATCGCCCATGAGCCGCCCGGAAGGGCTCAGCATCGGTGCCAGCCGCACCTGGCCAGGCTCGGGAAGTCGGCTCGCGACCAGGTGGTCAAGCCAGGAGCGAGCCTCGGGGCCGGCGACGCGGTAGCGAGCGAAGCCGGTGATGTCGAGCAGAGCGACTCCGTTTCGGGCCGCTTCGACCTCTCGGGCGACGATCTCGAAGGCGTTGGAGCGCCTCAGAGTTGGGATCTCCGAGAACTCCCCGCGATCGCGGTCGGCTACGAAGTACAGCGGTACCTCGAGGCCCCACGAGACGCCAAAGCTGGCCCCCTTGGCGGTGAGCTGGTCGTGCAGAGCCGAGGTGACGAGCGGCCGACCAGCGGGGAGCTGCTCGTTCGGGTAGGACATCACGAAGCGACGGCTGTAGAACTGGCTCGTCAGCGCTTCGAGATAGCCGTCGGCGCTGGCAAACGGGCCGTAGCGCGCCACGTCCATCCCGAACACGTCCGCCTCCGGCTCACCCTCGATCATCCACTCAGCGAGAGACTTGCCGACGCCACCGCCCTGCGAGAAGCCGGCCATCACCCCGCACGCCACCCAGAACCCCGGGAGACCACGGACCGGCCCGATGAGCGGGTTCCCATCGGGGGTGAAGGTGAACGGCCCGTTCACCCAGCGTTTGATGCCGGCCTCGGCGATCGAGGGGTACCGGGCAAGGCCGATCTCGAGCTCCGGGGAGATTCGATCGATGTCGGGCGGCAAGAGATCGGCGCCGTAGTCCCACGGGGCGCCTTCGATGTGCCAGTGTCTTGGCTGGAGCTCGTAGACGCCGAGGAGCACGCCCTCACCCTCTTGGCGCAGGTAGGTGAAGCCCTCCAGGTCGACGGTGATCGGCAGCTCCCGCTTGAGTGAGGCGAGCTCGGGGATCGGCTCCGTTACGAGGTAGTGGTGCTGCATCGGAGCGACGGGGAGGTCCACTCCGGCCATCCGGGCGACGTGTCGCGCCCACAGGCCGCCCGCGTTGACGACGTGGTCCGCCGTGAAGGTGCTGTGCTGGGAGACCACCCCCCAGCCGCCTTGCGGCCGCGCTCGGAGCTCGAGGACACGGTTGTCGACGTCCACCTCCGCCCCGAGCCGACGAGCCGCCCGTGCAAGCGAGTGTGTCGCGCCGGACGGGTCGAGATGGCCCTCGTTGGCGTCGTACAGCCCTCCTGCGATGCCCGAGGGATCGATGAGCGGGCAGAGCTCGGCGATCTCGTCGCGCCCGACGAGGCGGGCGGTCTCGATCCCGACAGTCTGGAAGACCGCCCAGGCTGCCCGCAGCCATTCGAGACGTTCCGCGTTGCCAGCGATGTTGAGCCCGCCGGTCATGTGCAGGCCGCAACAGCCCGGCTCGTCCTCCTCGAGCTTGCGGTACAGCTCGATGGTGTACGCCTGCAGGGCGGCAACGTTGGGGTCGGCATTGAGAGCGTGGAAACCTCCCGCGGCATGCCAGGTCGAGCCGGCGGTGAGCTGGCCGCGTTCGATGAGGATGCACTCGGTCCAACCGAACTTCGCGAGATGGTAGAGGACGCTCGTGCCGACGATGCCCCCGCCGATCACGACCACCCGGTAGTGGCGACCGGTCATCTAGAGCTCACCTACGCGGGCAAACTGCGATTGGCTGGCGACCGAACGTATTGCGAAGCGTCCCACCACGCCGACTGTATCCTTCGTATCCTTCATGTCATGGCAATAGGCTCTGGGCGATGGGCCGCGACCGTCGCCACGACGTGCTCTTCGAGCCGCTGCAGATAGGCCCCAAACGGTTACGCAACCGGTTCTTCCAGGTGCCGCACAGCAACGGGTTCGGGACGGACCGCCCCGGGTCACAGGCCGGCTTTCGGGCCACGCGCGCCGAGGGCGGCTGGGCAGCGGTCGCCGACGGGATCACCTCGGTGGATCCCGAGTCGGATCGGGTGATGCCGGCGATCGGACGGCTGTGGGACGGCGACGACGGCGCGAACCTCCGAGCAGTGGCGGACGCGGTGCATGCCCACGGCGCCCTGCTCGGCGTCGAGCTGTTCCACTCCGGGCCCCATTCGGACGGCGGGACGCGGATCGTCGCCGGTGGCCCCAGCCCACTGCCCTCGGAGGCCAATCCCCTCAAGTACGCCCGCGAGCTGCACCGGTCCGACATCCGCCGGCTGCAGGCCGCCTACGTCGAGGCGGCGGAGCGGGCTGCCGGTGCCGGCGGGGACATCGTCTATGTGTACGGCTCGCACGGCTACCTGCCGATGCAGTTCCTCTCCTCGTTCTCCAACCACCGCGACGACAACTACGGCGGGTCACTGCACAACCGCGCCCGTTTCTGGTTGGAGACGCTTGCGGCGGTCCGGTCCGCCGTCGGAGACTGCTGTGCCATCGCCGTCAGGATCGCCGTCGACGGCCGGGGCCCAACCGGGCTGGTGCTCGAGGAGTCCCTGCAGTTCGTGCGCTGGGCGGATGACCTGGTCGACCTGTGGGACGTCAACATCGCCACCAACACCGAGAACTGGCACGACATGGGGCCGTCGCGGTTGGAGGAGTCCGGCTGGCAGCGGCCTTGGACCGGACGGGTGCGCGAGGCGACGGCCAAGCCGATCGTCGGCGTCGGCCGGTACACGGACCCGGATCTCATGGCCGAGGTGATCCGCTCAGGCCGCTTCGACCTGATCGGCGCGGCGCGTCCGTCGATCGCCGACCCGTTCCTGCCCCGCAAGGTCGAGGAGGGGCGCTACGACGAGATCCGCGAGTGCATCGGCTGCAACTACTGCCTGTACCGGATCCAGACCGTCGCGCAGATCTCGTGCACGCAGAACCCGACCGCTGGCGAGGAGTTCCGGCGGGGTTGGCACCCCGAGCGGCCGCGTCCCGTCGCCGGCAGTGACCTCGGGGTGCTCGTCGTCGGCGGGGGGGTCGCCGGGATGGAGTGCGCGCTCACCCTCGGCCGCCGGGGATTCGGCCCGGTCCACCTGGTCGAGTGCTCCGCCCAACTGGGCGGCTACGCCCGGACGCTCGCCTCGCTTCCCGGCCTCGCCAAGTGGGAACAGCTCGTGACCTGGCGGGCCACCCAGCTGAGCAAGCTGCGTACCGTCGAGGTCCACACCGGGGTCCACCTCGACGACGCCGCAATCGTCGACTACGGCGCCGAGGTGGTGGTCCTCGCCACCGGTGCCCGCTGGTCGACCGAGGGCGTCTCACCCTTCACCCACGCCCCCGTCCCCGGGTGGGACCGCCCCGCGGTGTGGACGCCCGAGGACGTCCTGGCCGACGTCGAGCGCGGACGGGATCAGCGGGTGGTCGTCTATGACTGCGAGGGCTGGGTGATGGGCGTCGGTGTCGCCGAGGTCCTCGCCGGCCGCGCCGCACACGTCACGGTCGTCACGCCGTTGCCCGTCGTCGCTCCCACCCTCGACCTGACCTTCGAGGGCGACCCGGTGCGCCGCCACCTGACGTCCCTCGGCGTGCACCTCGTCGCCGACACCTCCCTCCTCGCCATAGATGGCGGGAGTTGCCGGGTCGAGCGCTGGGGCCGCGAGGAACGCCTCGCCTGTGACGCCGTGGTCCTGCTCACCTCCCGCCGGCCGCTGCAGCCGTTGCCCGCTGAGCCCGACGACGACCGCCTGTCGGACGCGGGCGTGCGAGCCGTCCACGTCATCGGCGACGCCGCCGCTCCCCGTCTGTTGGCCGAGTGCGTCTTCGACGGCCACCGTCTCGGGATGCTCCTCCACGCCGACGGCAAGCTGAGCCCGGACGTCGTGCGCCGCGAGCGGAGCGTCGTCGGCGCCACCTTCCGGATCTGACCCGGTCACCCGACCGAGCGGCGCGCGCCGCTACAGCGTGCGGCACAACCGGAAGGCGTCGAGGATCGCCGCGTGCACGTTGCGGCTGGCGACGGCATCCCCGATCCGGAACAGCTGGAAGGCGCCCGACTCGTTCGTGCGCACCCTCTGGGGCCGGCCGCCCAGCAGCGCCGGGTAGTCGACCGCACCGCCGTTGACGGACCGGGGGACCAACGAGAAGTACAGCTCGTCGTTGGGCCCCGTGCCATGCTCTACCACCGGGGTAGTTCATGCCTCCGACGTCCGGAGCGAACATCCGCTCCGGCGTGACGTACTCGACCTGGGCCCCCGTCGCAGTGAGCACCTCCACCGCGTCGAGCGCTGGCGAAGGCGTCGACGACCCGCTCGAGATCCCACGGCTCGGCTTCCTTCGCAAAGGCTCGGTGCGTCCGCTCCTTCAACCGGGACGGCGCGATGATCGGCAACCAATCACCGGAGTAGTTGCTCGTGCGCCAGCCCAGGTGCGTGATCTGGCAGGTGACGGCCGCCCCTTCGGCGTGGACCGCCTCGGCCAACTCACCCATTAGGGACGATCTCGTCCTTGTCAGGTGCAGGTTGCCGAACGCCGGCGCACTCTCCGGAGAGACGATCGCCGACCCGCCCATCATCGTGAGGCCGACACCGCCGCGTGCCTTCCCGCCTCTCCGTCGGACCATACCCGAAGGTCCGTGCCGGCACCAGGCCGTCGTCGGCCAAGAACCGCTCGCAGTGAGTCAGCGCGCCAGCCGCTCCGATACGCTCGGAGCCCTGGTGGCAACTGGTGCGGCCCCCGGGAGGATCGATGGCGCATACGGCAGACGCGGTCGTGATCGGGGCCGGAGTCATCGGGGCATCGATCGCCCTCGAGCTCGCGAAGCAGGGCCGCCACGTGGTCGTCGTCGACAAGGCCGGCGGAGCCGGTCTCGGATCGACGAGCGCGTCGAGCGCCATCGTCCGCTTCAACTACTCCACGTGGGACGGCGTCGCCACCGCCTGGGAGGCGAAGCACTGCTGGGAGGACTGGCGCCGGCACCTGGGCCACGGCGGCGACGTCGGTGGACTGGCATCGTTCCGGCGCACCGGGATGATCATGCTGGACGCGCCCACGGCCCCAAGAGAGCACGCCACGCGGCTCTTCGACAGCGTCGGGGTCGCCTACGAGGAGTGGGATGCGGAGACCCTCGCCGCTCGCGTGCCGGGCATCGACGTGGGCCGGTACTGGCCGCCGAAGCCGGTCGACGACGAGGCGTTCTTCGAGGACCCAAAGGGCACGCTGGGGGGCATCTACACCCCGGACGCGGGGTTCGTGGACGACCCACAGCTGGCCGCCCAGAACCTCGCCGCAGCCGCGGAGGGACACGGCGCCGAGCTCCTCTTCGGCCGGGCCGTGACGGCAGTGCGGTGCGGTGAGCGGGTGCAGGGCGTCGGTCTGTCGGGAGACGTCAACATCGACGCGCCCGTCGTCGTGAACGCGGCCGGACCCTGGTCCAGCGCCCTCAACCGCCTCGCCGGCGTGGGCGGCGACTTCACCATCGGCGTGCGCCCCCTCCGCCAGGAGGTGCACCACGTGGCCGCGCCGGCCGGGTACGGCGGCCGGGCGGAGCTCGTGCCGACGATGGCGGACCTCGACCTCGGGACCTACGTCCGCCCCGCGACGGCCGGCAACCTCCTGATCGGCGGGACCGAGCCCGAGTGCGAACCCCTCGATTGGCTGGACGACCCGGACGAGGTCAATCCCCTGGTCACGGCGCGGCTCTTCGAAGCGCAGGTGACCCGAGCGGCACGCCGGCTCACCGACCTGCGGGTGCCGGTCACCCCCAAGGGTATCGCCGGCGTCTACGACGTCTCCGACGACTGGGCACCGATCTACGACCGCACCGAGCTCGACGGGTTCTACGTCGCGATGGGCACGAGCGGGAACCAGTTCAAGAACGCCCCCCTCGTCGGGCGCTTCCTCGCTTCGATCATCGCGGCTGTCGAGTCCGGCCACGACCACGATCGCAGCCCCGTTCGCTACCACTGCGAGCACACCGGCCACTCGATCGACCTCGGGGCATTCTCCCGCCGCCGGGGTTTCAATGCCGAGTCGTCAGGCACCGTGATGGGCTAGCGGTAACGAGCGAGCTCAGACCGGTGTTCACGGTCCGCGGCCAAACTAACCCAGGCCGGTCACGGCTCACCGGCGTCAGCCCAACGTGGTGCTCGACGGGGGGCGGGTCGCCGAGATCGGGACCGGCTCCGGGACGGTGTAGGTCTCGCCCGACTGTTCGACGGCAGCCCGGGGTGTTACCGTCCCGGCCGAGACCCGTAGACAACAGCTCCAAGGGGGAACACATGTCCGAGGTCGACCACGCACGTTTGGACAAGTTGCGCCGGGGCCACGGGCCTGTAGGTGAGCACGTCATCGACGAGTTCGTCGCCGGCCGCCTCTCACGCCGGCAGTTCCTGAGCCAGGCGACCAAGGTGGGACTGGGCCTTCCCGTCGCCGCCGCCATCGTCGCCGCCTGCGGCAGCAGCAGCAGCAAGACCAGCAGCTCGGCGACGGTCCCGAGCTCGTCGTCGGGCCCCGCGAAAGCTGGCAAGCCGGGCGGCACCATCCGCGCCGGCATGGTCGTGCCCACCGGGGCCATCAACCCGCTCACCATCGCCAGCTTGGGAGGCCTCCAGGTCTCCGACCAGGTCGGCGAGAGCCTCGTCCGCATCGACCACAACCTCGTCTACCACCCGCTGCTGGCGACCAGCTGGTCGAGCAACTCCGACGGCTCCGTGTGGACCTTCAAGATCCGCCAGGGCGTCAAGTTCAACGACGGCACCCCGATGACGATCGATGACGTCGTCTACACCTTCCAGTCGCAGGCGAACCCCAAGCTCGGGATCAACGCCGCTTCGATCTTCGGTGGCACCCTCAGCCCCGCCGGCGTCGTGAAGAAGGACAGCGAGACGATCGAGTTCCACCTCGAGGCGCCCGACGGCGGGTTCATCGACGCCTGCTCGCAGGACAACTACAACACCATCATCGTGCCCAACAACTTCGACTTCACGAAGTTCCAGCAGACCATGCCTGGGACGGGCAAGTTCAAGATGACGAACTACTCCCCCACCCTGGGCGCCGCCTTCGTCAAGAACCCGTACTACTGGGGAGCGCCGGCCAAGCCCGACAAGCTCGAGGTGATCTTCTTCGCCTCCGAGGCGCCGATGACGGCTGCCCTCGAGGCGGGCACGATCATGTGCAACGACGGCTTCTCGGTCTCCGTCAGCCCGCAGCTGCTGAGCGGCGGCTTCGACGTCGTGGCCCGCAAGTCGGCGCAGCACCGGGAGCTGTCGATGCGATGCGACATCGGCCCGTTCACCGATGCCCGGGTGCGGCGCGCCATGGCCCTCACCCTCAACCGCCCCCAGATCGTCAGCGCCCTGTTCAAGGGCTACGCCGTGATCGGCAACGACAGCCCCTTCGCCCCCATCTACCCGGCGACCAACCACAGCGTCCCGCAGCGCCACCAGGACATCGCCCAAGCCAGGCAGCTGATGGCCCAGGCCGGGAAGTCCCGGGGCTTCTCCGTCACGCTCGCCACCGAGCAGCTCGAGGAGATGCCCGAGTACGCCGCCATCATCAAGGCCGCCGGCGCCCTGATCAACATCGACATCACCCTGTCGGTGACGACATCGAGCACCTACTACGGATCCGCGGTCTTCGGGACCTCCCCGTGGCTGGACGCCACCATGAGCCTGGTGGACTACGGGGGCCGGGGGGTGCCCAACCTCTACCTGGAGGCCCCGCTGCAAACGATCGACAAGGCCACCGGTCAGGGAGCATGGAACGCGGCCCACTTCAACAACTCGACCTTCGACCGCCTCTCCAAGCAGTTCATCGCCGCCACCGACCTGTCGACCCAGCGCCGGCTCGCCGGGGAGATCGAGACCCTCCTCCTCGACGAGACCCCGATCATCTTCGCCTACTTCTACGACGTCCTCCTCGCCCAGAAGGGCGTCACCGGGGTGGACCTGACCCAACAGGGCAACATCTACTACTACGACGCCACCTTGACCTGAGAGGCCCGGTGGACCTGCTGGTCACGGGCGGGCTCGTCGTCGCACCGGAGGGGCCCCGCCACTGCGACGTGCTCGTCGAGGGCGGCGCGATCACCGAGATCGGCGCTCCGCTGCGGGCCACCACCTCGGCCGAGGTGGTGGACGCCGCGGGCTGCATCGTGCTACCCGGCGGCGTCGACCCGCACTGCCACCTGGTCAAAGACATCCCCGCCGCCAGCCGGGCGGCGGCGCTCGGTGGCACGACCACGGCCCTGTCCTTCACCCTGCCGGAGGCAGGCGAGCCGCCGGCGACTGCGGTCCGTCGCGCCCATGACATGGCCGCTGACGGGGGGTCGCTCATCGACCTCGGCTTCCACGCGAGCTGCTACCGCCCCAACGCCCTCACCGCAAAGGACGTAGCCGATGCGGCGTCCGCCGGGGCCGACGCCATCAAGATCTTCATGGCCTACGACGAGCTCGGCATCATGGCCAGCGGGGCCGGCCTGTTCCGGGCCATGTCCTACGCGGCCAGCTGCGGGCTTCCCGTCCAGGTGCACTGCGAGGACGGCGAGGTGATCGAGGCCCTCGTCGAGCAGGCCGGCGAGGCGGGGCGCCGGGGCGCACGGGCTTTTGCTGCCAGCCGGCCGCCGGTCACCGAAGAGCTGTCCGTCGAGCGCACCCTCGCCGTCGCCTCCCTCACCGGTGCCCGCTGCTACCTGCCCCACCTGTCGACTGCCGGGGCGTTGGCCCGGGTCCGGGCCCACCGCAGCGGGCCGGACGCCCGCCGGGCGCCGGTCGCGGCCGAGGTGTGCCTCCACCACGCCCTCGTCGACGACAGCGAGTACGACGGGGCGCGCGCCGGCGACTTCCTCGTCGCCCCCCCGCTGCGTCCCGCCGGGCACCTCGTCGCGGTCCGCGCCGCCCTGTCCGACGGGACGGTCGACGCCGTCGGCTCCGACCACAGCCAGGACCGCACCCCCGTCGACGCTCGGATCGCCGCGGGACCGGACGCCGCCTACGGCATAGCCGGGATCGGCGCCCGCCTGCCGCTGCTGCTGTCGTGGGGCCGGCAACACGGCATCGCGCTGGAGCGGCTGTGCCACCTGCTGGCAGCAGGGCCGGCCAGGGCGTTCGGGTACGCGCCCCGCAAGGGGGTGCTAGCGCCGGGCAGCGACGGTGACATCGTCGTGTGGGATCCCGAGGTCACCTGGACGGTGCAGGAGGCCTCGTTCCCCGATGGGACCGCGACGGCCCCCTACGCCGGCCGGTCGGTCACCGGCGCGGTGCGGTTCGTCTCCTGCCGCGGCCGCCCCCTCGTCCGGGATGGCTCGCTCGTCGGCGGCGAGCCGGCAGGCTCGGTGCTGCGCCCCACCGGGGCACCGTGAACCGGATGGCGGCGGGAGAAGGTCAGGCCGCGGCGGCCGGCGGGACGATCCGCTGAAGCGCCGACCCGACGGCCTGACCTATTCGGTGCACGAGGCTATCAAGCAGGCCATCGTCGACGGGCGCCTTCCCGCCAACACCCGTGTGACACCGGCGAAGGGGCAGCGTAGGCGGCCTGCGCCCGACCGAGATACGGTATCTCGCCGTCTACATAGGACCGCCGGCCGGGAGGAGGCAAGCGTGACAGCTGAGGCTGCGGTCCCCGGTCCGGCGCGGGACTTCGTGGGCTACGGACGGCGAGCGCCCGACGTGAGCTGGCCGGGTGGGGCGTCGGTGGTCGTGAACGTCATCATCAACTACGAATCGGGTGCGGAGTACTCGATGCCGGACGGGGATGGGCGCAACGACACCTGGGGCGAGTACTCCTACCAGGTCGGACCGCAGGTGCGGGACCTCGGCACCGAGACGCACTTCGAGTTCGGCAGCCGGGTCGGGATCTGGCGCCTGGCACGGCTGTTCGACCGCCTGGGACTGCCTGTGACCCTGGGGGCGTGCGCCGTCGCCCTCGAGCGCAACCCGCAGTTGGCCGAGTGGGTCAAGGAGTCGGGCAGCGACGTCCTCGCCCACGGATGGCGATGGACGGAGATGTCGGGCATCGCCCGCGAGGAGGAGCGCGACGAGATGCGCCGGGCGATCACCTCCATCGAGGAGCTCGTCGGCGCCCGCCCGCAGGGCTGGTACCTCCGCTCCTTCGCGAGCGTCAACACACGGGAGCTCCTCGTCGAGGAAGGCGGCTTCCTCTACGACTCCGACGCCTGCAACGACGAGCTGCCGTACTTCGCCGACGTTAGGGGAACGCCGTTCCTCGTCATCCCGTACTCCAAGGTGTACAACGACGTCCGCTACCTCCTCGATCCCACCTACGCGACGCCTCGCCACTTCTCGGAGAGCCTCCGCATGGGTCTCGACTACCTCTGCGACGAGGCCACCCGCGGCGAAGGGCGGCGCATGATGACCGTCGGCATCCACGAGCGCTGGAGTGGCCAGGCCCTGCGCGCTGCCGCGCTGGCCGAGTTCCTGGAGTACGCGGCGAGCCGCCCCGACGTGGTGTTCATGCGCCGCCTGGACATCGCCAAGTGGTGGATCGAGCACCATCGCGAGTGGTCATGACCGCGCCGGCCGCGTGGGCGCGACATGGCGATGGGCGCACGTCCCGCCAGGCCGAGGCATGGTCCCCTGGGTGGCAGCCATTGCAGCGGGACCCGACGGCCTTCCGGGCCATCACCGAGCCTCTAGCGGCGACCCTGCGGTGAAGGCCACTGGAGTCGCGGTCGTCGGGGCCGGGTGGATGGCCGGCCAGCACCTGCAGGAGCTGGCGCGCCGCGACGACGTCGAGGTCCGGGGGGTGTGCGACGTCGACCGCGCCCGGGCCGAAGCAGCGGCCGCGCCCCACGGGGCGGGGGCATTCGACCACTGGACCGGGATGCTCGACGCCGTGCAGCCGGACGCGGTGTGGGTCTGCACCCCGCCGGCCACCCACGCCGAGGTCGCCCTCGGGGCGTTCGACCGGGGCATTCCCGTGTACCTCGAGAAGCCGATAGCGCGCCACGTGCCCGACGGCGAGTCGATCGTCGCCGGCGCGGCACGGGCCGGTGTCGTGTGCGCCGTCGGCTACCAGTGGCACGCCAGCGACCTCCTCGCCCCGCTGCTCGCCGCCCTGGAGGGCCGGCGCATCGGCTTCGTCCTCGGCAAGAACATCGGCGGCACCCGGCCACGGCCGTGGTTCGTCGACCAGGCCGTCGGCGGCGGCAACGTGCTCGAGCGAGCCAGCCACCACATCGACCTGGTGCGCGCACTGGCCGGCGAGGTGACAGCCGTGCAGGCGTCCGCATCGGCCGTCTCGCTCGGCGGGCGCCCGCCCGCCACCGGCGACATCGAGGACGCCCTCACCGTCGTGCTCCACCTCGAGTCGGGCGCCACGGCCACGATCCTGGTCGTCTGGCTGCGCGACGAGCTGCCCACCGCCTACGGCCTGGAGGTCGCTGCCGACGGCGCCTACCTGCAGCTCGACTTGGACCCGGCCTTCACGCTCCACGGGGTCGCCGGCGGGCGTGAGGTCAGAGTGCAGTCAGCCAACCCGCCGCTGCGCAGCTCCATCGACCGCTTCCTCGCCGCTGTCCGTGCGGGCGACCCCGCCTCGGTGCCGTGCACCCCCTCCGACGCGTTGCGCACCCTCGCCGTGGCTCGGGCCGTCGAGGCCGCGCTCGCTGGGGGCACGACCGTCCCCGTCGGCGGGAGTTAGGGCGCTCCGTGGACCTCAACCTGCAGGGTCGGACCTATCTGGTCACCGGAGGCACGGGCGGACTGGGCCGGGCCACGGCCGAGGCACTGGTCGCCGAGGGCGCCAACGTGGTCGTGTCCTCGCCCCGCCCGGCTCGGGTCGCCGCCGCCGCCGCCGAGCTGGGCAGGCGTGCCCTGGGCGTCGTCGCTGACAACGCCGACCCGGCAACGCCGGAGATACTCGTCGGCGCGGCCATCGAGCACTTCGGCGGGCTGCACGGCGCCCTGATCAGCGTGGGCGGGCCGCCGCCGGGGCCGCTGTCGGGAGTGTCCGACGAGCAGTGGCGCGCCGCCTTCGAGACCGTGTTCCTCGGCGCGGTGCGGCTCGCGACCGGCGTCGGCGGGCGACTGGGCGAGGGCGGGGCCATCGCCCTGGTGCTGTCCAGCTCGGTGCGGTCGCCCCTGCCCGGGCTGGCGATCTCCAACGGCCTGCGACCGGGCCTGGCCATGGTGGCCAAGGACCTGGCCGACGCCCTCGGGCCGTCCGGGGTCCGGGTCGTGGGCCTGGTCCCCGGCCGGATAATGACGGACCGCACCGCCCAGACCGTCGGGAGCGACCCCGAGGCGCTCGCCCGGGCTGAGGCCGCCGTCCCCCTGCGACGGCTGGGCCGCCCCGAGGAGTTCGGCGCCGTCGCCGCCATGCTCCTGTCGCCCGTCGCCTCCTATGTGACCGGCTGCGTCGTGCCGGTCGACGGGGGGATGATCCGATCGATCTAGCGGGGCACGAGCAGCTGCTCCACCTCACCGCCGGCGCCGGCGCCGGCGGTGAGCCACCACCGGACGGCCCGCAGCCCGAGCGCATCGGCATCACGGGCGGAGGACTGATGCTGCACAACCGCGCGCAGGGGAGAAAACTGCGCGCACGGGCGACGACATGTGGGCCCCGGTGCGCGCGGCTGACCCCGGTGCGCGCGGTTGACAGCTGTCGCCGGCACGGCTTTGCGAGGAACGCGGCTTTCGGGCGCCGGCTGCACGTGTCGTGGGGCGGTGAGCGGCCGCTCTTTCGGCGTCCCAGTGTGGCAGGCTCGGGCTCAGGACGAGAGGAGGGCCGATGGCCTACCAGGACCGTTCGATCGGGGTCGGCGACGACACCCTCACCATCCGGGGCTACTACTTCCCGGGAACGACCAAGCGGGTCTCGCTGCGGGCGATCCGCTCCGTGAGGCGGGTGCGGATGAGCGCTCTCCGGGGAAAGGGGCGGATCTGGGGCACGGCCAACCCCCGCTACTGGGCCAACTTCGACGCCCGCCGCCCGGGCAAGAGCACCGCCTTCCTCGTCGACGCCGGCAAGGCCGTCAGGCCGTTCGTGACGCCCGACGACCCCGACGCCTTTGCAGCTGCCCTCCGCGAGCGCGGCGTGACGGTGACCGACGAGGGTGCGACCGGCCCCCGGCTCTGAGCCTCCGGTGATTAGCTAACCTCTTATAGTTGACAACCTCCGTGTGCAGTCGTAATCTCGGCACGGGAGGAGCCATGCCGGGCAGCGAGCACGACATCCGGGCGGCCGGGTTGCGGGTGACGGCGCAGCGCGTCGCCGTCCTCGACGTGCTGCGCTCCGAGCGGAGCCACCGCCGGGCGGACGAGGTCTCGGCGCTCGTCGGCGAGCGACTCGGTGTCGTCTCCGTCAAGGCCGTCTACGACGCGCTCAACGCCCTCGTCGAAGCCGGCCTGGCGCGCCGCATCGCCCCCGCCGGCGGTGCCGCCTTGTTCGAGGCCCGGTCGGGCGACAACCACCACCACCTCGTCTGCCGTGTCTGCGGCGCCACCGTGGACGTCGACTGCGTCGTCGGCGCCGCGCCGTGCCTCCAGGCCTCCGACGACCGGGGCTACGCCCTCGACGAGGCCGAGGTCACCTTCTGGGGCGTCTGCCCCGACTGCCGAACCACCCAAGCGAGAACCTAGGAGCACGGAGTGTCCGATAGCGAGAACCCCCGCATCCCCAGCCCCACCCCGACGGGGCACAGGCCGCGGTCCAACCAGGACTGGTGGCCCGACCGCCTCGACCTGTCGGTCCTGCACCAAAACGAGCGCCGACCTCACCCGTTGGGCGACGACTTCGACTACGCCGAGGAGTTCGCCACCTTGGACCTGGAGGAGGTGAGGAAGGACATCCTCCATGTCCTCACCGATTCGCGGGAGTGGTGGCCGGCGGACTACGGCAACTACGGGCCGTTCATGGTCCGGATGGCCTGGCACCTCGCCGGCACCTACCGCGTCGGCGACGGCCGCGGCGGAGCCGGCCAGGGCGCCCAGCGCCTCGCCCCCCTCAACAGCTGGCCCGACAACGCCAGCCTCGACAAGGCCCGCCGGCTGCTGTGGCCGGTCAAGAAGAAGTACGGCCGGAAGCTGTCGTGGGGCGACCTCATGATCTTCACCGGCAATGTCGCCCTGGAGTCGATGGGGCTGAAGACGTTCGGGTTCGGCGGGGGCCGGGAGGACGTCTACGAGGCCGAGGAGATCTTCTGGGGGTCGGAGAACACCTGGCTCGGCGACGAGCGCTACAGCGGCGAGAGGCAACTGGCCGACCCTCTCGGAGCGGTGCAGATGGGCCTCATCTACGTCAACCCCGAGGGTCCAAACGGCAACCCCGACCCCGTCGCGGCCGCCGTGGACGTCAGGGAGACCTTCGGGCGCATGGCGATGGACGACTACGAGACCGCAGCGCTCATCATCGGCGGGCACACCTTCGGCAAGTGCCATGGTGCCGTCAGCGCCGATCACATCGGTCCCGAGCCGGAGGGCGCTCCGATCGAGCAGCAGAACCTCGGCTGGAAGAACTCGTTCGGGACGGGTGTGGGTGAGCACGCCATGACCAGCGGGCTCGAGGGCGCCTGGACCAACGAGCCGACCAAGTGGGACAACGGCTACCTGCACAACCTGTTCGACCACGACTGGGAGTTGACGAGGAGCCCGGCGGGCGCCCAGCAGTGGGCGCCGACCAACCCCGAAGCCCAGGGCACCGTGCCTGACGCCCACGACCCCGACAAGCGGCACGCCCCGATGATGCTGACGACCGACATGTCCATGCGGATGGACCCGGTGTACGAGCCGATCGCCAAGCAGTTCATGCAGCACCCCGACGAGCTGGCCGATGCCTTCGCCCGGGCATGGTTCAAGCTCACCCACCGAGACATGGGACCGGTTTCCCGTTACCTCGGACCGCTCGTCCCCTCCGAGCAGCTGATCTGGCAGGATCCGCTCCCCGCCGTCGACCACGACCTGATCGACGAGGGCGACGTGGCCGCCCTCGAGGCCAAGATCCTCGAGTCAGGGCTGTCCATCCCACGGCTGGTGGCAACGGCGTGGTCAGCAGCGTCGAGCTTTCGCCAGACCGACAAGCGGGGTGGCGCCAACGGCGCCCGCATCCGCCTCGCTCCCCAGAGGCACTGGGAGGCCAACGAGCCGCCCGAACTGGCCAAGGCCCTCGAGGCCCTGGAGCGGGTACAGCAGGACTTCAACGCCTCCCAGCCGGGCGGCAAGCGGGTCTCGCTGGCCGACGTCATCGTGCTCGGCGGCTGCGCCGCGGTGCAGGCGGCGGCCAAGGCTGCCGGCTTCGACGTCACCGTGCCCTTCTCCCCGGGGCGGGCCGACGCCACGGAGGAGATGACCGACGCCGAGTCGTTCGGCGTACTGGAGCCGCAGGCCGACGGGTTCCGCAACTACTCCCGACCCGGTGAGAAGCGACCGCTCGAGCACCTGCTCCTCGACCGCGCCCACATGCTGACGCTGACCGCCCCGGAGATGACGGTCCTCGTCGGCGGCCTGCGTGCACTCGGGGCCACCCATGGAGGGAGCCGCCTGGGTGTCCTCACGGACCGGATAGAGGTGCTCACCAACGACTTCTTCGTGAACCTCCTCGACATGGCGACCGAGTGGAAGGCCTCCCCCACCGAGGAGAACGCCTACGAGGGCACCGACCGGGCCGGCGGCCAGCGGAGGTTCACGGCGACAGCCTGCGACCTGATCTTCGGGGCCCACTCGGAGCTACGGGCCTACGCCGAGGTCTACGCCCACGACGACGCCGAGGAGAAGTTCGTCCTCGACTTCGTGAAGGCGTGGGACAAGGTCATGAACCTGGACCGCTTCGACCTGCGCTGATCCCCTGCGCTGCAGCGGCGTAGCGAACACGCAGCCGGCACGGGCCATGGGATCTCAGACGAGGCTCTCGCGCCAGGCGGCATGGAGCGACGCGTAGTGCCCCTTGCCCGCCGCCAGCAGCTCGCTGGGTGCGCCGTCCTCCACGATGCGTCCGGCGTCGACGACGAGCACGCGATCGGCGATCTCGACGGTCGAGAGCCGGTGGGCGATGATCAGTGAGGTCCGCCCGGCCAGCACCGTCTTGAGGGCGGATTGGACGAGCCGCTCCATCGGGGCGTCCAGCGACGAGCTGGCCTCGTCGAGGATCAGCACGGCGGGGTTGGCGAGGAAGGCACGGGCGAGGGCCACGAGCTGGCGCTGGCCGGCCGACAAGCGGGACCCCGACTTCCCCACGTCGCTCTGGTAGCCGTCGGCGAGCCCCCGGACGAAGGCGTCAACGCCGACCGCCGCGGCGGCGGCGGCGACCTGCTCGTCGGTCGCGGTGGGCGACGCGAACGCGATGTTCTCCCCGATCGTGCCCGAGAAGATGAAGCTCTCCTGGGTGACCATGGCGACGGCGCGCCGCAAGCTGAGGTAGTCGAAGGCGGGCAGGGGGATGCCGTCGATCGTGATCTCGCCGGCGGTCGGGTCGTAGAAGCGGGCCAGGAGGCGGGCGATCGTCGACTTGCCGGCGCCGGTCGCACCGAGGAGGGCGACCGTCTGCCCAGCAGGTATCCCCAGGTCGAAGCCGTTCAGGACGTCGGGCCCGGAGCGGTAGGAGAAGCGGGCGCCGGTGAAGCGCACGTCGCCTCGCAGCCCCCCGGCGGGCCACGGCGCCCCGCGGGCCGGCATGGGGACGCTCGGCTCCTCGTCGAGGACCCCGGCCAGCTTCTCGAACCCGGCTGCAGCGGCCTGGAACTGGTCGTAGAACTGGCTCACCTCGGCGAGAGGCTCGAAGAACCGGCGCAGGTACAGCACGAACGAAGCGAGGATGCCCACCTGCATGTCACCGTTGATGACCCGCCAGCCGCCGTAGAGGAGGACGGCCGCCGTCGTCACGTTGCCCACGAGGACGATGCCCGGCCAGTAGATCCCGAGCAGCTGGAACGACCTCGTCATCGCGGCCCGGTAGCCCTCGGACAGCTCGCCGAAGATCTCGTCGTTGCGGGGCTGGCGCCGGAAGGCGTGCACCGCCCTGATCCCCCGGAGGGACTCGGTGAACTGCACGATGACGAGGGCCATGGTGTTGCGGGTGGTGCGGTATGCCGCGGTCGACGCCCGCTGGTACCAGCGGGTGAGGAAGAACAGGGGGACGAACCCCGACAGGCACACGAGGCCGAGCGGGAGGTCGAGCACCAGCAGGATGACGCCCACGAAGACGACAGAGAGCACGGCGTTGACCAGCGTGTCGATGCCGAGGGCGAACATGTCGTTGATCGAATCGAAGTCCGAGGTGAGGCGGGCGATCATCCGTCCCGTCGTGTAGCGCTCGTGGAAGGCGAGGCTGAGACGCTGGAAGTGGGCGAAGACCCGCTCCCGCAACTCGAGGATCATCTCCTGGCCGACACGCCCGGAGCCGGCGACGAAGACCCGGTAGAGGAGGGCCTGCGCAGCGGCACACACGGCGATCGCCCCCGTGATGACGCCGATCGGCAGGTAGTCGTGGCGGCGCGCCCCCGCGATCCCCAGGTCGATGCCGAGCCCGACGAGGTAGGGGATGGCTGTGGCCGCCGCGTTGGAGACGAGGATGGCGACGGCCACGACCAACACCGCCCTGCGATGCGGCGCCGCCAGCGTGGCGATGAGGTGGCGCGTCCTCCTTCGGAGCAGGCCGGTCCACTGCGCTGGGACCTCCTCCACCTCCTCGGCGGCGATGCCCCGCCACGGGTCGGTCGCCGTCATCGCGATCCACTCGGGTCGAAGCCGACCGACAGCACAGCGGCGTACTCGGGGAGATCCATCAGCTCGTGGTGCGTACCGACGGCGACAAGGACGCCGTCGCGCAAGAGCGCGACCCGATCGGCGAGGGCGACCGTCGAGGGCCGGTGCACCACGAGCAGCCCGGTCGTGCGGGCGAGCACCCTTGCCAGTGCCTGCTCGACGAGCGCCTCGGTGTTGACGTCGAGGGCGGACAGCGGGTCGTCGAGGACTAGCACGGCGGGACGGGTGATCACCGCCCGCGCCAGGGCGAGGCGCTGGCGCTGCCCGCCCGACAGGGCCATCCCCTGTTCCCCGATCCGGGTGTCCAGCCCCCACGGCAGGTCGAACACGAACCCGGCCTGGGCGACCTCGACGGCTTCGTCGATGTCGTCGTCGGTGGCATCGGGGCGGCCGAGCAGGACGTTCTCCCGCACGCTCATCGAGAACAGGATCGGCTCCTCGAACACCACCGCGATGTGGCGCCGCAGGGAGTCCAGCGTCAGGTCACGCACGTCCGAGCCGTCGAGGGTCACGCGGCCGGAGGTGACGTCGTACAGCCGCGTCGGCAACGCCGCCAGCGCGCTCTTCCCCGAACCGGTCAGCCCGACGATGGCGACGGTCTCCCCCGGCTCCAGGGTCAGGTCGATGTCGCTCAGCACCGGCCGAGCCGTGCCGGGGAAGGCGAAGGCGACGTGCTCGAAGCCGAGCCGGCCCCGGACATGGGTCAGGGCAACGGCGCCCGGTCGGTCCGTCACGGACATGGGAGCGTCGAAGATCTCGCAGACGCGGTCGGCGGCGGTCGCCGCCTGCTGCGCCATCGACAGGATCCAGCCGAGGTCGATGATCGGGAACTGCAACAAGACGAGCAGCGTCGTGAAGGCCACCAGGGCGCCGACGCTCAAGGAGCCCCGCGCCACGGCGATGCCACCGATCAGCACGGAGGCGGCCATCGTGAGGTTCGGGACCAGCGTGAGCCAGCCCCAGAAGCGCGCCCGCAGGCGGACCAGGTCGAGCTGCGAGCTGCGCACGAGGCGCGCCGAGCTGCCGAAGCGCTCCTCCATGAGAGGCGCCCGGCCGAAAGCCTTCACGACGCGCATCCCCGACGCCGCCTCTTCGGTGACCGTCGCCAGGTCGCCCTGCTGGTCCTGCACCCGACGGGAGATGCTCGAGTAGCCAGCGCCGAAGCGCTTCGCCAGCCAGATGACCGGGAGTGTCGTGAGCAGGGCGACGACACCGAGGGGCAGGTAGGTGGCCAGCAGGAGAGCCATGACGACGGCGTACTGCAGCCCGTCGACGATGAAGAAGATGGCGCCGAAGCCGAAGAACCGCCGGATCGTCCCCAGGTCGCTCGTCGCCCTCGACAGCAGCTGCCCGGTCTGCCAGCGGTCGTGGAAGGAGACGGGTAGGACCTGAAGTCGGGCGTACAGGTCGTCGCGCATCTCCCGCTCGATCTTCTGGATCGCCACCGACTGCACCCTGCGGCGTCCCACGATCAGGGCCGCCTCGGCAACGCCGAGCCCGAGCGCCAGGAAGAACATCGGCACCAGCGCAGCCCGGTCGCGGTGCTGGATCGGGCCGTTCACCACCGCTTCGAGGACGAGGGGGATGAGCGTGCTCGCGGCCACCGCCAGCATCGCGCAGACGAGCATGAAGCCCATCTGCGCCCGGTAGGGCCTCACGAAGCCGCGCAGCCGCCACAGGGAACGAAACGAGCCCGCCCGTCGACCAGCGGCAACGATGGTCACTCCGGAGACCGTACCCAGCGGGGAATGTCACCAGGAAGCGAGTTTGGGGCCGGCCAGGTGGTTAGCGTGGGTGGCATGCTGACGGGGCCGCATCTCGCCCAGTTGTCGCCCGTCTCGAGGATGGTCACGCCGGCGGGCATCAGGGAAGGGGGTGAGTCGCATGTTCGGGGTTCCCGCGCTCGACGAGTTGCCTGAGGACCTGCGCTCCAGGATCCAGGCGGTGGCCGACAAGTCCGGCTTCGTGCCCAACATCTTCCTCACGCTGGCCCGCCGCCCGGCCGAGTGGCGGGCGTTCTTCGCCTACCACGACGCCCTCATGGACAAGGAGACGCCGGCGCTGAGCAAGGCGGATCGCGAGCTGATCGTCGTGGCGACCAGCGCTGAGAACCACTGCCTGTACTGCGTCGTCGCCCACGGTGCCATAGCCCGCATCCGGGCCCGCAACCCCCGCATCGCCGATCAGGTCGCCACCGACTGGCGGAAGGCGGAGCTCGACGACCGCCAGCGGGCCATCCTGGACGTCGCCGTTCGCCTCGCCGTGCAGCCCTGGACGGTCGACGAGGGAGTCCTCGGCGCCCTGCGCGCCCACGGGCTGACCGACGATGACATCTGGGACGTCGGCTCCATCAGCGCCTTCTTCGCCATGTCCAACCGCCTGGTCCACCTGACCCGGACCATGCCCAACGACGAGCTCTACATGATGGGCCGGATACCCCGGGTGGAAGGTTGACCGGGCGGGCGCCCAAGGCCTACGTGAGGGTCGCACCGCTGTGCTGACGGGATCACGGCGGGGAGCGGGGACGGGGAGGTCTTTCGGCCTGGTCGGCAACGCGGTTGGCGGTGAGAAGGATCGCCGAACTGGAGCGTAAAGTGCGCGATCTGTGGCGAGCGATTCGATTCGGGCAGTTCTGTCAACCGGCGGAAGTGCTCGGTCGGCCCTCTCAGTACCAGCCGATCACCACAGCCTTCGTCTCAAGATGCGTCGCCCGGTACGAGGTGGCGAACCGAACGGTCCAAGGCTCGTGCGCCATGCTGGGGCCGCCGGCCAGCCCGTGGTTGCAGTAGAAGAACATCACCACCCCGTCCACCTCCCCGTTGGTGCCGGTGCCCACCACGCAGCGGTCCCCGCCGGCAAGCACCAGCGCCCAGAGGGTCGGCCGGTAGCCGCTGTTCGCCGGCAGCCGCCGCGTCAGTCGCATCATCACAACTTTCGACCATGGCGCCGGGGCACAGGCCACCTCCGACACGCCGGCCGCCCCCGCGTGCGGAGCGAAGCAGGGGTCGTAGATGTAGTTACCCGACATGCACCGGTAGGCGTTCGCCGTGCCCTCGGCGATCGAGGTGGTCCAGCAGTACCCCCTGATGGTACGGGCGACCCGGACGCCCGGCGCCAGCTTGCCGGCGTGGGTCCACGGGTCGTAGGTGCGGACCACCGTCCTGGCCGGAGCGCTGGTAGGCACCTGCGCTGCCGCCGTACCGCCTACGCCCAACAGGCCGGCAACAGCCACAAAAGCGAGCCCGAAGCGGGCGGAGCGAGTCCGGATCAACGAAGTCTCCTTGGGCCGGTGGCGAGCGCCCGGCAATCGTAGCCGGCCCAGGCCGGAACAGCGAAGACTCGTGGGGGACAAGGCGTTCAGCGTCGACATCCGAGGGGGCGGCGGGTGGGGATCGACACATCGAACTGCGAGGTCCGCCACCGGTTGCCGACGCCGAAAGCGACGAGCTGGGACAGCAGGCGGTGCAGGTCGCGCTCGACATCGCGGCGAGGCTCGAGGGCGGGTCGCGACTCGGGCGCGACAACGAGGCGACGGCCGGCTGAGCCGGCGGGCGTGCAAGGGGAGATCCGTTCGGCTCATGTAAGGGGCAGTTCACCGAGGTCACCTGCCCGCCG
Source organism: Actinomycetes bacterium (assembly GCA_021811865.1). The sequence goes on along the minus strand of JAKAQB010000001.1, from coordinate 19,762 downwards.
CCAACGTCGACCACGACAGTTCCCGCACCGCTCGGCGCAGGCTGCCGCTGCCGGGATCGAATCGTTGGGGCCGTTCTCACAACCGGACGAGCACGTCCTGGGTGATCTCCTCCGCCTGCTCGTCGCCGAGCAACCGCTCCAGCGCGTACCCCCGTGGCGGCGGTACGCCTCGGCCAGGGCGGCCTCCTCCCACCGCCCGCGTTGCTGGGCGTGGGTGAGCGCCGTCCGAACATTCTTGGTGTCCGCCGGCGCAACCGGCGGCTGTCCGAGGCGGGCGGCGTCGACAAGGAGCCGGTCTCTGGCGTGGCGAACGGCGATGATCGCAGCGCGTGCCTGGTCGGTGATGAGCTGCAGGTCGCTGCTGGCCTGCTGTGGTATGCGCAGGCCGGTGTCAATGGCCCAAGGTGCGCACGCAGTTCTTGGTGGAGCTCGACGCCCGGGGTGGCGCCCGGGACCTGGCCGAGCTCAACGAGCTGTTCGGTTTGAGGGTGCGTCGTGTGGCCCAGTCGCGGGTGAGGTCCTCGGCGACCTGGTCAAGGTCATCAGCCTGGCTGGAGGGTGTCTAGCCTCGCTGCGATCGACCCCGCGCGGTGGCGGCCAGGCAACCAGAACAGGTCGGGTCGTCCGACGACGAAGGCCATGACGTCGTCACCGAGCCGACGGCGCGGATGACCGGCCGCGCCTCTCCGCCCATCCTTGCCCGACGCGTCCACGCCCATCGCCTGGTACATCAGCGAAGCCAAGCGAATCACCTCGTCGACGTCGCTGACCAGAGCCAGGCAAGGCGGAGCCGGGGGACCTGAGGGAACCCGGTCGTCCCCAGCCATCCCCCCGTTGTCGCTCATCCGATCATCATGGCCGACCGTCTGCCGAGCTCTTTACGAAGGGCCCCAACTCGTGCCGGACGTGTCACTTGGCGATCCTTACTGGTAATCAGGACTACACAACCTGTACAGGTCGGGTAGCCTAAGGCCCATGTCCAAGATCGGCGTAACCGAGGCCCGCGACCAGCTCGGCCAGCTGGTGAACCGCGTAGCGTACAACGAGGAGCGGATCATCCTGACTCGCAACGGGCGAGCTGTGGCGGCGATCGTGCCGATGGACGTGCTCCGCGACCTGGAGGCGGCCGAGGATGCGGCGGACCTGGAAGCAGCGCGCCGGGCGGCAGCCGAGACGGATCCGAACGTGCCCCACGCTGAAGTATGGGGCGACCTCCTCGCCGATGAGGCACAGCACCGAAGCGCGTGAGTCACGCGATCGAGTGGAAGCCCTCAGCCCGAAAGGAGCTGCGAGGCATCGACATCTCGGCACGTCGGCGCATCCTGGCCACGATCGACCAGCTGGCCAAAGACCCGCGGCCCGCCGGATCAGTGACCCTGACCGGTTCACCCGGGTGGCGCCGTATCCGCGTCGGCGGTTACCGAGTCGTGTACGAGGTTCGCGACGAGACCCTCGTCGTGCTCGTCCTCCGTGTCGGTCCCCGCTGGTCGACGGGTGCGCCGACGCAGTCGTGTCGATCGACGTCCTCCAGCTCCTCGACGACCCGGCAAGCCTGCTCGGTGAGGCGGCCCGGCTGCTGAGACCGGCCGGTCGGCTCGTGCTCACCACCTGGGAAGGACAGGGCGCCTCTCCCGGCGCCCCGGTGTTCACGACCCGCGCCGGGGAAGCCCTCTACCCGGTCGCCCTCAACCGGGCCTGGACCGACGCCCGGCGGGCAACAGGGCTCACTCACCTGCACCTCCACGACCTGCGCCACACCGGTAACACCTTCAGTTCCCGGCGCCAGCACACGCGAACTGATGGCCCGTATGGGTCACGCCAGCGACGCAACGGGTCCCCGAGGCAGCCCTACACGCCGTTGACCAGGAACTTTGCGAGCAGCCCCAACGGGATTCGAACCCGTGTTCCCACCTTGAGAGGGTGATGTCCTAGGCCGCTAGACGATGGGGCCGTGAAGCGACCACGAGAGTCTAGTGGACTGGAACCAGGCGTCCGCTGGGGTCGCTGCCGGTGACGCCGGCTCCTCCACAGATGGTCCAGTCCAAACCCTCTCGCTCGGAGGTGGGCGGCGTCCGGATCGGCCAAGTCAGTGGCTTCCTGCCTCGCCCCAGCCCGCCGCGGTGCGTCAGGACTGGCCTGCCGCCGTGACCATCTCGCCGCTGGCGGACCAAGGCCCGAACGGGCCCGGACCGACCGGTCCGGGCCCGTTGTCAACCACAAGCCAATGCAACGCTCGGGGGGAAGGACTCGAACCCTCAATAACAGGGCCAGAACCTGTCGTGTTGCCGATTACACCACCCCCGAAGGGCCCGACCAGCGTAGCGGCTCAACGGGGCCGTCGTGGAGCTCCGAGCCCGACGGGCCCGCAGCCGCCGGGCGGTGGCCGTGACCGGGGCGTGCCGTCATCGAGCCGCGAGTCGTGATCTCGGAGAGACGGCGAAACCCGATGATCCTGCCGACGGCCACCTCGACGGTCTCCTTGGCGAAGTAGGGAACGAGGGCCAAACTGCGGATCGGCGAAGTGCGGGTCGGCGACACGTAGGACGTGAGACCCAGCGAGGCGCTCATCAGACGGATCCGCTCGTCGTGGAACGGATCGGACACGAGGAGCACCGTGGTGATCCGCAGGGCATGTAGGGCGGCGGCCACAGCAGTGAGCGACTGCCACGTGTCCCGGCCCTGCATGACCCGCACGAGGGACTTCCGGGGCACGCCACGGGCACTGAGCCAGTCCGCCTCGGCTTCGGCCTCGGTGTAGTTGTCACCTGGCTCCTTCCCGCCGGTGCAGACGACGTGCCCTGCGAGACCCCGTCTCCACAGGGCGAGGGCGTGGGACAGCCGCGCCTCGAGGTCCGGCGATGGAACGCCGTTGTACTGAGCGGATCCGAGGACCACGATCGCCTGGACTGGTCGGGCCTGGTCGAGGCGGGCGGCCCACAGCACCTGCGCCAGGGTCACCACGACGTAGACGACCACGCCGCCGAGGACGACGGCGACGAGGCCTCCGATGCGGGCACGACGTCGGCATGCGCGGCCCACCGGCTGTCAGCGGGTGGCGCCGGTGGCGTCCAACCGGGCGCGTGCGGCCGCCAGGCGCGCCCGGGTCCTGTCACGCCCGAGGACCTCCAGCGACTCGAAAAGGGGGGGACCGACCGTCCGTCCCGTGACCGCGACACGGACCGGCTCCTGAGACCTGGCGCGGTTTGGCACACCGGCCGCTTCTCCTGCTTCGACCGTGGCCTGCCGGATGGCGTCGGCGCGCCACTCCACCGTGGCATAACGCTCCTCGGCCGCGGCGAGGATGGCCCCAAACTCCGGCACCTTGCGAACCGAGCGCTGCAGGGTGTCCTGCTCGATGCACGGCTTCGGCTGGTAGAGGAAGTCCACCATTGCCCAGGCTTCCGCGAGGGTGCGGGAACGCTCCTGCACGAGGGGTGCGAGCGGCTGTACCCGATCGGAGAGCCACGCTGTCGCACGGGTTAGGAAGTCGTCGGGGCACAGGGACAGGATGTACTTCTTGTTGACGTCCAGCAGCTTGCGCTCGTCGAACATCCCGCTGGACTTGGTGACGTCCTCGAGGCGGAACTCGGCGACCATCTCCTCGATGGGAAGGATCTCCCTGTCGCCGCCTGGCGACCAGCCGACCAGCGCCAGGTAGTTGCGGAACGCCTCCGGGAGGTAGCCGTCGTCGCGATAGTCCTCGACGGCAACCTTGTCACGCCGCTTCGAGAGCTTCTTGCCCGCCGCGTTCATCATCAGGGGCAGGTGGGCGAACACCGGGAGTGGACCGAAGCGCAACGCCTCCCACAGCAGCACGTACTTGTGGGTATTGCTCAGATGGTCGTTGCCCCGGATGACGTGAGTGATCCGCATGTCTGCGTCGTCGACGACGTTGGCGAGGATGAACAGGGCGTCGCCGTTGCCCTTACGGATGACGAAGTCGCCGATGGTGCGGAACTGCTCACGTACCGCGCCGCCGACGACCACATCCTCGAAGGTGCTCTCAGCGTCCAGCGGTGTCCGGAAGCGGATCGCCCGCCCCGGGTCGGGCGAAAGCCCACGCTCCCGGTGATAGCCGTCGTAGCCGGGAGGACTTCCGGGCGGTTTGCGGGCCTCGATCTGCTCGGGGGTGCAGTCGCAGGCGTAGGCCCGCCCCTCTTCCAGGAGCTGCTCGGCCACCTCGCGGTGGCGGGCGGCGAAATCGGACTGGAGGAAGGGGCCTTCGTCCCAGTCGAGGCCGAGCCATCGCATGGCCCGCTGGATGCCCTCGATCTGCTCGGGCTGGTTGCGCGACCGGTCGGTGTCCTCGATGCGGAGGATGAATGTCCCTCCCTGCTGGCGGGCGAACATCCAATTGAACAGTGCGGTGCGAGCTGATCCGACGTGGAAGTAGCCGGTCGGCGACGGTGCGAAGCGGACACGGGGCGCCATGGGGAGCCCCGAATCTAGGGGAAGGTCAGCTGGCAAGCAGATCGTGGGCGTCGGAGCCCACGAGGTGCCGGCGTAGCTTGATGATGGCGTCCCGCTCGATCCGCCTGACCCGCTCGGCCGTGAGGTTGAGCATCTCACCGACTTCGCCCTGGGTACGCGGCTCGCCCCGGTCCAGGCCGTAACGCAGCCAGAGCACTTGGCGCTCATCCTCGGGCAACCGGGACAGGAAACCCTGGATCTGGCCGGGCAGCATGGCCCCTGCGACGGACTCGAACGGTGACTCGGCCGACTGGTTGACGACGAGATCGCCGAGGGTCGTGTCGCCGTCCTCGCCCACGGTCACGTCCAGGCTCATGGGATCCGAGTCGTAGCGGAGCAACTCAGCCAGACCGGCCTCTGTCATGTCCATGGCCTCAGCCACTTCCAGCAGCGTCGGAGGGCGGCCGTTGGCAGCCTCCAGTTCGCTCTGGAGCCGCCGGGCACGGCGGATCTCGTCGCCGACGTGGGCGGGAACCCTGACAGTGTGCGCCGTGTTCTCGATCGCCCGGCCGATCGCCTGGCGGATCCACCACGTGGCGTAGGTCGAGAACTTGAAACCCTTGCGCCAGTCGAACTTCTCCACGGCGTGGATCAGCCCCAGGTTGCCTTCTTGGATCAGGTCGCCGAGCGGGAGACCGGACCACTGGTACTTGCGGGCTACCGACACGACGAGCCGCAGGTTGGCGTTGATGAACTCGGCACTGGCGCGCTCCGCCGCGCTCACTTGGCGCAGTAGCTCCCTGCGCCGGCGGGCCGACACCTGCTCCGGCCCGGCGAGCAGATCCTTGGCCGCCTGGCCCTCCTGGATGATCTGGCCGAGGCGCATCTCGTCGGACTTGGTGAGCAGCGGGAAGCTGCCGGCCTCGTCGAGGTACAGGCCGAGCAGATCGGGCCCGGATCCCATGGTGTTGCTCCGTCGCTTGGTGTCACTCATCGCACGCTTCCTCGAAACCTCGTCTGGGCCTTCCCGGCGCGTCTCGCCGTGAACGCTCGCTGCACGTTGACCAACTATCTGCTCGGCTGATTTATGCCACTCGCCCGGCGATGTGACGCATGCCACTGCCGGAAGGGGAGCAAATGAGTCTATACGCCTATCGTGATGACCGCAGGGGATTCCAGCACCCGAAAGATGAACCTCTCCTCGAGGTAGAGGGTTACGGTGAGATCGTCGTGGCTCAGGTAACCGATGGCGAGGTCCTGGCCGACGCCCAGCGGACAATCGGCGGCCGCCGCCGCCAGTCGACCGGAGGAGGACCCGTGGACGACGCCGAGATCGTGCGACGCATCGATGAGCTGGTCGAGGAGGAGCACCGCCTGGAGCGCAGCCACGTCGACGAGCCGCTGAGCACCTCCGACCAGGAGCGGCTCCAGACCGTCGAGGAGCAACTCGACCAGTGCTGGGACCTGCTCCGCCGCCGGCGGGCCCGGCGTGGCGCTGGAGGGGACCCCGACGACGTGGAGGCCCGTTCGGTCGACACCGTAGAGCACTACCGCCAGTAGATCCCCCGGACGCCGCCGGACGCCGCCGGCGAGTCGAGTTCATGCCGGAAGCAGGCCCCGCTGGCGAGCCACCACCGTGTGCACCTGCCCGGCCGGTCACTGGTGTCATGCCAGGGGCAGCAACGGGTGCTGCTGGAGGCGCCGTACGTGGCGCTGTTCGACGATCGCCACGACAGTGTTGAGGAGCGACGCACGGCCATCTCGCCTGGCGTCCTGCATCCGGCGTCCGCTCGGAGCCGTTTGTTGGGCAGTTGACCGCGATTATCGCGGTCAACTGCCCAAACAACGCGGGGGAGCCAGCCATCCACCGCCCTCGCCGCATCCACCGCCCTCGCCGCATCCACCGCCCTCGCCGCATCCACCGCCCTCGCCGCATCCACCGCCCTCGCCGGCCAGTCACGCCAGTCAGACCGGAGGCACCCTCCGGGCGGGGCGCCGGTACGGCGGCTGCTCGAGCGCCGGCCGGGTGGGCAGGGGCGGGATCGGCAGCGAGCGCTGCCTGCCGGCAGCCAGCTCGACGCGCTGGTCGTAGTGCTGGAACTGCACGACCTGGCCGTCCTCCCAGCGGTACCTGGCGTGGTGAGCGTCGATGTCCACCGACAGCTTGCCGTCGCGCCAGAAGATGGTGAAGCCCAGGCGGCGCAGCGCCGCCGGCAGCCGCGGCCGGAAGAGGAGCCCCGGGCCGTGGTCGCGCATCCCGCCGAAGCCGTAGACCGCACCGAGCCACGCCCCCGCCAGCGCCGCCATGTGCAGACCGTCGGCGGTGTTGTGCTCGAGGTCGTGGAGGTCCATGAGTGACGCCTCGCCCCAGTAGTCGTAGGCGAGGTCGAGGTGTCCGGTCTCGGCCGCGACGATGCACTGCACGGCAGCGGATAGGGACGAGTCCCGCACCGTCAGCGGCTCGTAGTAGGCGAAGTTGGCTTCCTTCTGCGCCGGCGTGAACGCGTCCCCGCACACCCACAGGGCCATCACGAGGTCGGCTTGCTTCACGACCTGCTTGCGGTACAGCTGCAAGTAGGGGTAGTGGAGCAGCAGCGGGTACTCCTCGGGGGACGTTGTCGCGAAGTCCCAGCGCTCGTAGGCGGTGAACTGCTCGTGTTGTGGGTGTACGCCGTTTTCGGGGTCCCAGGGTATGCGCATGGAGTCCGCTGCCCGGCTCCAGGACGCCAGCTCCTCCTCCTCGACGTCGTCGGCGGCACGACGCCGGGAGCCGCCCACGCCCCCGCCGCCGCCAGCACCGCCCCCGCCCCCGCCGCCAGCACCGCCACCTGCACCACCAGTACCGCCCCCAGCGCCACGCCACCGCCGCACGGCCGCCACGGCGCAGCGCAGGTTCCGCTGGGCCATCAGGTTGGTGTACACGTTGTTGTCGCCGAGGGCGCTGTACTCGTCCGGGCCGGTGACGCCGTCGATGCGGAACTCGCCCGCCTCGTCGAAGAAGCCGAGTGACATCCACAGCCGAGCCGTCTCGACGTACAACTCGGTGGCGGTGTCACGCTCGAAGTCGTTGTCCCCGGTCGCCTCGACGTAGCGGCGTGCCGCGTCGGCGATGTCGGCGTTGACGTGGAACGCCGCCGAACCGGCCGGCCAGTAGGCCCCGCACTCCTCGCCTCCGATGGTGCGCCACGGGAACGCCGCCCCCTCCAGCCCGAGCGCCCTCGCCCGTTCACGGGCGGCGGGCAACGTGGACTGACGCCACCGGAGGACGTCGGCCGCCGGCCTCGGTTCGGTGTAGGTGAGCACGGGCAGCACGAACGCCTCGGTGTCCCAGAAGGCATGGCCGTCGTAGCCGGGCCCGGTGAGGCCCTTGGCCGGTATGGCCCGCTCCTCGGACCGGGCTCCGGACTGGAGGATCTGGAAGACGGCGAAGCGCACGGCCTGCTGGATCTCCGTGTCGCCGTCGACGCGGACGTCGGAGCGGGACCAGAACAGGTCGAGGTATTCCCGCTGCTCGTCCAGCAGCCCCTCCCATCCGGTGTGGCGGGCGCCGGCCGCCGCCGCGCCGACCTGGTCGCGCAGTGCCGGCACCGACCTCGTCGCCGACCAGCCGTAGGTGAGGTACTTCACGATCCGCAACGGCCGGCCCGGCTCGACGGTGGCGATGAACGTCGTCCGCCCGACGTCCTCGTACACGGTCGACTCGCTGGACAGGTCCTCGGGCCCCTCGGAGTGGTGCGCCATGTAGGCGGCGATGCGCATACCGCTGCGCCGGGTCGTGTGCACGAGGTGCACGCCCCGGTCGTGGGCGCGCGCGTCGAGGGCCTCGAGCGGGCGGTCGAGTGCTGCCGCGACGCGGGGGTCACCGGTGCTGACCGGTACCTCCTCGTTGGCGACCAGCTCGGATTGCACGACGACGCGCAGCGGATCGTCGAGCGCCTCGACCACGTACTCGATGGCGACCACGGCCCGCTGCACGAGGGAGACGAGCCGGGTCGAGCGGAGGCGAACGGTCGCACCACCAGGGGACCGCCATTGGGCGAGGCGCCGTAGGACGCCTTGGCGCAGGTCCAGCACCCGCTCGTGGTGCTGCAGCGTGCCGTAGCGGACGTCGAGGGGCTCGTCGTCGACGAGGAGGCGCAGGATCTTGCCGTTGGTGACGTCGACGACGGTCTGGCCGGCCTCGGGGTAGCCGTAGCCCGCCTCGGCGTAGGGCAGCGGGCGCTTTTCGAATACGCCGTTGAGATAGGTGCCTGGCATCCCGAACGGCTCGCCCTCGTCGAGGTTCCCCCGCAGGCCGATGTGGCCGTTGGCGAGGGCGAAGACCGACTCGGTCTGGGCCAGGCGGTCGAGGCGGAGCCCGTCCTCGCGCACCTGCCAAGGGTCCGGGGCAAACTGCCGGTCCTGGCGCAGGTCCTTCCTGCTGCGGGTCACGGATCGAGCAGCTCGGACAGGTCCGACACCACACGGGTGGCGCCGTGAGCGGCGAGTGCGTCGCGCTGGCCGACCCGGTCGACACCGATGACTGCGCCGAACCGGCCGGCACGTCCGGCTTCGACGCCGGCGAGGGCGTCCTCGAACACCGCAGCAGCGGAGGGCTCGACGCCCAGACGGCGGGCGGCCTCGAGGAACGTGTCGGGCGCCGGCTTGCCCGCCAGGTGCTGCTGCTCGGCGACGACGCCGTCCACGCGCACATCGAGGTGGCGGTCGAGTCCGGTCACAGCGGTCACCTCGGCGGTGTTGGCACTGGAGGACACCACCGCCGTGCGCATCCCGCCGGCCCGGACGGCCTCGAGGTAGCGCCGAGACCCCTCGAACACGGCCACGCCGTCGCGGCGGATGAGTGCGAGGAGGAGCTCGTTCTTGCGGTTGCCGAGGCCTTGCACAGTCTCGGCGGAGGGAGGGTCATCCTCACGCCCCTCCGGCAGCGTGATGCCGCGGGAGGCGAGGAAGTCCCGGACGCCGGCCGCTCGCGGCTTTCCGTCGACGTAGCGGTCGTAGTCGTCGTGGATGTCGAAGGGGGTGAAAGTCCCCCCCGTGTGCGCCGACGTCTCTCGGAGGTAGTCGTCGAAGGTCACCTTCCAGGCCCGGGCGTGCACCAACGCTGTGTCGGTCAACACACCATCGAGGTCGAACAGGCACGCGACGACCGGGTCGGGCAGGCCGAGCACGGGGGCTCCCTACCCTCCCGCCGTGGCCGGCGAACCGTGGGCCGGCCGATCGTGCCCTTGGCGGGAGCGTCCCCAAATTCGGTGCAGTAAGAGCTCGGTGCACAGGAGCTCGATTCGAGGCCTGTGTGCACCGAGGCGCAGCGAACGCACCGAGCTGGCTACCAGTGCCCTCCCGAAGGGGGCCGAGGCGCCGGCCAGTGCCTCGACCGGGCCGGCCGGCGGTTGCCGCTCGAGCAGCGGGGCCGGCGCCGCCAGCAGGGCCTGCCCCCCGTCCCGCCGTTCAACGAGGCGCTCAGGGGCCCCGACCCCGCCGGCACCGGCCACATCACGGCCCACCGCGGCCATCCATCCGGCAAGGAGCGCGCTGGCCCACACCCGAGAGCCAGTGCCCTCTCCACGAGGTGGACCCGCCGGCCAACGACGAGCGCATGATCATCACCTTCCGCCACAACAGCACCGGGGTCGGCGCCAGGTAACGCTAGGTACGACTTCGGGTAGGTGTCGGGGAGGGGATCCGCTGGGCTACGGCTGAGAGCTCGTCGTCATCGGTCATAGCGGCGCGCAGGACGGTGTCGGCCGCGACGAGCTGGTCCGGGCTCACTCGTTGGGCCAGGGTCTGGTTGAGCGAGGCGATGACCTCCACGATCGCACGGGCGTAGGCGCGACCCTCATCCGTGAGCACGACGACGACCTTGCGGGCGTCGTCAGGGTCAGATGCCGTGGTCGCGTAGCCACGCTGGTGGAGTTGCCGGGCGACCTTGCGGGCTGCCTGCCTGGTGACGCCGAGCGTACTGCCGAGGCTGCCGATAGAGAGAGGGGCCTGGAGGAGCATGCGCATGCTGGCGGCGTCGGCGACGCGGTAGCCGGGATACCCCCGCCGGTCAAGCTCGTCGCCCATGCGCCGGATCCAGCTGCGGCGGGCAAGCGCCAGAAGGTCCCCGAAGCGATAGTTGCCCGTTGCGTCGGAGGTCACGGGAGCGTATCCTACAGGTATGCAACTTGGTTGCCTACTGTCAACCACCGCTACGCGGTCCTCCCCGGCCGCTCACCCCCGCTCGATGACCACGACCGCTACGAGGACGTCATGCAGGTAGCCGGCGCGGCGCTCATCGCCGCCGGCCTGGTCGTCGGCCTGGCAGCACTGGTGCTCCTCCATGTCGTGCCCACCGGGCTCTCCCCCCTGCGCAATGCCGTCAGCCAGTACGGCATCAGCGAGCACCCGGTCGGCTACCGCGTTCAGACCCTCGCCTACGCCATGGCGGGCACCGGCGCCGCCATCGGCGTCGCAACCCTCCCCGGACCGGTCGGGGTCGTCGTTGCGCTCTGTGCCACCTTCGCTGTCTCCCGAGCCCTCATCAGCTGGTTCCCGATGGACGCCCCCGGCGCCACGCGTACCCCGACGGGCAACCGCCACGGCGTGCTGGCCGTCGCAGCCTTCCTCGCCGCCAGTCTCGCCAGCCGGGAGCTCGCGAGCCTTCTCAACCGCGACGGAATCCATCCCGGGATGGCCGCCGCCAGCGAGTTGCTCGCCCTCCTCATGGCCCTCTCTCTCATCGGCATGGCACTCGCCCGTCGAACGCACTACTTCGGCGGCGTCGAACGCGTGTTCTACGCGTGCATGACAGCCTGGCTCGCCACCGTCGCTGTCGTGGTCTGCCTCCCCAGTTGACACCTCGCGTGCGCGCTCGTCGACCAGGAGGTGATCGCCACCGAATCTGCTCGCGTACCTCCGCTAGCATTGATCCGATCCACCCTTGCGCTCGCCATAGCGCTCAATCAAGCCGTCCGCGCCGACGACGAGTGGTTTGACGAGCCCGATGACCTCGAGCGGCTCCAGCCGGCGCTCGAAGCGATCGACACATCGAAGACCCAGTGGCGGCCGCTGCAGTCGTAGCGTTCCGGGTGGTCCGTGCTCAGGCGTTCGGCGAAGTAACAATCGGACTCCCAGGACAGGCTCATCCGGCTCCTTCAGTCCCGCCGGCCACAGCTGCGCGACAGAACGCTCCATCACGAGCGCCCAACTCGGTGCGGCGGCGCGCTCCGAGTCGGCGTTCTGGGCGCGAGTCCACCTCTCCAGGGCCACGCTGGGTGGCTGCTCATGCCTCCTGCCGGTGGGCGACGGTTGCATGTTCGCCGCCGCCTTCCTGCGTCACCACCGCAGAGCGATGGGATGGCTTGCAGGACTCCTTCGGTGCGGTCGGTTCTCCCTGGGCGGCAGCAGCCGAGAGGGTCGCGCCCTCGCCTCGCAGGGTCTCTGGTGCCGGCGCTCCGGCCAGGTGTAGGGATGGGAGTAGGGATGGCTCCTGGACGGCCCGAGCGTCCGGCAGCAAGAAGACTACTTGAGCAGCTGTCTCGCCAAGACGACCCGCTGGATCTGGTTGGTGCCCTCGTAGATCTGGGTGATCTTCGCGTCACGCATCATGCGCTCGAGGGGGAAGTCCTGGGTGTAGCCGTAGCCGCCGAGGAGCTGCACCGCGTCGGTGGTGACGGCCATGGCGGTGTCGCCGGCGAAGCACTTGGCGGCGGCACCGGCAGCCGTCAGCTGCCCCTCGGGGTCCCCCTCGTCGATGAGTGCGCAGGCCCGGTAGGTCAGCATGCGTGCCGCCTCGGTGCGCATGGCCATGTCGGCGAGCATGAACTGCAGGCCCTGGAACTCGGCGATCGGCCGGCCGAACGCCCTGCGCTGCTTGACGTACGCCGTGGCCTGGTCGAGAGCGCCCTGCGCGATCCCGACCGCCTGGGCGGCGATGGACGTGCGGCTGCGGTCGAGGGTGTGCATGGCCACCTTGAAACCCTCGCCCTCCTCCCCCACCCGGTTGGCGACGGGGACCCGGACACCGTCGAGGATCACCTCCCTCGTCGGGCTGCCGCGCACGCCGAGCTTCTTCTCCAGCTTGCCGAAGCGGAGGCCCCAGTCCCGTTCGACCACGAAGCACGACACGCCACCGGCGCCGGGGTCGGGGTCGGTCTTGGCGAACACGACGTACACGTCGGAGATGCCTGCGTTGCTGATCCAGTACTTCGAGCCGGACAGCACGTACTCGTCGCCGTCGCGCACGGCGCGGGCCTTCATGGCGGCGGCGTCACTGCCGGCGTCGGCCTCCGACAGGCAGTAGCTGGCCTGCGACTCCCCCCGGGCGATGGGCGGCAGGTACTTCGCCTTGACCTCCTCGGACGCCCAGTTGACCAGTGGCAGCGTCGAGAGGGCGTTGACGGCGAAGATGAGGCTCGTCGAGGCGCACACCCGCGCCAGCTCCTCGACGAGGATCGCCTGGGTGACGTGGTCGGCGCCGCTTCCGCCGTACGCCTCGGGGATGCCGAGGCCCGGCAGGTCCATCTCGACGCAGTCCTTGAAGTTGTCCCACGGGAACTCGCCGGTGGCGTCCACCTCCGCCGCGCGTGGGGCGATGCGATCCTCGGCGAGGGCGCGCACGGCGGCACGGAACTCGTGCTGCTCGGGGGAGAGGGTCATCGGCTGCATGGGTCGATTCTCGCGCCAACCCCGGCCAGACGTAGCCTGGCCGGCCGTGCTCGCCCTCCTGTTCCCCGGCCAGGGTTCGCAGCGCGCCGGCATGGGTGCGCCTTGGCGGGACCATCCTTCGTGGGCGGTCGTCGAGCGTGTCAGCGAGGCATCCGGGCGCGATGTCGGCGGGCTGCTGCTCGAGGCGGACGCCGAGACGCTGCGCCAGACGCGCAACGCCCAGCCGGCCACCTTCGCCCTGTCGCTCGTCATCCTGGACGCGGCGCGCGCCGCCGGCCTCGCTGAGCGGGCAGTGGCAGCCGTCGCCGGCCACAGCCTCGGGGAGTACACCGCCCTGGTCGCTGCGGGAGTGCTCGCGGAAAAAGACGCAGCCGTCCTCGTCGTCGAGCGGGCCGAAGCGATGCAGGCCGCCGCCGAGGCGAGCCCGGGCACCATGGCCGCCGTGCTCGGCCTGGAACCGCAGCTCGTCGCCCGCGCCTGCGAGGACGTTGACGGCGCATGGGTCGCCAACGACAACGCTCCGGGCCAGATCGTCATCGCTGGCACGGCCCATGGCGTGTCGGCCGCCGGCCGGAGGGCGGCGGAGCTCGGCGCCAAGCGGGTCATGGCCCTTCCGGTGGGCGGCGCCTTCCACTCGCCGCTGATGTCCGCAGCGCAGGAGCGTTTGGAGCGCGCCATCGCCGCAGCGGCGTTCCTGCCCGCCGCGAGGTCGGTCGTGACCAATGTGGACGGGGCGGCTCACGGGGAGGACTTTCCCTCGCTCCTCGCCACGCAGCTGTCCGCCCCGGTCCGCTGGCGCGAGTCGTTGCTCACCATGCGCAGCCTGGGAGCCGACACCTTCGTCGAGCTCGGGCCGGGCGGCGAGCTGTCGGGCATGGTCAGGCGCACCGTCGACGGCGCCCGGCGCGTCACGATCAACGCTCCCGGCGACCTCGCCCGGCTACAGGTCTAGGAAGCTCCTCCACTCGCCGATGCGCTCGGCCACCTGCGCCGGCGTCAGGCGGATGGCCTCGGCGGCGACGGCGTCGGCCACGGCCCGCTGGTGCCAGTAGTCGTGGGCGGCGCCTCGCATCGCCGGGGCGCGGGCAGCGACGAGGTCTTCCGGTGGTTGCCCCAGATACCCCCACAGGGTATAGGCCCACTCGAAGTCGTAGATGACGGGCGCCCGGCCGTACGTCGCCGCCCGGCGGGCGCCACACGCGAAGCAGCCGGCAACGACGTCGTGGACGTCCTCTGCTTCGGGGACGGTCAGGCGGGGCTCGAGGCGCTTGGCGAGCTTGAGGCCGTAGCCGAGATCCGGGCCGGCGGCACCCAAGCGGTCACCCACCGGCGGCGTCAGCTCGAGCAGCTCGCCGGGGCGAACCTGGCGCCGGGCACCCGGGAGGTTGAGGCGCTCGGAGGGCCGGACCCGATCGCTCGGCCGGACCGGGACGTAGTCCGGTTGCGTCACGGCCGCCCAGCCTGGTCGGCGTCGCCGGCGTGCAGCAACCCGAGCACGACCGAGTCCTCGAGCGCCGCCCACGACGCCTCGATCACGTTGGGGGACACGCCTATCGTCGTCCAGGTCCTCTCCCCGTCCGTGCTGTCGACGAGCACCCGTGTAACCGCCTCCGTGCCGCGCGCCGTGTCGAGCACCCGCACCTTGTAGTCGGTGAGGTGGATGTGTGACAGCGCCGGGTGGGTCGGGCCGATCGCCTTGCGCAGGGCGGCGTCGAGGGCGTTGACCGGCCCGTTCCCCTCGGCGGTGGCGAGCACCCGCTCGTCGCCGACGTGCAGCTTGACGGTGGCCTCGGTGACGAAGCTGCCGTCCTCCCTGAGATCGGTGATCACCCGGTGCGACTCCAGCCGGAAGAACGGCTGCTTCCAGCCCGCCGCCTGCCGCAGCAGCAACTCGAGGGAGCCGTCCGCCACCTCGAAGTGGAACCCGCCGTGCTCGAGCTGCTTGAGGCGCTCCACCACGTCGCCGAGGACCGCCTCGGGCAGGGGGAGGCCGAGCTCCTCCGCCTTCAGCGCGACCGTCGAACGCCCCGCCATCTCCGACACCACGAACCTCGTCCCGTTGCCGACCGTCTCGGGGGCGACGTGCTCGTACGCCCCCGGCTGTCGGGCGATCGCGCTGGTGTGCAGCCCGGCCTTGTGGGCGAAAGCCGACACGCCGACGAAGGGCTGGTGGGGGTCGGGGGCGACGTTGACCACCTCGGCGATGTGGTGGGCGACGGCGGTGAGCCGGCCCAACCGCTCGCGGGGGATCGTCTCCACTCCCATCTTCACGGTGAGGTCCGGAACGACGGCGGTGAGGTCGGCGTTGCCGGTGCGTTCGCCATACCCGTTGACACAGCCCTGCACGTGGGTGGCACCCTGGCGGACCGCAGCCAGCGAGTTGGCGACGGCGCACCCGGAGTCGTTGTGGAAGTGGCCGCCGAGGGTGATGCCGACGCGGTCACGGACCGCCCCTACGATCGCCTCGACCTCAAAGGGGAGGCTGCCACCGTTGGTGTCGCAGAGCACGACCGCCTCGGCGCCGGCCTCCTCGGCGGCGAGCAGCACGTCCAGCGGGAAACGGGGATGGTCACGGTGACCGTCGAAGAAGTGCTCGGCGTCGACGAACACCCGGCGCCCCTCCGACCGGAGGTAGGCAACGGAGTCGGCGACCATGTCGATCGCCTCGGTGAGGGAGGTGCGGAGGGTCTCGGTGACGTGCCACCGCGCCGACTTGGCCACGAGGCATACGACCGGTGTGGCCGCGGCGAGCAGGTCGGCGAGCACCGGATCGGTCTCGGCCCGCCCACCGGCCTTGCGGGTCGAGCCAAAGGCCACGAGCGTGGCGTGGTGGAGCCGCAGCTCACCGGCCGAGGCCCGGCGGAAGAACTCGGCATCCTTGGGGTTGGCTCCCGGCCAGCCACCTTCGATGTAGGCGACGCCCAGGTGGTCGAGCTGCTCGGCAACCCGCAGCTTGTCGTCGACGGTGAGCGACAGACCCTCCTGCTGCGACCCGTCGCGCAGGGTCGTGTCGTAGATGTCGACCGACTCGGGCAGCTCCCGGGGCAGCCCGTGGCCGCCCGCTGACATGCGGGGGGGCACCTCCCGCATGTCAGCGGACATGCTCGTTCCAGTCCTTGTAGCGGTCCACCTTCGCGCGGACGACCTCCCCGTACAGCTCCTGGAGGCGCCTGGTGATGGGCCCCGGCTTGCCGTCCCCGACGTCGCGGTCGTCGACCGAGCTGATCGGGACGAGCTCCGCCGCTGTGCCGGTGATGAACGCCTCGTCGGCGACGTACAGATCCGAGCGCAGGATGTTCCCCGTGCCGACCTCGTAGCCGAGGTCCCGGGCGAGGGTGAGCACCGTGTCCTGGGTGATGCCTTCCAGGGCGCCGGCCGACAGCGGCGGCGTGACGATCCGCCCACCCCGCACGACGAAGATGTTCTCGCCGGTGCACTCCGACACGTACCCCTGCGGGGACAGGAGGATGGCCTCGTCGTAGCCGGCCTTGATCGCCTCGATCTTGGCCATCGAGCTGTTGATGTACATGCCCGTGCCCTTGGCGGCCGGCGGGATGGCGTTGGGAGCGTGGCGCTGCCAGGAGCTGATCTTCATGCGCACGCCGCGCGCCATCCCCTCCTCGCCGAGGTAGGCGCCCCACGGCCACACCGCGATCGACACCTGCACCGGCGCGAGCAGCGGGTTGAGGCCCATCTCCCCGTAGCCGAGGTAGACGAGCGGCCGGATGTAGCACTGGTCGAGCCCGTTGACCGCCACCGTCTGCTTGGTGGCCGTCACGATCTCCTCGTCGCTGAAGGGGACGTCGATCATGAAGATGTGAGCCGAGCGGAACAGCCGCCGGACGTGGTCGTGCAGGCGGAAGATCGCCGGGCCCTCGTCGGTGGCGTACGCCCGGATGCCCTCGAAGACGCCGCAGCCGTAGTGCAGCGAGTGGGTGAGCACGTGGATGCGGGCGTCGTCCCAGTCGACGAGCTCGCCGTCCATCCAGATCTTCTCTGTGGGGGTGATGGGCATCTCGCTGCAGCCTTTCTTCGTTCTCTACAGTCTTCGGGCTCTACGGTCTTCGGGCTCTACGGTCTTCGGGCTCTACAGCCGTCGGGTGATGGCGGCGCCGGTCTCGCTCGTGGAGCGGCCTGGTTGGGCCGGCGTGCTCTCCACTGCTTTGGTGATGCGCGCCGCGACGTCGGTGTCGCCGAGGAAGTCGAGCATCATCGCCGCCGACACGACTGCGGCGGTCGGGTCGGCGGTGCCGCTGCCGGCTATGTCCGGGGCCGAACCGTGCACCGGCTCGAAGAGCGACGGCCCGTTGCGCTCCGGGTTGAGGTTGGCCGACGCTGCCCGCCCGATGCCGCCGGCGACCGCGCCGGCGAGGTCGGTGAGGATGTCGCCGAAGAGGTTGTCGGTGACGATGACGTCGTAGCGCGAGGGAGACGCCACCAGGTGGATGCAGGCGGCGTCGACATGGTTGTAGGCGGTGGTGACGTCGTGGTGTTGGGCGGCGAGATCGTCGAAGGTCCGCTGCCACAGGTCGCCGGCGAAGGACAGCACGTTGGTCTTGTGGACCAGCGTGAGGTGGTGGCGAGCCCGGCTGCGGGCCAGCTCGAAGGCGAAGCGCACGCAGCGCTCCACCCCGAAGCGCGTGTTGACCGACCCCTGGGTGGCGACCTCTGCCGGGGTGCCCTTGCGCAGGAAGCCGCCCTCGCCGGCGTAGGTGCCCTCGGTGTTCTCGCGCACGACGGCCACGTCGAGCTGCTCACCGGAGCCGGCAGCGGCGTCGGCACGGAACGGCCGCAGGTTGACGTAGAGGTCGAGGGCGAAGCGCAGCCGCAGCAGGAGCCCCCGCTCGAGCACCCCGGGCGGGACCTCAGGCGTGCCGATGGCGCCGAGCAGGATGGCGTCGAAGCCCCTCAGCTCCTCGAGGACGCTTGGAGGCAGCACCTCGCCGGTGGCCAGGTAGCGCCGCCCGCCGAGGTCGTACTCGACGGTCTCGAGCTCGGCGCCGGCGGCTCGGGCGACATCCAGCGCTACGGGGACGACCTCGGTGCCGATGCCGTCGCCGGGGATGACTGCGATGCGGTGGGTGCTCACCATGCTCACTTCGGGTCGTTCACCTCGGGTCGTTCACCTGGGGGGTGGGCGGGGAGCCGGGCGGGGAAGGGCCCGGACAGACGACGACCGCCCCCTCGGGGACGGTCGGCAGGCACACCGGCGGAGCGCCGGTGTGCTACACGATGAATACCTGCGGGATCACATGGGGCTGGGCAGGGGTCACCCCCACAGTGTCGTTCATGCCCGGGGCCGGCGTCAACCGGCGGACGACTAGCCTCGGCCCTCATGGCCGAGACGCAACTGACGCGCGAGACCTACGAGCGCCTCCAGGCGGAGCTCGAGGATCTGAGGACCCGGGGACGCGTCGAGATCGCCCGTGCCATCGAGGCGGCCCGCGCCCTCGGCGACCTGTCCGAGAACGGTGACTACCACGCCGCCAAGGACAGCCAGGGGAAGATGGAGCTGCGCATCCGCCAGCTGGGAGCCATGCTCGCCGGCGCCGAGATCGTCGACTCCGACGCCGCCCCCTCCGACGGCGCCGTCCGCACCGGCGTCGTGGTCGCCCTGCGCTACGCCGGTGACGACGACGTCGAGCAGTTCCTGATCGGCTCGATCGAGGAACGTCGCGAGGGGGTTTCGGTGGTGTCCCCCAACTCGCCGCTCGGCCAGGCGCTGATCGGGAAGCGGAAGGGTGACACGGTCGCCTACGACGCTCCGAGCGGGCAGCTGGAGGTGGAGGTCGTCGAAGTCGGCGTCTGAACCCAACTCTGAGCCTGGCCCGTCGAAGTCGGCGCCCGAGCAACCGCCACCGGTCCCGTGCTGACCGACGCCGACCGGGTCCCCCTCGCCGCCCGGGCATGGATCGCCGACGGGGTGCGAGGCGCCCTCGTCGCCGCCGACGGCACCATCGACTGGTACTGCCCGGCGAGCTTCGACGGGCCGCCGGCGCTGTGGCGGTTGCTCGACCCCGGCGGGGCTGCGGTGAGGGTCGGGCCCGTCCGGGAGGGCACCGGCTCCGGCCGGAAGCTGCCGCCCGGCTCGCAGCGCTACGTCGGCGATTCCCTCGTGGCCGAGACGGTCCTGCGGACTGGTACCGGGCAGGCGGTGCAGGTCCTCGACGCCCTTGCCTGGGCGGGGACGTCGGCCGGCCGGATCCTCCCGGCGGGACGCGTCGTCAGGGTTGCAACGGCGCTCGCCGGTCCGGTGGAGATCGAAGTCGAGGTGCTGCCGGGCGCTGGCTCCGGCCGGGTGGACGCCACATCGGAGGGCGTGGCGTGGGGGTCGCTGGTGGTGCGGGCAGGTGTGGACTTCGCGCCGGCGCCGCTCGGCCGGAACCGCCCCCGGTGGCGGGGGGTCCGCCGCCTCGAGCCCGGTGAGTCGCTGGTCGTCACCGTCGACGACCGCCGCTCGGTCGCCCCGGCGCTGTCGGTCGGCGCCGCCCGCCGGCTGGTCGACGACACCGTCGTCGCGTGGCAGAGCTGGCTCGCCCCGCTCGTCGCCGCCGGCTCCCCAGCCCACCGCGCTGCGACGGCGCGCTCGGCGCTGCTCGTCCGCAGCCTCACCGGCCCGGCCGGCGGCCCGGTGGGCGCCGGCACGACGTCGCTGCCCCGCCGGGCGGGTGGTGAGCGCACGGCTGACGACCGGGGCGTACGG